>JANLOP010000227.1:0-17873 GCA_031366635.1 Betaproteobacteria bacterium | reverse complement strand
TGCCAGGCCATCGGCACCGGGATCGGCACGTTGATGCCGACCATGCCCACCTGCACCCGGCGAGAAAACTCTCGTGCGATGCCGCCGTCGCGGGTGTAGAGCGCCACGCCGTTGCCGTATTCATGGCCGTTGACGAGCTGCAGCGCGCTGGCAAAGTCAGGCACGCGCACACACACCAGCACCGGGCCGAAGATCTCTTCGCGGTAGATGCGCATCGCCGCCGTGACATGGTCAAACAGCGTGCCGCCGGTGAAGAAGCCGCCCTCCAGCCCGGCCACGGTCAAGCCCCGGCCGTCCACCACCAGCGTGGCGCCTTCTTCAACGCCGGTGCCGATGTAGGCCTCGATCCGGTCTTTGGCCTGTTGGGTGACGATCGGGCCCATCTCGGCCGCCAGGTCCATCGGGTTCATCACCTTCAAGGCGCGGGCACGGGCCGCCACCTTTTGCACCACGCTGTCGGCGATGTCGCCCACCAGCACCGCCACACTGATGGCCATGCAGCGCTCACCGGCTGAGCCGTAGGCCGCGCCCACCAGCGCGTCCACCGCCTGCTCAACATCGGCATCGGGCATCACCACCAGGTGGTTTTTTGCACCGCCCAGTGCCTGGACACGCTTGCCGTGCTGGGCACCGGTCTGGTAGATGTATTGCGCGATGGCTGTGGACCCGACAAAACTGATCGCCTTGACATCGGGGTGGGTGAGCAGCGCGTCCACCGCCACCTTGTCGCCCTGCACCACGCTGAACACGCCGTCGGGCAGGCCGGCTTGTTTGAGCAGGCTGGCCATCAGCATGGCGCAGCTTGGGTCGCGCTCGCTGGGTTTGAGGATGAAGGCGTTGCCGGCGGCCAGCGCGATGGGGAACATCCACAGCGGCACCATGCACGGGAAGTTGAACGGTGTGATGCCGGCCACCACGCCCAGCGGCTGGCGCAGCGTGTGGTTGTCGATGCCGGTGGCCACCTGCTCGGTGAAATCGCCTTTCAGCAACTGCGGCGCGCCGCAGGCAAATTCAACGATGTCGATGCCGCGTGCCACCTCGCCCTGGGCGTCGGTGAACACCTTGCCATGCTCGGCGCTGATCATCGCGGCCAGGGCATCTTTGTGCTGGTTGAGCAGTTGCAAAAACTGGTTGAGCACCCGGGCGCGGCGGATCGGCGCGGTGTCGCCCCAGGCCGGCTGGGCGGCCAGCGCCGCCGCCACCGCGTGGCCCACTTCGTCGGCCGAGGCCAGCGCCACCTGGCGCGCCACCCGCCCGGTGGCCGGGTTGAACACCGCTTGCTGGCGGCCACTGGCGCCGGCCACCGCGTGGCCACCGATGAAATGGCCGACATCGGTGCTGCTGGTGAATGCGAGGTTGAAAACGTCAGGCGCGCCCATGATCGGCTCCGGCAAGGTTGACTAAAAGATGCAGTCTAGCCCGCTGGCGGGTTGATATCAGCGGCGGCTGGGGGCGGTGACGGGCGCTGGCCCACGCCGACGGGCCAGCGCGTCAAGCGCCTTAACTGCGCAGCGGGCGGCGGCCAAGTGCCCCAGCGCAGCGCCGCAGCTTTTGAACAGCACCGGCCCGTTGCGGCGCGGTGCGGCCAGGGCCTGGGCCTGCGCGCCTGCCAGCACGTCGGCCAAAGTGGGCAGGATGTTGGTGGCCAGCAACGGGCAGCGCGCCAAGGCGGCCGTCAGATCATCGGCCGGGGTGATTTGCAGGTCGGCGGGCAGCTCATCCGACAGATCGCCTGACGAACCCGCAGCCTGATCGGCACGCAGCGCCTGCACCAACTCGCGGCTGCGTCCAGGCTGTGCATCGGCGGCTGGCGTGTGCTCAACGCGGCAGGCCCTGGCCCCCGGCCGCCGCCGGGTGCACCGGGGCCGGCGCCCCGGCCGCGCCACCCACGGCCACCGGCCGGGCCAGCACCGGCAGGCGGATCTCAAACACCGCGCCGCCGCCGGGGTGGTTGTGGGCGCTGATGCGGCCGTGGTGGGCGGCCATGATCTTGCGGCAGATGGCCAGGCCCAGGCCGGTGCCGCCGGCACCGCTTTTGGTGCGGCTGGACTGCACAAACGACTCAAAAATGCGCTCGGTTTCTTCGGTCGGGATGCCCGGGCCGTGGTCGCGCACGGTGATCAGCAGCTCGGCGCCGTCCAGCCGCCAGGCCAGTGCGATCTCACTGCAATCGGGCGCAAAGCGGATCGCGTTGGCCAACACATTGCGCAGCACCTGCTGAAGGCGGAAGCTGTCGGCGGTCACCCACGGCCCGGCCGCATCGCCAGCGGCCGGGGCGGGGCTGCTGTCGGGCGCCAACCCGGGCCGGGGGAAGTCACTGGCCACCACCAGCGCCAGCCCGCGCACTTGCGCCATCTGGCGCAGCTCTTGCACCACCGGGCGCAGCGTCGGGCCGATGGTGGTCGGGGCCAGGTGGATGTCGCCCACCGTGGACTCCAGCCGCGACAAATCCAGCAGGTTGTTGACCAGTGACAACATGCGTTGGCCGGCGCCGTGGATGTCGCTGAACATCTCGTGCAGCCGGGCGTCGGCGCGGCTGCGTGCGCCGCCCAGCTCCGAGAAGCCCAGGATGCCCTGCAACGGGGTGCGCAACTCGTGGCTGATATTGGCCAGAAACTCGCTCTTGGCGGTGTTGGCATGCTCGGCCGCGTCTTTGGCCTCCAGCGTGCGCTGGGCGGCCTCACGGAACTCGGTCACATCGGTCAGGCAACTGATCACGCCGGTGACCTGGCCGCCGGCGTCGGTGAAGGGCATCACCCGGATCATCACGTCGCGCGGCAGGCCGTCGCTGTCGAGGATCTGCTCTTCGTAATTGGCCGGCAGGCCCGAGGCGATGGCGATCTGCTCTTGCACCTCGTGCGGGGCGGCCAAATGCGGCGGGTAGAGCCGGCCCAGGTTGACGCCGATCACGCGCTCGGTGGCCAGGCCGGTCAAGTCGATAAAGGCCTTGTTGACGCGGACAAAGCGGCCGGCCGTGTCTTTGACCACCATCGGGATCGGGCTGACCTGGAACAGCCGGTCGGTGAAGGCGTCTTTGGCGGCCAGGTTGCCACGCGCGGCGGCCAGGTCACCGCTCACCCCCTCGCGGCTGCGCAGGCTGCGCCAGACCAGCAGGCCCAGCGCGCCCACCAGCGCCAGCAGGCCGCTGGTGGCGGCGGCCACCTGCATGGTGGTGCTGCGCATCTGGGCGTTGAGCGCGGCCTCGGGCGTCTCGACCAGCACCACCAGCGGCTGGCCGCGCAGGCGGCGGAACGCGCGGTGGGCGGGCGGGCCATCCAGGCCCGGACCGATAGACGCGCCCTCGGCATTGCCGGGCCGCAGCGGGCTGAACACCGGGTGCGCCGGCAGCCGCTGGCCGGCGGCCAGAAGTACGCCCGGGCTGGCGGCAATGAGCTGGCCGTCGGGCGCAAGCAGCGCAGCGCGCTGGGCCGAATCACCCAGCAGCAGCGCGTACTGGGCGGCAAAGTAGTCGGGGTTGAGGGTGGCCACCAGCCAGTCGGCCTGCGGCCCGGCGCCCAGCGGGCGCACCAGCGGCAGCAGGTTCGGTGGCAGGTCGGCTGCCGCAGCGCCGGCCACCACCGCCCCGCCCGGCCGGTCGGCCCTGGCCGCATCCGCCTGATCCGCCTGATCCGCCTGATTTGCCAGATCGGCCAGATCGGCCAGGTCCCGGCCGGCCAGCAACGGCCCCAGCCCGGCCAACGCCGGTGGGCTGAGCAGGCGCTGGCGCGGCACCAGCCGGCCCAGGTTGGCGCTGTGGGTGCTGGCCAGCACGCGGCCCTGGCCGTCCACCAGGCTGATGCTGCGCAAAAACGGCAGCGCCTGCATCGAGCGCAGCAGCCCGGCCGACAGCCGCACGCCGTCGCCGCTGGCCTGCGGCGCGCCCACCTGCTCGGCGGCGGCGCTCAATGCCACGTCCACGCTGGCCAGCGTGCGCTGGGCCTGGTCGTCCAGCAGGCGGGCCAGCAGGGCGTTGGCGGCGCTGCTGCTGGCCAGCAACTCACGCCGCTGCTGGGCCACCAAGGCCAGCGCCACCAGCAGCAGGCTGGCCGCCAGCAGCCCGGTGCCGGCCAGCACCAGGCGGCTGTGCAGCCAGCGTGGCGGGTCGCGCCGCTGGCCGGTGCTCACAGCGCGGTGCGCAGCGTCCACAGCTCGGGGAACAATTCGACATCCAGCATGCGCTGCAAATAGCTCACGCCGCCGGTGCCACCGGTGCCCGGCTTGTGGCCGATGATGCGGGTGACGGTGCTGACATGCCGGAACCGCCACAGCTTGAAAGCGTCTTCCAGATCGGTCAGCTCCTCGCCCAACTGGTACAGCTCCCAGTGCGCGTCGGGCGCCCGGTAGACGGTGAGCCAGGCTTGCTCAACCTCGGCGCTGGCGGCATACGGCAAGGTCCAGTCGCGCTCGGTGTGGCTGGTGGGCACGGCCAGGCCGCGCCGGGCCAGCAGGCGCAGCGCCTCGTCGTACAGCGACGGCGCGCGCCAGGCGGCGGCCACCTCGGCCAGCCGGGCCGGGGCGTGGGCATGGGGTTTGAGCATCTCGGCGTTTTTGTTGCCCAGCAAGAACTCGATACTGCGGTATTGCCAGCTCTGGAAGCCCGACGATTGCGCCAGGTAGGGCCGGATGGCGCTGTACTCGGGCGGGGTCATCGTGGCCAGCACGTCCCAGGCATGCACCAGTTGCTCCATGATGCGCGAGACCCGGGCCAGCATCTTGAAGGCTGGCGCCAACCGGTCGCCGGCCACGGCGGCAATCGCGGCGCGCAGCTCGTGCAGCATCAGCTTCATCCACAGCTCGCTGGTCTGGTGCTGGATGATGAACAGCATCTCGTCATGCGCCGGTGACAGCGGCTGCTGGGCGCCCAGCAGCGCGTCGAGATGCAGGTAATCGCCGTAGCTCATGCTGGCCGAGAAATCGAGCCGGGCGCCGTCGTGGCGCGGCGCGCCAGGGTCGAGCGGCGTGCTGGCCGAATCCGCGCCATCCAGCGCCAGGCCGGCCGGCGAGAACGGGCAGCTCATGTCACCCCGCCGCGCCGGTTGAAGCGCGGCTGGCGCCATTCTTCGGTGGCCAGCACCACGCGCAACTGCGCCACCGCGGCCCAGACATCGACAAACCGGGTGTACAGCGGCGTCACGCCAAAGCGCAGGATGTCGGCCCCGCCCGAAGCCGCATCGCCGGCCCGGAAATCGCCCACCACGCCGCGCGCGATCAGGGCCTGCACAACAGGGTAGGCGGCGCCGGCCCGGTCGCCCACCGAGCCGGGCGCAAAGCCCAGGCAGACCTGGCTGCCGCGCTGCGCGTCGGCGTCGGGTGAGACGAAGTGCAGGCCGTGGCCGCCGGCCTGCTGGCCTACCGCGTCGATGAACAGCCGCGTCAGTGCCAGCGATTTGGCGCGCAGCGCGGCCATGCCGCCCAGCGGCTGGGCCGCCAGCAGGGTGTCGACGCCGCAGTCCAGCGCGGCCATGGCCAGCACCGGCGGCGTGCCGCACAGGTAGCGCGCCATGCCGGCGGCGGGCTGGTAGCCGGGATCGAAGGCAAACGGCGCGGCATGGCCCATCCAGCCGGCCAGCGGTTGCCAGGCGCGCGCCACATGGGCCGGCCGCACCCAGGCAAAAGCCGGCGCGCCGGGCCCGCCGTTCAGGTATTTGTAGCCGCAGCCGACGGCAAAGTCAGCGCCGTCGTCGGTCAGCGCCACCGGCAGCGCGCCGGCCGAGTGCGCCAAATCCCATACCACCAGCGCGCCGGCGGCGTGGGCGGCGGCGCTGAGCGCGGCCATGTCGTGCAGGTGGCCGGTGCGGTAGTTCACTTGCGTCAGCAGCAGCACCGCGCAGCTATCGTCGAGTGCGGCAGGGATTTGCGCGGGGCTGTCCACCAGCCGCAGCGTGGCGCCAAATTGCCGGCCCAGGGATTGGGCGATGTACAGATCGGTGGGGAAGTTGCTGCGCTCGCTGACGATGACAGTGCGCCCAGCCGTGCCGCCAGGCGCCGCGTCGCGCTGCATCGCCAGCGCCGCGCTCAGCACCTTGTACAGGTTGACCGAGGTGGAATCGGCCACCACCACCTGCCCCGGCCCGGCGCCCACCAGCGTGCCGATCTTGTCGCCGATACGCTGCGGCAAGGCCATCCAGCCGGCGCTGTTCCAACTGCCGATCAGGCCCTGGCCCCACTCTTGCTGGATGACCTGCTGCAGCCGGGCGGCGGTGCTGCGCGGCAGCACGCCGAGCGAGTTGCCGTCGAGGTAGACCAGGCCGTCGGGGATGTGGAACTGCTGGCGCAGCGGCGCCAGCGTGTCGGCGGCGTCCAGTGCCTGGGCATGCTCGCGGGTGATCGCGGCGGCGGCGGCGGTCGTGGCGGCGGCCGTCACAGGGGTCAGGGCTGGGCGCATCGGCTGGGCAGTCGGTCGGGCCGCACTGTCAAAGTTCGCGCAGCACCGCCCGCACTGGCGACGCATCGGCCGTCATCAGCTTGAGCGGCAGCGCGATCAGCTCGTAGTCGCCCTCGGGCACGTCGTCGAGCAGCAGGTTCTCCAGCACGCGCAGGCCGAGCCGGCGGATGGTCTGGTGGCTGGGCAGGGTTTTGCTGTCGGCCGGGTCGATGCTGGCGGTGTCGATGCCGATCAGCCGCACGCCCAGGCCCGCCAGCCGGGCCACGGTGTCGGGGGCAAAGCCGCTGAGCGCGCCGTCCCAGCCGCTGGGCGCCCGGGCGTAGGTGCGCACCAGCAGGCGCGGCGGCAAGCCTGCCAGCGCGTGTTCAAGGTGCTGCCATTCAATCAGCGGCCCGCAGCCGATGGCGTGCAC
This sequence comes from Betaproteobacteria bacterium, assembly GCA_031366635.1. GTDB lineage: Bacteria > Pseudomonadota > Gammaproteobacteria > Burkholderiales > Burkholderiaceae_C > Pseudaquabacterium. The sequence goes on along the minus strand of JANLOP010000227.1, from coordinate 11,076 downwards.
CACCCGGCACGGCCCGAGGTAGGGCGCCAGATCCACCGCGCCGATGGCCGCGCCATCCGCGCTGTAGTGCAGCGGCGCGTCGGCATGGGCGCCGGTGTGCGGGCTGAGGGTGAGCGTGCTGACGTTGACCGGGCAACTGGCCGACAGCGTGGCGCCCCACACCAGGCTGAACGGCGCATCACCCGGAAACACCGGCGAGCCCGGCTGAACGGGGGGTGAGATGTCCCACAAGCGCTTCATCTGCGCATGATAGGCGGGCCGGATTTGATTGAAAACCGAGGCCGCGCCAGCCCCGACCGACCGATCCCAAAATCGGCCAACCCGCCCGGCCGGCCGGCGCTCACTCGCCGATCTGCGACGGGTTCAACGTGATGTGCACATGGTCGTTGTGGTCGTTGCGGTACAGCATCTTGGCATTGTTGAAGCTGCCGCCGAAGGCCAGCGTCTGCACCACCGGGCCGGTGGGCCCGGCCACCGTGCGGCTGGCGTTGCCGGTGCGGATCAGGCCCGCGCACCAGCCGCCGGCCACGCCCGAGGTGGCCGTGCCGCTGCAATAAATCACCTGCGACACGCTGCCCAGCGCGGTGAGGTTGGTCAGCCCCAGGCGGCTGGCCGCCACCCAGGCCGCCACCCGGTTGAAGGCCGCGCTGGCGGCCGGCGGCGGCGGCGCGGTCAGGGTCTGGAAGGCCAGCACCAGGTCAGCCACCAGGCTGTCGTAGTTCTGCCCACCGCTGACGGCCCCCGGGAAGCGGTAGTAGTGATAGGTGTCGATGTCGGTGCCCCGGCCGTGGCTGGCATGGCCGATGTTGCGGCCGTGCTCACCCGAGATGTCATTGATCTCGCGCACCAGCGCGGTGTTGGTCACCAGCCAGTCGTAGGTGCCCCGGGCGGCCCAGTCGTCGCCGCCGGTGTCGCGCCCGCCGTAGCGGCCCAGGCCGTCGGGCATGCGCCACAGCGCGCGCTTGCCGCTGGCGTCTTTCTCGTCGCTCAGGTCATTGCCGTCCACGTCTTTGGCCTTGACGACAAAGTGGTAAGTCAGGTCGCGGCTGGGCGGCGGCTGGCTGGCCACGCTGGACGCCGGGTTGCTGATAGTGGCGCGCACCTTGAGCCGGGCGGTGGTGTCGGTCTGGTCTTCCACCACCACATCGGCGGTGCCGGGTGCGGCGTCTTGCAGCACCGTCATCAGCGCGGTGCCGCTGGCGTTTTGCAGGTCGACTTTGACGCTGGTGAGCGTTGCGCCCGATGGCTTGCCCAGCTCGACCGTGAAGCTGCGGGCCAGCAGATTGCCGGCGCCCGGGCGCGGGATGCTGTAGTAGCTGCCGTCATTGGCGGTGGCCGGGTTGGCATCGGCGCTGATATTGCCGATCAGCAAGGGCTCGGCACTGTCCAGCGTGGCGCTGACGCTGGTGGCCAGCAGGCTGTCGCCAATGTTCACGCTGGTGGCACGCACGATCAGCGTGGTGTCGGCGGCAGCGGCCAGCGCCGTGGTGTCGATCTGCTGCTTGATTTCGCCGGTCGAGCCGTTGGCGCGCCAGACCGGCTCTTGGGACAACTGCGAGTTGATCTGGCGCGTGATGTCAAACAGCGACGCGCCGTTGGCGTCCAGCACCGACACGCTCCAGACATCGTTGTAGATGCTTTGCTGCAGCACGTAGGTGGGGTATTCGGCGGTGGCCACGGTGTAGCGAAGCGTGACTTTCTTGGTGCCCTTCTTGACCGCGAGCTGGGCGCTGTTTTGCGCCAGCGCGTCGCGCGCGCCACCGGTGGCGGTGACGGTGACCGACGTGGCGCCGGCCGCGTTGATGGCGGCGTTGCTGCCTGGCTTGCCGGCTGGCGCCGGCCGCGCGGCCAGGCCCGATGCGTGCAACTGCTGGCGGGCAGCGGCCTCGGTGGCCTGGGCGGCGCTGAGCGGCCCGGGCGCGGCGGGCGCGGCGGCGGCCAGCACGGCACCCGGCCCGGTGGCCTGGCCAGCCGGCAGCGGCAGCACGGTGATCGGCGGCACGTTGTTCAGCACATCCACCGGGCCGCGCAAGGTGAGCCGGATCAATGAATTCTTGGTGATCGATGCCGTGCCGACGCCGCTGTAGCTGGTGCCGGCCAGCGCGGTGGCGCCGTTCAGGCTCAGGTTGCCGGCCGGCACGTCGGGCAGCAGCAGCGTGCCGGCGCCATCCGACTGGGCGGTGAAGCGCAGGTCGGTGTTGAGCACGCTGGCCGTCAAACGCACGCCGGCCAGCGGCAGCGCCGGGGCGGACGGCGGCGCCACCAGTTGCACCCGGATGCGGTAATCCGCCAGGTAAAACGACGCCGACGCGGCCTGCACCGCGCCGTTGGCGTCCGACCCGCTCACCTCCAGCCGCAGCCGGCCGGTCTTGCCGGCCAGCGCCTGGAAAAACGCCGCCGGTGCGGCCGCCACGCTGCCGTCCGGCTGCACGCTGAACAGCGCCGACAGGTTGCTGTAATTGCCCAGGATATCGACCAGGCTGACGCCGTCCAGCGCGCCCAGCCGAACCATCTGCTCGGCCTGAAAAAAGCGCAGCGACACCCTGGCCGCGCTGCGCGCCAGCAGGCCCTGCTGCACCTGGTCAAAGCGCAGCAGGCTGCCGGCGCTGATCTCTTTGCCGTCTTCCACCAGCACGGTGGCCGCCACACTGCTGCCGGCCACCAGCGCGGCCAGGATGCTGCTGCCGCCCTCGCTGGGCGCGCGCGACACCGAGACGGTTTGCGCCGTCACCGGCACGGTGATCTTCAACTTGCCGGCGTTGTCCGTGCTGCCGCGTTGCACGCCGTCCACCGCCACCTGCCAGCCGGCACCCACCGGCGTGGGGTCGGGCCCAACCACGCCCGCCGCGTAAACGCCGCTGATGTCGATCTGCGCTGAGTTGGCCGCCGTCAGCCGCGTGCCCTGCACACTGAACACGGTTTGCGCCACGGCCTGGCCATACGTCAGCAGCCGCACGGTGGTGGCCACCGACGCATCGGGCGCCAGCGTGCCGGTGGGCAGCGCCAGCACGATGAAGTCAGCGCCGCTGGCGGTTTTGCCGTAGCTGTTGTACAGCGCCACATTGGCGGGGCTGGCCGATTCAAGGGTCAAAGTCAACGGGCCGTGCAGCGTGACGCCGGACCGGTTGGTCAGCGTCACCTGCGCATCAAAGCTGCCGGTGGCACGGTTGGCCACCAGACCCGAGCGGGTGATCTGCACGCTGGCCGTCAGGTCAGCAGCCTGGGCGGCGCCCAGGCCGGTGGCCAGCAGGGCGGCCAGCAACATCGGCAACCAAGGCTGCAGCCGGCGCTGGCTGCGCAAGCCGGCCGATCCGGCCAGCGCCAGCAAGGCCAGCAAAACCGGAGCCCACGACGCCGGCTCGGGCGCTGTGCCGCCGCCCCCGCCCGCCGCCGCCGCGCTCCAGCCCAGTGCCAGCGCCGATGTCTGCGCAAACACCTGCAACTGGCCGGTGCCGCTGCCGTCGATCAAGAACAGCAGCAGCGCGTTGTTGCCGGTCGGGTCGTCGGTACCGACCAGCGACAGCCCGGTGCTGGCGTCGAGCAGAAAGATCGAGAACGCATCGGCAAAGCCGCCGGCCAGCGGCGCGACGCTGGTGGCGTCGAAGACAAAGCTGAAATTGCCGGCGCCTGTCAGCGCCAGCAAGGCCTCGTTGAAAAAGCCGCTGTCCTGCAGCAGCAGGCCACTGGCCAGCGTGCCGCTCACCGCGCCGGTCTGGCTTTGCAGCGCCAGCGTGCCGTCGGACAAAAAGCTGCCGGCTGTCAGGCTGTTGGGCGCGGCGTTGCCGTCGACAAAATCCAGCGCCAGCAGCGCTTGCGGCCCGGCGGCGGCCAGCCCGGTGGCCTGGAAGTTGATCGGGGCGGCCCATGCCGGGGCGGCGTTGGCCAGCCCCAACGCCGCCAGGATGCAGGCGCAAAACAACCATAGCCAACGTGCAACCATCCCGTGCTCCTTGATGCTTGGCAAGATGGCCGCGCCCGGCAAAGTGTTCCACATCCGCAGCGCGGCAAGAAACATCAAGCTGCGGATTGACGCCGTGGCCGGACGACCGGGCGGCCCGGCCCGGTGGCGCAGCCCGGCACGCGCAAGGCGGCTCAGGGCTTTTTGGCCAGCCGCATCACATCGCTGTCCTGGCGCATCGAGAAGCGGCCCAAGAAACTGTTGCCCAGCAGCACCATCGGCATGTCGGCCGGCAGCACGATGGCCGCCACGTTGGCGATCTCCACCCCGCCCAGCCGCACCGATGTCAAATTGATCGCGTACACCGGCACCGGGCCGTTGGCGGTTTGCGTCAGCCCGGGCTTGCCGCGCTGCCAGTCCAGGCCGATGCGGTTGGCCTCGCGCTGGCTGAGCGCCACGGTGGTGGCGCCGGTATCGACCAGAAACTGCACCGCCTTGCCGTTGATCGTGCCCTGGCCGCCAAAGTGCCCGCCCAGGCCCATCGGCAGCACGATGTCGCCGCTGCTGGCGATGGCCGCGTTCACGGCGTCGCCGTTGCCCGCCCCCGCCAGCCGCGCCGGCGCACCGCCCAGCCGCAGGCTGAAGGGCCGGCCACCGACCTCGATATCGGCCTGGCCGTCGGCCAGCCTGCGCAGCGTGACGCCTTGCGCGGTGGCGCCCACGGCCAGCGTGCGCGGCTGGCCGTCGATCACCAGCAATGCCCTGTCGGTGCCCATGCTGCCGGCCAGCGTGACGGACTGGGCGTGCGCCGCGCCGCCGAGGGCCACGCCAACGACGCAACCGCCCAGCAGCGCGGCGCTAGCCAGCCGCCGGAAAGCCGCCAACGGCTCAATCACGGAAGTTGTTGAAAGCCAGCGGCACATCGGCCACCTCTTTGCGCAGCAGTGCCATCGCGGCCTGCAAATCGTCGCGCTTGGCGCCGGTACAGCGCACGCTGTCGCCCTGGATGGCGGCCTGCACCTTCAGCTTGCTTTGCTTGATGAGGCCCTGGATCTTTTTGGCCGTCTCGCTGTCGATGCCCTGCTTGACGGGCACGCTGAGGCGCACCTTGTCGCCGCCCATCTTCTCGATCTTGGCGCTGAAATCAAGAAACCGGATGTCCACGCCGCGCTTGCTGAGCTTGGTGCTGAGCAGATCACGCACTTGGGCGATCTGGAAATCGCTGTCGGCATGCAACTGCAGCGTGCGGTCTTTGCCGGCCTCGGTGCTTTCCACCCGGGCGGCCGAGCCTTTGAAATCGAAGCGGGTGGCGATCTCTTTGTTGCTTTGCTCGATGGCGTTGCGCAACTCCACCAGATTGGGTTCAAGCACGGTGTCGAAACTGGGCATGGCGCGGGCGGTTCAAAGGTGGCGAATGAAAATTCTGCCACGCGGCGGCGCTGGGCGGGCGCCCGGATGCGGCGCAAGGCGGCGTTTCAGACAAAACCCATGCGGTCGAGCAGGGCGCGGGTGGTCTCCAGCCGGTCGCGCAGCGCGGCGGCGGCGTCTTGGCAATCAACTGCCGTGAAGCCAGCGCCGTCGGTCTCGATGCGCTGCGCCAGCGCATGCACCGCGCGCAGCCCCAGGCTGGCCGCCGCGCCCTTCACGGCATGCGCCAGCGCAGGCAGCGCGGCGGCGTTGGCGGCGTCCAGCGCGCCCAACAGCGCAGCCTGGCTGCCCGATTCGTCATTCAAAAAGCCGACCACCACGGTGCGGTAGCCCGCTAGCGAGACACCGACACAGATGTCGCCGATCACCACCATGTCGAGTTGCACCGCCACATCGGCTGCGCGAAAGCGCCGGCGCGGCGGCGGCGGGGCATGGTTTTGGGACAGGGTCACAGGCATCTCGACGGGTTGTGGGGCGCTGGCGCGCGGTGCGTGCCGGGGGCACGGGCCGCAGGCGGGCCACCAGCGATGCCTCGATATCGTCGCATCGCCCGGTTTCAAGAGGCATTTGTTCATGGCCGGGGCGCTTGCGTGGGCGCGGCGCAGTGGCGGCAAGCCGGTGGCTGGGCGGGGATGGCCAGCCGATGGCCGGGGCTGGGCGGGGCATCGGCCAGAATCTGCCCATGCCGCCCGCGATCCCGCCCAGCCTGCCGCCCGTGCCTCCGGCCAGCCCGGCCACCGCGCCGCCGCTGGCCATCGAGCGCGGCTGCAATCTGCGCACGCTCAACACCTTTGGCCTGCCGGCGCTGGCCCACACCCTGGTGCGCATCCGCAGTGATGCCGACGTGCGCCGGGTGCTGGACCACCCCGCGCTGGGCCGCGCGCCCAAGCTGGTGCTGGGCGGCGGCAGCAACCTGGTGCTCACGCGCGACCCGCAGGCCGTGGTGCTGCGGGTGCAGGTGCTGGGCCGGCGCCTGCTGGCCGGGCCGGACGACGCCTGGATCGTCGAGCTGGGCGCCGGTGAAAACTGGCATGACGCGGTGGCCTGGACGCTGGCCCAGGGCCTGCCCGGGCTGGAGAACCTGGCGCTGATCCCGGGCACGGTGGGCGGCGCGCCGGTGCAGAACATCGGCGCCTACGGTGTGGAGCTGGCCGAGCGCTTCCACTCCCTCGACGCGGTGGATTTGGTCACCGGCCGCAGCGTGAGCCTGGACGCCCGGGCCTGCCGCTTCGGCTACCGCGACAGCGTGTTCAAGCAAGGCGGCTTTGGCGGCCTGGCCGGCAAAAGCCTGATCACCCGGGTGCGGCTGCGCCTGCCACGGCCGTGGCAGCCGGTGCGTGGCTACCTCGACATCGAGCGCCGCATGGCCGAGACCGGCAATGCCGCGCCCGACGCGCCCACGCTGTTTGACTGGGTGTGCGCCATCCGCCGCGCCAAATTGCCCGATCCGGCCGTGATCGGCAATGCCGGCAGCTTTTTCAAAAACCCGGTGGTCAGCGCCGAGCAGTGCCGCGACATCATCGGCCGCGACCCCCACCTGGTGCACTACCCGCTGGCCGACGGCCGCTTCAAGCTGGCGGCCGGCTGGCTGATCGACGCCTGCGGCTGGCGCGGCAAAGCCATCGGCGGCGCGGCGGTGTACGAGCGCCAGGCGCTGGTGCTGGTCAACCGGGGCGGCGCCACCGGGGCCGAGGTGGTGACATTGGCCCGGGCGATCCAGGAGAGCGTGTACGGCCGCTTCGGCATCCGGCTGGAGCCCGAGCCGGTGGTGGTGTAGCGGGGTTTTGCACACGCGCGCCGGGCCGCGCGCCCAGCGCTGCCGCCGGCAGACAATGCCGGCCATGAACCCCCGCACGCCACCGATTGCCCCCGCCACCGGCCCGCTGAGCGAGGCCGAACTGGACGGCCTGCAAACCCTGCTGGACAGCCTGCCCGCCACGCTGGAGCCGCTGGACACGGTGATGATCGACGGCTACTTGTGCGGCGTGCTGCTGCAACCGCAGCCGGTGCCCGAGGCGCGCTGGCTGGCCCACATCGCCGATGTGGACGGGCGCCAACCACCCACGCGCTTCGATGCCCAGCAGATGCGCGCGCTGGTGCACCGCCGCTACGTGCAGTTGAACCAGGCCATCAGCCAGCGCCAGTGGTTTGACCCCTGGGTTTACCAGCTCGATGACCAGGCCACGCCGTCGGAGACGGTGCTGCCCTGGGTGGCCGGCTTTGCCACGGCGGTGGATTTGTTCACCACGCTGATGGACCGCCATGAGCCGGCGCTGCTGGAGCCGCTGGCCACGCTGTACCGCCACCTCGACCCGGACGATCTGGAAGACGCCGAAGACCTGCTGGCCGAGATCGAAACCCTGGCCCCGCCCGAGACGCTGGTGGAGGCGGTGGAAGACCTGGTGCGCAGCGTGCTGCTGATGGCCGATGTGTCGCGGCCGATGGTGGCCGGGCACAGCACCGGGCGGGGCGCCGCGCCGCACCCGGCACTGGCGCGGCGGGCGGCCGGCGCGCTGCGCGGTGGGGCCGGCGCGCCGGCGGGCAAGACGGCGCCGGCCGCTGCGCCGGGTGGCCGTGCGCCGGTGGCGCGACCGCGCGGCAAGCGCTGAGCCAGGCTGAATCGGCGCGCGCAGCAGGCGGGCTCAGCCTGGCCGGCCAAACACCCGCTGGGCATGCAGGCCCAGGCCCTGCACCACGCTGGCAAACCGATCCCCGCGCACCACGCGCGCCGCCGGAAAGCGCGCCGCGACGCGCCCGGCCAGTGGCTTGAAGCCGGTCGATCCACCGGTGAAGTACAGCGCATCCACCCGCTCGCGGGCCAGGCCGGCCTGGGCCAGCGTCTGGTCAGCGGCAGCGGCAATGCGGTCCAGATCGGCGCCGATGGCGGCCACCGCACCGGCCTCGTCCAACGTCACCGCCAGGCCCGGCGCCAGCAGCGACAGGTCGATCGCCGCTGCGCCGCCGTCGGCCACGGTGATCTTGGCGGCCTCGGCGCGGCCGATCAGGCCGTGGCCCAGGTGGCCGGTGACCACCGCCATCAGCCGGGCATGCTGGCGCGCATCGGCATAAAAAGTCTTCATCCGGCCCAGCTCGGCCACCCGGCCGGGCGAATACACCGTGTTGATCAGGTGCCAGGTGGCCAGATCAAAATACACCTTGCTCGGCACCTCACGCCCGGTGGGGCCCAGCGCGCCGTAACCGCAGGCCGGCAGGATGCGCGACAGCTCGATCTGGCGGTCAAAATCCGTGCCGGCGATGTGCACGCCGTGGTTGGCCAGGATGTCGCTCTTGCGGTCGATGCGCTGGCGCAGCGCCGGCCCCACCCGCACCAGAGAGAAGTCAGACGTGCCACCGCCGATGTCGGCCACCAGCACGATTTGCTCACGGTCAACCGTGCTCTCAAAATCCAGCGCGGCGGCAATCGGCTCGTACTGGAAGCGGATGTCGGCAAAACCCACATCGCTGGCGGCCTGGGTGAGCGCGGCCTGGGCGGCGGCGTCGCGCTCGCGGTCGTCATCGACAAAAAAAACCGGCCGGCCCAGCACCACCCGGGTCAGCGTTTGGCCGGCCTGGCGCTCGGCCAGGGTTTTGAGGTGGCGCAGGTAGCCGCCCACCACATCGAGGTAGCGCACCTGCCGGCCGCCGCCGACATCGGTGGCTTGCGTGGCCAGGGTTGAGCCGAGGATGCTTTTCATCGACCGCATCAGCCGGCCCTCGATGCCGTCCACATACGCCGCCAGCGCCGCCCGGCCAAAGTGGCGGTGCGGCTCGGCATGCGGCGCCAGGCCTTCCACCGCGTAGAAAACGGCCGTGGGCATGGTGCGCTGGCCGGGCTCCAGCTCGACCAGTTGCACGCCGCCAGCGCCGGTGGCAGAGGGCAAGGCGATGGCGGAGTTGGAGGTGCCGAAATCGATGGCGCAGACAGCGGGCATGGGGGGTAGGCGAGGCGGCGGCAGGCCGGTGGGCGGGAAGGGGCGGGATTCTAGGGGGCGAGGGGCGCGCGGCGCGCTGGCAGACTGCACCGTGCAGACTGCGCCGCTGATCGCCTCGTCAACGCAGGACAAAGCGCAACGCAAACCCCGCACGACCTACCGATGAAAACCGCCACCTTCTCGTCTGCCCGTGTCGATGCGGCGTTGCATGAACCCGCCGACAGCCTGCCGCGCGACGGCAAAGCGCTCACCCGCCTGATCGGGGCGGCGCTGGGCCAGACGATTCACCGTCGGCGCAGCCTGGCCGAATTTGCGGCAGGCGATTGACATCAAACCACGTTGGATTTTTTAAATACCGCGCGCGACCAACCGCCGCAAGGAGCCGCCGAACACCAACTTGTCGATCCGAGCCAAGCAATGTATTGTCAATGCGCAAAACTCGCGCAGAGGAGACCCAGAATGAAAAAGGCAAATGCTGTTCTCACGATGTCCGGCGCGCTGCTGTTTGCGCTCGGACTGGCGACCGGACTGACGGCGCAGACTTTGACGGACTCGCCGCAAAGAAAAGAACAAAAGCGAACGGACTTGACGGGCACGCCCAATATGGAAGTGATCGCCTCAATTGTTGAAATCAAACCGGGTGAGAGCAGCAATCTGCACGTGCACCACGGCGTCGAGGCATTCCACGTGCTGCAGGGCGCGGCGATTCAAGCGCCCGGGCAAGAGCCAACGATGCTGGCCACAGGCCTGACATCAATGAATCTCAGGGATATCAAACATGGCGGATTCAAAGTTGTCGGTGATACGCCGTTAAAACTATTGACAGTTCATATCGTGGACAAAGACAAGCCGCTCTACGACTACGTCAAATAGTTGCGCCTTGCCCCATCAAGAGCGCCAGCCAGCAAAGGCAGCCAAGGCGCCGCCAGGATTATTTTCCAACCGGTGAGGTACGGAAAATGATCACACGGTATCCAACACCTAAATCCAACGCCGCACCGCCGCGCCGCCAAACAACCCGCTGTTGGCCCCGGGCGCAAACAGGCCGTATGGCTATGCCGGCGCCAGCGCGCTGCCCTCGTCCAGCCGGCGCAGCGCGTCCGGGCCCAGGTGTAGATCGGCCGAGGCCAGGTTGTCTTGCAATTGCGCCACCGTGCTGGCACCCAGGATCAGCGCGCTGACGGCGGGCTGGGCCGACGCCCAGGCCAGCGCCACTTGCGCCATCGGCCGGCCCAGATCGGCGGCCACCGAGCGCAGCACATCGAGGATTTGCCAGTTTCGATCGGTGAACAGCGAGTTGCCGAACGGGTTGGCGCCCAGCAGCCGGCCAGGGCCGGCGGCAGCCGGGCTTGCCGCCGCCTCCGCCGCCGCGCCATCGCGCTGGTATTTGCCTGTCAGCAAGCCCGCCGCCAGCGGGCTCCACGGCGTGATGCCCAGCCCAAACTCCAGCGCGGCCGGCACATGCTCGCGCTCGATGCTGCGCTCGGCCAGGGAGTACGCCAGTTGCAGCGCCATCGGCCCGGGCACGCCGTGGGCGGCGGCCAGGGTGCAGGCATTGGCGGCGTACCAGGCCGGCACGTTGCTCAAGCCAAAGTAGCGGATCTTGCCGGCGCGCAGCCGACGCTCCCCAAGCCCGACAGGCTCCTGGGAGCCTGTCGGGCTTGGGGTCGGGCCCGCGCCGGGGCGAGTTTCGGTGCCAGGTTAGGCGCCGACGAGGCGTGTGGCCGAGCCACACAACGAGTTGGCAACGACGCCTGGCGCCGAAAATCGCCCCGGCCCTAAGGGTTGGGCCTGCAAAGGGGCTGATCCGTCGTTGCA
>JANLOP010000203.1:0-6517 GCA_031366635.1 Betaproteobacteria bacterium | reverse complement strand
CCCTCGTTACAGCCTTCTTTGGTGCCGGTGCGGTGGGCATGCTCACGCAACCAGGCCAGCACCGAGGCGGTGGACTCCAGCCCCTGCACCGAGACAACTTCGCCCCGGTGGTGAAACCGGATCGGGCGGGTGGGCTCAGGTGGGTCGGTCGGCGTCAGGGCGGGCATCAGGGCTTGGGTCATGCCGGTGAATCGGCGGGGCGGCAAATCAGTCGGCTACATTTTGGGCCATCGGCCCGGCCCACCCAGGCCTGTGGCAATGCCCTGGCGGCGCGACCCGATCAATCTTCAAAGCAGGATCCAAGCCGTGCCCACCGCCATTTGTGCTGATCTGCTGGATTTCACCGCCGACCCCGGCCTGACCGACCGCGCCAGCCCGGCGGTGCGCTGGCGCCCGGCGCACTGGCTGCTGATCAACGACGCCGGCCGCATCGCCGCCGTGCAGCCCGACGCCCCCGGCGACGATTGGTGCAAGCTCGACCGGCGCGGCCAGTTGCTGCTGCCCGGCTTCATCGACAGCCATGTGCACAGCCCGCAGATCGATGTCATCGCGTCCTGGGGCACCGAGCTGCTGGACTGGCTCAACACCTACACCTTTCCGGCCGAGGCCCGCCATGCCGACCCGGCATTTGCCCAAGCCGGCGCCGCCCGGTTTCTGGACGCGCTGCTGGCCCACGGCAGCACGGCGGCGCTGGTCTTCCCCACCGTGCACGCGGCCAGCACCGACGCGCTGTTTGCGGCGGCGCAGCAACGCGGCATGCGGCTGATCACCGGCAAAGTGCTGATGGATCGCCACGCGCCCGACAGCCTGCGTGACAGCGCTGACCCCGCCGCTGTGCGGGCCGAATGCACCGCGCTGATCGAGCGCTGGCACGGCCAGGGCCGGCTGGCCTACGCGGTGACGCCGCGCTTTGCCGCCACCAGCACGCCCGCGCAACTGGCGATGGCCGGCCAACTGCTGGCTGACCACCCCGGCCTGTACATGCAGACGCATGTGGCCGAGAACCGGGCTGAGGTGGCCTGGATCGCCGAGCTGTTTCCGCAATCCCGCAGCTACCTCGATGTCTATGCCCAACACGGCCTGTTGACCGAGCGGGCGGTGCTGGCCCACGGCATCTGGCTGGACGATGCCGACCGCGCGCTGCTGCACGAGGCTGGTGCGCAGATCGCGTTTTGCCCGTCGTCCAATTTGTTTTTGGGCAGCGGGCTGTTTGGCTGGCGGCAGGCGGCTGATGCCGGTGTGCAGGTCAGCCTGGCGTCTGACGTGGGCGGCGGCACATCGCTGTCGATGCAACGCACGATGGCCGACGGCTACAAGGTGCAGGCGCTGGCCGGCCAGCGGGTCACCGCTTGGGCGCTGTTGCATGCGGCCACCCGGGGAGCGGCGGTGGGGCTGCATTTGGCGGCTGAAATCGGCTCTTTCGAGCCCGGTGCGATGGCCGACCTTTGTTTGTGGGATTGGGCGGTGGGCCCGGTGGCCAGCCACCGCGACGGCCTGGCCCGCGAGTTGCATGAGCGTGTCTTTGCGTGGTTGACGCTGGGTGATGAGCGCAACCTGGTTGAAACCTGGGTGGCCGGGGTAAGCCGGTACGCACGGGGCGCCAGCGCTGTATGAACGTCGGCCGGTCAGATTTGCCGCACTCACCCCAACCCTCACCCGCGTGCGGGAGAGGGGGCAATGCAGGTTTCCTCGGCCGCAGACGCGGACAGCACACGACCCCATGCTCAGACTCGAACTGACCGGCATCAGCAAGCAGTACCCCGGCGTGCGCGCCAATGACAGCGTGTCGCTGCGGGTGGCGCCGGGCCAGATCCATGCCGTGCTGGGTGAAAACGGCGCCGGCAAAAGCACGCTGATGAAAATCATCTACGGCGCGGTGCGGCCCGATGAGGGGCAGATCCGCTGGAACGGTGAGCCGGTGCAAATCGCCAGCCCGCAGCAGGCGCGCGCACTGGGCATCGCGATGGTGTTTCAGCACTTCTCGCTGTTCGAGACGCTGACAGCGGCCGAAAACGTCTGGCTCGGCCTGGACAAATCCCTGCCGCTGGCCCAGGTGATTGCCCGCATCAAAGCGGTGTCGGGCGTCTACGGCCTGGCGCTAGACCCGCTGCGCCCGGTGCACACCTTGAGCATGGGCGAGCGCCAGCGGGTCGAGATCGTGCGGGCGCTGCTGACGAACCCGCAACTGCTGATCCTGGACGAGCCCACGTCGGTGCTGACGCCGCAGGCGGTCGACAAACTATTTGTCACGCTGCGCAAGCTGTCGGCCGAGGGCTGCGCCATCCTCTACATCAGCCACAAGCTGGATGAAATCCGCGCGCTGTGCCACCACTGCACCGTGCTGCGTGGTGGCCGGGTGACAGGCGAGGTGGACCCGGCCCAAGAAAGCAACGCCAGCCTGTCGCGGCTGATGATTGGCCGTGAGCCACCCGAGCTGACGCACCGCCCGGCCCGGCCCGGGGCGGTGGCGCTGGCGGTGCGCGGTTTGTCGTTGGCCCCGCAAAACCCCTTCGGCATGGGCCTGGACCAGATCACTTTCAACGTGCGGGCCGCTGAGATCGTCGGCGTGGCCGGCGTCTCGGGCAACGGCCAGCAAGAGTTGATGGCCGCACTGTCGGGTGAAGACAGACGCGCCGCGCCCGGCAGCATCACGCTGTTTGGCGTGGATATCGCGCAGGCCACGCCGCGCCAGCGGCGCAACGGCGGCCTGCACTTTGTGCCGGAAGAGCGGCTTGGCCGGGGCGCAGTGCCGACGATGAGCCTGGCCCAAAACACCTTGCTCACCCGCACCGAGACGGTGGCGGCCAGCGGCTGGATCCACAGGGCCGCAGTGCAAAAGCTGGCCGCCGATTTGATTGCCCGCTTCAACGTCAAGGCCGGGGGCCCCAGTGCGGCGGCAAAAAGCCTGTCGGGCGGCAACCTGCAAAAGTTCATCGTCGGGCGTGAGATTGCGGCCGGCCCGAAGCTGCTGATCGTCTCGCAACCCACCTGGGGCGTGGACGTGGGCGCGGCGGCGCAAATACGCAGCGCGCTGCTGACGCTGCGCGACGAGGGCTGCGCGCTGCTGGTGGTGAGTGAAGAGCTGGACGAGCTGTTCCAGATCAGCGACCGGCTGCTGGTCATCGCCCAGGGCCGGCTGTCACCCAGCGTGCCGGTGGCCCAGGCCACGGTGGCGCTGGTGGGCGAGTGGATGAGCGGGCTGTGGGCCAGCGCCGATGAGCAGACCGGCGACAACGTGCTGGCCGCTGCCGCCAGGCAGGCCGATGTTCAAGCTTGAATCCCGGGCGCAACCGTCGCAGGCGATGGCCATCGCGTCGCCGGTGATCGCGCTGCTGATCACGGTGTTGATCGGGCTGGCGCTGTTCTCGGCACTCGGCAAAGACCCGCTGCGCGGTTTGCAGATGTTCTTCATCGAGCCGATCAAAAACCGCTATGCCTGGAGTGAGATCGCCATCAAGGCCACACCGCTGGCGCTGATCGCGCTGGGCCTGTCGATCTGCTACCGCAGCAATGTGTGGAACATCGGCGCCGAGGGCCAGTTCATCATGGGCGCGGTGTTTGCCGGCGGCGTGGCGATGCTGGCCGGGCCTGACACATCGCGGCTGATCGTCATCCCCATCCTGGCCGCCGGTGTGCTGGGCGGCATGGTGTGGGCCGGTATCGTGGCGCTGCTGCGCGACCGCTTCAACGCCAGTGAGATTCTCGTCAGCCTGATGCTGGTCTACGTGGCCGAGCTGCTGCTGGGCTGGCTGGTCTACGGGCCGTGGAAAGACCCGCTGGGCTACAACTTTCCGCAGACCATCACCTTCGCGGCCGCCACCAAAATCCCCAAGCTGATCGACGGCTCACGCGCCAACATCGGCGTGCTGATTGCGCTGGGCTCGGTGCTACTCGGCTGGATTTTGCTGTTCCGCAGCTATGCCGGCTTTCAGTTGCAGGTGGGCGGCCTGGCGCCGGCAGCGGCGCGCTACGCCGGGTTTTCATCCAGCCGCATGCTGTGGCTGGCGCTGCTGATGTCGGGCGGGCTGGCGGGCCTGGCCGGTGGGCTGGAGGCCGCCGGGCCGCTGGGCCAGTTGACGCCGCATGTGCCGGCCGGCTACGGTTTCGCCGCCATCATCGTGGCTTTTGTCGGCCGGCTGCACCCGGTGGGCGTGGTGGCCTCGGCCATCCTGATGAGCATGTTTTTCATCGGCGGTGAGCTGGCGCAATCGCGTTTGGGCTTGCCCAAATCGATCACCGGGGTGTTTCAAGGCCTGCTGCTGTTTGCGCTGCTGGCCTGCGACACCTTGATCCACTACCGTGTCAATTTCCGCGTCGATTTCCGCCTCAATTGCCGCGTGCGCAGGGCCTGACATGGACGCGCTGGCCCTGCTGATCGCCGCCACCCTGAACGCCGGCACCGTGCTGGCCATCGCCGGCCTGGGCCTGCTGATCAATGAGCGGGCGGGGGTGGTCAACCTGGGCGCCGAGGGCCTGATGCTGGTGGCCGCCATTGCCGGGTTTGCCACGGCGGTGCACACCGGCAGCGACGTGCTGGCCTTTGGCGCCGGGATGTGTGCCGGCGCGCTGCTGGCGGCGGTGTTTGGCGTGCTGGTGATCTGGCTCAACACCAACCAGTACGCCACCGGCCTGGCGCTCAGCCTGTTTGGCGCCGGGTTCTCGGCCTTTGTCGGCATCCGGTACACGCAGGAAAAGATCGGCGACCGGCTGCGCTTCGAGATTCCCGGCCTGGCCGACCTGCCGTTTTTCGGCCCGGCGCTGTTCAAGCAGCATCCGATGGTTTATTTGGTGATGATCGGCACGCTGGCGCTGGGCTGGTTCTTGTACCGCTCTCGCGCCGGGCTGGTGCTGCGCGCGGTGGGCGAATCACCCGAATCGGCGCATGCGCTGGGCTACCCGGTGCGCCGCATCCGGCTGGCCGCCGTGGTGGCCGGCGGTGCGCTGTGCGGCCTGAGCGGGGCTTACATCTCGGTGATTTACACGCCGCTGTGGGTGGAGGGCATGATCGCCGGCAAGGGCTGGATTGCATTGGCGTTGACAACCTTCGCCACCTGGCGGCCGGCCCGGGTGCTGCTGGGCGCCTACCTGTTTGGCGGCGTCACGATGCTGCAATTCCATTTGCAAGGCGCGGGGGTGCAGATTGCCAGCCAGTGGCTGTCAATGCTGCCCTACCTGGCCACCATCGTGGTGCTGGTGTTGATCTCACGCAATCCGGTGTGGATTCGGGTGAATATGCCGGCCTCGTTGGGCAAGCCGTTTTTCCCCGGCGGCTGATCGGGGTTTGCCTTCAAAATTTTGCTGTTTTCAACCCCTGGAGAAACCATGACGCTCAAAACCAAGCGCTCGCTGCTCAAGCTGGCCGGCTGGTCTACCTTGGTCGCCACCGCTGGCCTGGTCGGCTGCGGCAAGAAAGAGGCGGCGCCGGCCGCATCCGCGCCCGCCGCTGCCTCCGCCAGCGCGGCCACTGCCAAGCCCGAGCCGCTGAAAGTGGCGTTTGCCTACATCGGCCCGGTGGGCGATGGCGGCTGGACGTTTGCCCACGACAACGCCCGCAAGGCGCTGGAAAAAGAGCTGGGCGACAAGATCAGCACCAGCTTTGTCGAGAACGTGCCCGAGTCAGCCGACGCCGAGCGGGTGTTCCGCGACATGGTGGGCCAGGGCAACAAGCTGATTTTTGGCGCCACCTTTGGTTATATGGAGGCGATGCTCAAAGTGGCAGCCGAGGCCAAAGACGTGAAGTTTGAGCATGCCACCGGCTACAAAACGGCGGACAACCTGCGCACCTACGACAGCCGCACCTACGAGGGCGCGTACATGGCCGGCGTGGTGGCCGGCGCAATGACCAAATCCAATGTGCTGGGCGTGGTGGGCTCGGTGCCCATCCCCGAGGTGATCCGCAACATCAACTCGTTCACGCTCGGTGCGCAAAGCGTCAACCCGAAGATCAAGACCAAGGTGGTGTGGGTGAACAAATGGTTTGACCCGCCGAAAGAGACCGAAGCCGCCACCGCGCTGATCAATGGCGGCGCCGATGTGCTGATGCAGAACACCGACTCAGCGGCGGTGCTGAAGACCGCGCAAGACAAAGGCAAACGCGCTTTTGGCTGGGACTCCGACATGACCGCTTACGGCCCCAAGGCGCACCTGGGCTCGGCGATCATCAATTGGGCGCCGTACTACATCAAGGCCACGAAGGACGCGCTGGATGGCAAGTGGGCCACCGGCAAAAGCTGGTGGGGTGTCAAAGAGGGCGCGATCGACTTTGTCTCGGTGGCTGACGACGTGCCGGCCGAGGTGAAGAAGAAGGTGGAAGACATCAAGGCCGGGCTGAAAGACGGCAGCTTTGTGATCTGGAAAGGCCCGATCACCGACAACAGCGGCAAGGTGGTGCTGGACAAAGATATGGCGGCGGACGATGCGTTTCTGGGCGGGGTGAAGTTCTACGTCAAGGGCGTTGAAGGCAAAGTCCCAGGCGACAAGTGATCTTTGGGCGGCTACTGCGCGGGCCTTGGGCGTC
>JANLOP010000168.1:0-2729 GCA_031366635.1 Betaproteobacteria bacterium | reverse complement strand
GTGATCACCCGCCACAACAAACCGGTGGCGAAACTGGTGCCATTGCCGGCCGCCGCACCTGATGCCAACGCCCGGCGCGACGCGGTGGCCGCCCTGCTGCAAGCGGCAGCCGGCCGCACCCTGGCCCTGGACTGGAAGGCGCTGCGTGACGAGGGCCGCCGGTGAGCGGCAGCGCGCCGGTCAGCTTTGTGCTGGACAGCTCGGTCGCGCTGGGCGCCTTTTTTGAGGACGAGCAAGACGATTACGCGCTGGCGGTGTGGCAATCGATGGCCGAGGCACAAGCCGTGGTGCCGGCGCTGTGGCACCTGGAAATGGCCAACATCCTGTCGCGTGCGCTCAAAGCCGGCCGCATCACCGCCCAGGCACTGGATGATTGCTGGGGCCGGCTGGCACTGGTGGGCCTCGACACCCGGCCGTTGCTGGGTGATACCCGCCACTGGACACAGCGTGCTGCCGACTGGGGCTTGACCGCCTACGACGCCTGCTACCTTGACACCGCCCTGCAGCAGCGCCTGCCCCTGGCCACCAAAGACAAGCAACTCGCCGACGCCGCCCGCCGCGTCGGCGTCACCCTCTACCTGAACCGCCACACCGTGAGCCGCCGATGAAAGCCGCTGAAATCCGTTCCACCTTCCTGAAGTTCTTTGAGGGCAAGGGCCACACCATCGTGCCGTCATCGCCGGTGATCCCGGGTGACGACCCGACGCTGCTGTTCACCAATGCCGGCATGAACCAGTTCAAGGATGTATTTTTGGGTTTTGACAAACGCCCGTATAGCCGCGCCACGACCAGCCAGAAATGCATCCGCGCCGGCGGCAAGCACAATGATCTGGACAATGTGGGCTATACCGCGCGCCACCATACTTTTTTCGAGATGCTGGGCAACTTCAGCTTTGGCGACTATTTCAAGCAAGAGGCCATCGGCTTTGCCTGGGACTTGCTGACGGTGCATTTTAAATTGCCGGCCGACAAACTGTGGGTCACGGTGTATGCCGATGACGCCGAGGCCTATGACATTTGGCACCAGCAGATTGGCGTACCGGCTGAAAGAATCGTCCGCATCGGCGACAACAAAGGCGCGCGCTATGCGTCTGACAATTTCTGGATGATGGGCGATACCGGGCCCTGCGGGCCCTGCACCGAGATATTCTTTGACCACGGGCCCGAGATTGCCGGCGGCCCGCCCGGATCAGCCACCGAAGACGGTGACCGGTATATCGAGATCTGGAACAACGTCTTCATGCAGTTCAACCGCACCGAAGATGGTGTGATGCACCCGCTGCCCAAACCCAGCGTGGACACCGGCATGGGGCTGGAGCGGCTGACGGCGGTGTTGCAGCAGGTGCACAGCAATTACGAGATTGATTTGTTTGTGAGTTTGCTGGCGGCTGCCAAAAAGGCGGTGGATGCGGCGGGCGGCAGTTTGACGATGGGTTCGACTGACGGCGGCTGCGACAAGGATTCACCGTCACTCAAGGTGATTGCCGACCATATTCGCGCCTGCGCCTTTACGGTCGCCGACGGCGTCATCCCCGGCAACGAGGGCCGGGGTTATGTGCTGCGCCGCATCGCCCGCCGCGCCATCCGCCACGGTTACAAACTGGGCGCACGCCAGCCGTTTTTCCACACCCTGGTGGCGGCGCTGGATATTGAAATGGGCGAGGCTTATCCCGAGTTACGGCGCGCCGCCGGCCGCGTCACCGAGGTTTTGAAAGCCGAGGAAGAGCGGTTTTTTCAGACCATTCACAACGGCATGGAGATTCTCGAAGCCGCGCTGGCGCAGCTTGAATCAACCGGCGTCAAAATGATGGACGGCGATACCGCCTTCAAACTGCACGACACTTTCGGCTTTCCGGTCGATCTGACCGGCGATGTCTGCCGAGAGCGCGGCGTGACGGTGGACCTGGCGGGGTTTGAGCGGGCGATGAACCGGCAGCGCACGATGGCCCGTGCCGCCACCCAATTCAAAATGGCCGCCGGCCTGGTTTACAGCGGCGCGCCCACCGCCTTCCACGGCTACGAGCAGTTGGTATTCGAGACCTGCCGGGTCACCGCGCTGTACCTGGACGGCGCCCCGGTGGCCAGCGTCACGGCCGGCGACGACTGCGTGATCGTGCTCGACCACACGCCTTTTTATGCCGAGTCGGGCGGCCAGGCCGGGGACAGCGGTGAGCTGCGCGACGCCGGGTCGTGGGTGCGGATCGACGACACCAGCAAAATCCAGTCCGACGTATTTGGCCACCAGGGCCGGGTGGTCGAGGGCCAGATCAGCATCGGCGAAAGCCTGACAGCCAAGGTGAATGCCGAGCAGCGGGCCCGCACGGTGCGCAACCACAGCGCCACCCATTTGATGCACAAGGCGCTGCGTGAGGTGCTGGGCAGCCACGTCAGCAAAAAGGCTCACTCGTCAACGCTGAGCGAACCCGCTTCGACTTTGCCCACAACGCGCCGGTCAGCGATGCGCAGATCCGCCAGGTCGAGGCGCTGGTGAATGCTGAAATACTGGCCAACGCGGCGGCCAGCGCCCAGGTGATGGCGCTGGACGACGCGCAAAAAACCGGCGCGATGATGCTGTTTGGTGAGAAATACGGTGACACCGTGCGCGTGCTGAGCATCGGCTCCAGCAAAGAGCTGTGCGGTGGCACGCATGTCGGCCGCACGGGCGATATCGGGCTGTTCAAGATCGTCGCCGAATCGGGCGTGGCCGCCGGCATCCGCCGGGTGGAGGC
>JANLOP010000095.1:0-4155 GCA_031366635.1 Betaproteobacteria bacterium | reverse complement strand
CGCCCCGGCGTTGCCGAGCTTGACATCGTGCTGCTGAGCCCGAGCGAAGTCTATGTGCTTGGCAAGAGCATCGGGTCCACCAACGTGGTGCTGCTTGACCAGTCGGGCCGCTGCACCGCCTTCGACGTCGTAGTTGGCATGGACACGGCGGCCTTGCAGAATGTCATCGGCCAGCTTTTGCCACTGGAAAAGGACGTGCGGGTCTCATCCGCCTACGACTCGATCGTGCTGGCCGGCACGGTCTCCGACGCCATCGCCGTGGGCCGTGTGATGGACCTGGCAAACGCCTTTGTGCGCGTTGGCACTGGCGGCGGCGCCAGCGTGGTGGGCTCCAACCCGCGCATCGTCAACATGCTGTCCACCGGTTCGCCGCAGCAGGTGATGCTGGAAGTGAAAGTGGCCGAGGTGTCGAAGTCGCTGATCGACAAGCTGGGCGTGCAGTTCGCCGGCAACACGACCCGGGGCGACTGGACCTACAGCCTGCTCGCCAACTTCCTGACGGGAGGCAATGCGGTCGCGAGCGCGCTGAAGACCGTCTCCGGCCTGTCGCTCACCCTCGACGCGCAGAAGGACGACGGCTTGGTGAAGGTGCTGGCCGAACCTACCATCATGGCCATCAGCGGCCAGGAAGGCCGCTTCAACGCCGGCGGCAAGATCTTCATCCCCGTGTCGCAGCGCGCCGAAGGCGGTGGCAGCACGATCACGCTTGAGGAAAAGGAATTCGGCGTGTCGGTGCGCTTCCGGCCCACCGTGCTGGATGGGAGCCGAATCAATCTGGAGATGGTGACCGAGGTGTCGGAGCTCAACCGCGAAGGCATCGGCATCGTGGCGGCGGGCGTCGCCGGCACGGCGATCCTGCCTTCGTTCACCTCGCGCAAGACCGCGACCACGGTGCAGCTGATCGACGGCCAGAGTTTCGCCATTGGCGGCCTGATCAAGAACAACACCTCGGCCAACGTCAAGGCGTTCCCGGTGCTCGGCGAGTTGCCAGTGGTCGGCGCGCTGTTTCGCAGCACCCAGTTCCAGAGTGACAAGTCGGAGCTGGTGTTCGTGATCACGCCGCGCCTGGTCAAACCGCTGCCGGCTAACTACGCGCTGCCGACCGACAACTACCGCGAGCCGAGCCGCACCGATCTGACGCTGCACGGCCGCATTGAGGGGCGGCCTGACGCGCCCGCACCGCTGGCGGCCCCCGGCACACCAGCGACCCCGGCGACACCCACCACGGGCGGTTTCCAGGTTAAGTAGCGAACCAAGGAGTAGCAACATGAAATCGACCCTGCCCGCCCTGTGTCTGGTGGCCACGCTGCTGAGTGGCTGCGTGGCGACCGCGCCCGAATGGAACAAAAACTTTGGTGACGCTGCGCGCCAGTTGCGCGCAGCCCAGACCATTGATGTTGACGCGCCCAGCCGCAACACCCGCCCGCCGGTGATTGACGGCAAGGCCACATCTGGCGCGCAGACCGGCTACGCCACCTCGTACGGCTATGCGGTCAAGGAAGCCAGGCAGCCGCCGCTGACCGTGCTTCCGGTGGGCCAGTAAATCCAGGCACGAATTGACCCGCTGAGGCATAAAAACCATGAACCCGACGCTGCGGCAATTTCGCCGATCACCCCACCCGCTGCGCCAGCGCGGCGCGGTCGCCGTCGTGGTGGCACTCTCGGCAGTGGCGCTGTTGGGCTTTGCCGGCATTGCGATTGACGTTGGCCGCCTGTACATCAACAAGACCGAGCTGCAGACCGCCGCCGATGCGTGCGCCCTGGCGGCATCCGCAGAACTGACCTGCGATCCCGCAGCCGGCGCCTGCCCGGCGTCTTTTTTGCTCGGCGCCAGAGCGGCCGGTATCTATGTAGCCGGGCGCAACGTGCGTGACTTCCAGGTCAACCCGGTGACGCTGGCCGCCGCTGACGTGACCTTTAACACCGTACTGGCTCCGAACACCGGCTACCTCTCAATCGCCGCCGGTGCCAACCCCAATTCCCGCTATGTGATGTGCACGGCGCAAGCCACCGGTATCGCGCCGTGGTTCATGGGCGTGTTCGGCCCCGCCACACAGAGCGTGACGGCCTCGGCGGTGGCAACGCTGGCGCCGTCACCGAGTTTTTGCAATGCTGCGCCGGTGGGCGTGTGTGCGAAGCCAGCCGGCGCCACCTATGCAGTCGGCGAATGGATCACCGGCAGCTTCACCAGCAGCGGCAACAATGACATTGTGGGGGGCAGCTTCAGGTGGGTCGATTTCACGCCCAATGCCGGCGGCAACTCGGAGATTCGCGACCAGCTCATCGGCAACGCCGGCGTGTGCGGCATCCAGGTCGGCAACAACGTACAGCAGCCCGGCCAGCAGCAAGGCGCCAAGTCGGCGTACAACACGCGCTTCGGCCTGTACCCCAATGGCGCCAACGCGGACACGCCAGCCACTGCACCCCCTGATCGCACCGGCTATGCCTACCCGAACAAGGCGCCTGGCGCGCCGGTTATCCCGATACCCGCAGGCAACCCGCCGATCGGCAGCGCCTATGCCGATTACCGCTTGCGGCAAAGCACCAATGCGCCCTTCATCAGCGCCCAGTATGGCGTGAGCGGGCCGGGCGGCAACATTCCCGGCAACGCCATCACTGCGGCCGACCACCTGGCTTTCGGCAGCAACCGGCGGCTGGTCGCAGCGCCGCTCATTGACTGCGCCGGCGGCAACGTCGTGCCGATCCTCAGCATGACCTGTGTGCTGATGCTCAACCCGATGTCGAACGGTGCAACGGGCACCATCTATCTCGAATACCGCGGCCTTGCCTCGGCGCCCGGCAGCCCCTGCCGCATCGGCGGATCTGCGGGTGGCCCTGCCAGCACCGGGCCGCAAGTCCCCACACTGGTGCAATGACTATGCGCCTGCGCCTGTCACCGTCACCCAGCAAACTGGCCCAACGCGGCGCTGCGGCGATCGAACTCGCCTTGCTGACGCTGCCGCTGGCCGGGTTGAGTTTTGGCATCACCGAGTTTGGGCGCGCGCTGCATCAGTACAACACGGTCGCAAAAAATGTGCGCGATGCGGCCCGTTACCAGTCCACCGTTGCGCCCGGCAACAGCGCGCCGGCCTCGACGCTGCCCGGGCGTTGCCTGGCGCTGAGCGGGAGCACCGCCAACAGCGGCGGCGCCTGTAGCGGCACCGCGCTGCTGCCCGGGCTGACACTTGGAATGATCACCGTATGTGATCGCGTGTTGTGCCCCGGAACCCACAATGTTCAACCGACGACACTTGGCGTGGTGAATCTGGTCACGGTGACGGTCACCGGCTATCCGTTCACGTCGATGGCGCCGTTCGCGATGCCGTCAATTGCCTTCGGCCCAATCAGTGCCACCATGGTGCAACCATTATGAAACAGCGTCAAAACAGGGGCCGCCTTGCGCGCCGGCAGGCCAGTCGCGGTGCCGCCGCCGTCGAGTTTGCGCTGGTGTCGCTGGTGTTCTTCACGCTCTTTTTCGGACTGATGGAAATGGCCCGCCTGATGTTCTACTGGAACACGGCGGCGGAAGTCACGCGGCTCGGTGCCCGCATGGCGGTTGTGTGCGATCCGAATGCCACCTCCATTGGCGCTGTTCGGACACGCATGCGCGAGCTTCTTCCCATGATCGCGGCAGCGGACATCAGTGTTGCCTACACGCCCGGCGGCTGTACTGCGGACACTTGCCAATCGGTCACCGTGAGCATCGCCACGACGACGCCGATCCAGACCTACATTCCGTTCCTGCCGCTGTCGGTGGTGATGCCGGCCTTTGCGACCACCTTGCCGAAAGAGAGCATGCAAAGCGTGTTCCCAGCGGCGGGCGGTGTCGCCAACCCCGCCTGTGCATGATGAATCCGACCGAAAGCCTGCATGAAAGTTAAAGTTATCTCACCCACCGCTGAGCGCGCGGAGCAGGTCGCCCAGATGGTGCGCACCAGCGACCCGGCGCTGGACGTGCTGGCCGCCACGGCGCAATCGGCGGGACTGCCCGCCATCATCAACGGCAGCCGGCCCGGGTTGCTGATTATTGACGGTGTTGACATCCAGGGGCTGGATGTGATCGGTCGCCTGACGCAGGCCCATCCAGACGTCGAGATGATCATCATTTCACCGGAGCAGTCGCCCGCCTTTCTGATGAAGGCCATGCAGGCGGGC
>JANLOP010000087.1:0-12811 GCA_031366635.1 Betaproteobacteria bacterium | reverse complement strand
ATCGACCGCTGTTCCACACCGAGCACCAATGCCGCTCGCGCCGTCTTTCGTGCCATGCCAGCCTCCAGAAGGAATTGCTGGAGCGACATGATGGCAGGCAGGATCATTTACGTAAAGCTTTTAGTGAAACGAAGTACTAGGCTGCTCAGCCATCAACCATCGGCCATCAACCCAAAGATCAGACCGCCGACTCGTCGGTCTCGCCGGTACGGATGCGCACCACCTGCTCCACGGTTGTGACGAATATCTTGCCGTCACCGATCTTGCCGGTCTTGGCGGCCTTGACGATGGCGTCCAGGCAACGATCAACGTCCACATCCTTGACCACCACCTCGACCTTGACCTTGGGCAAGAAATCGACCACGTACTCGGCACCGCGGTACAGCTCGGTATGGCCTTTTTGCCGGCCAAAGCCTTTGACTTCGGTCACTGTCAAGCCCGACACGCCGACGTCGGCCAGCGCCTCGCGCACCTCTTCGAGCTTGAAGGGCTTGATGATGGCGGTGATCTGTTTCATGGCGGGCTCCGGGTACGGGGGTTCAACTGCGTCGATTTAAGCACGGAACTTCGACGTGATGGGGTAGCGCCAATCGCGCCCAAAAGCCCGGTGGGTGATGCGAATGCCCACCGGCGATTGGCGGCGTTTGTACTCATTGATCTTGATCAGCCGGGTGACCCGTTCGACGTCGGCTGCGGCAAATCCTGCCGCCACGATCTGCTCGATCGACTGGTCGTCCTCCATGTAGCGCGCCAGGATGGCGTCCAGCACCTCGTAGGGCGGCAGACTGTCCTGGTCGGTCTGGTCGGGCCGCAGCTCGGCCGACGGCGGGCGGGTGAGGATGCGCTTGGGGATCACCGGGCCGGTGCTGCCGTCGGCGCGCAGCGTGGGTTGGCGGTTCTTCCACTCGCACAGCCGGTAGACCAGCGTCTTTGCCACGTCCTTGATCACCGCAAAACCGCCGGCCATGTCGCCGTACAGCGTGCAGTAGCCGGTGGCCATCTCGCTTTTGTTGCCGGTGGTCAGCACGATGCTGCCGAACTTGTTGGACAGCGCCATCAACAGCGTGCCGCGGATGCGGGCCTGGATGTTCTCTTCGGTAGCATCTTCGGCCAGGCCGGCAAATTCAACTGACAGGCTGGCCCGAAAGGCCTTGAACATCGGCAGGATCGATATCTCGTCGTAGCGCACACCCAGCCGGGCCGCCATGTCGCGGGCGTCGATCCACGAGATATCGGCGGTGTAGGGCGACGGCATCATCACGCTGCGCACCCGGCTGGCGCCCAGCGCGTCCACCGCGATGGCCAGCACCAGCGCTGAATCGACCCCGCCCGACAGCCCGATGATGATGCCCGGGAAGCCGTTTTTGTTGACGTAGTCGCGCACGCCCACCACCAGCGCGGCCCAGGCCTGGGCCTCCAGCGACGGCACCGGCAACACCGTGCCGCTGAGCCTGCCGTCGGCCTGCCAATCGAGCAGCACCAGGTCGTCTTCGAAACTGGCACCCCGCGCGGCCACCCGGCCCTGGGCGTCGAGCTCAAATGAGGCGCCGTCGAACACCACCTCGTCCTGGCCGCCCACCAAATGGGCATACAGCAGCGGCAGGCCGGTGGCCTGCACCCGCTGCACCATGCGGGCCTCGCGCTCACCGCTTTTGTCGAGGTGGAACGGCGAGGCGTTGAGCACGCACAGCATCTGCGCACCGGCGGCGCGGGCGGCCTCGGCCGGCTCGTCAAACCAGGCGTCCTCGCAGATCAGCAGGCCAAACCAGCGGCCAGCGGCGGTAAATACCACGGCGCCCTGCCCTGCATCGCGGCCTGAGGCAAAGTAGCGGCGCTCGTCAAACACCTGGTAGTTGGGCAGTTCGCGCTTGAAGTAGGTGGCCACCACCGCCCCATCCAGCAACACCGACGCCGCATTAAAACGCTGCTGCACGGCATGCGATTTGCTGCGCACATCCCCGTGATCGCCCAGTTGATGCGGATGCCCCACCACCACCGACAAACCGGCCAACGGCGCCAGCGCAGCGGCCAGATCGGCCAGCGCAAGGGCGCAGGCCTGCATGAAGGCCGGGCGCAGCAGCAGGTCTTCGGGCGGGTAGCCGGTCAGCGCCAGCTCGGGTGCCAGCAGCAGGCTGGCGCCCGCCGCATGGGCGCGCTGCGCGCAATCGACAATGCGCTGGGCATTGCCCGCCAAGTCACCGACCGTGGTGTTGAATTGCGCCAGCGCGATGCGCACGGCGGGTGGCGATGGCAAGACAGGCGTTGACATTCGGTGGCGTATCAGAATCGGTATCAGGATCGGGGCAAGAAGTTGTCGAAAGATGTTATCCGGGTCTTTGATGACCCCACGCAGATCGACGGCGCGGCATGGAATGCCTTGCTGGCGCAGCAATCTCGGCCCACGCCCTTCATGCGCTGGCAGTATCTGGCGGCGCTGCATGCCTCGGGCAGCGCGGTGGCCAGCACCGGCTGGGCGCCGCGCTTCATCACGGTGCACCGGGCTGGCCAACTGGTGGCCGCCGCGCCGGCCTACCTGAAAACCCATTCCTACGGCGAATACGTCTTCGACTGGGCCTGGGCCGACGCCTACGAGCGCCACGGCCTGCGCTACTACCCCAAGCTGTTGGTGGCCGTGCCCTTCACCCCCGTGCCGGGCAGCAGGCTGATGGCGCTCGACGGCCCGGCCCGCGCCATGCTGGTGGCCGCGCTGGCCCAGTTGACCAAGCAATCTCAAGCCTCGTCGATCCACTTGCTTTATTTTGCCGATGACGAGGCGCCGGCCGTCGAATCGCAACGCTGGCTGGCGCGGCAGGGCGTGCAGTTTCACTGGACCCAGGACGAGGCCGCGCCGTGGCCTGATTTCAGCGCCTTTCTGGCCAGCTTGCAGCGCGAGAAGCGCAAGAAAATCCAGCAAGAACGGCGCAAGGTGATTGAGGCGGGCGTGGTGTTCAGCACCCACCAGGGCACCGAGATCAACCCCGCGCTGTGGCGGTTTTTTCACCACTGCTACACGCTGACCTACCGGGCGCACCACTCCACGCCGTATTTGACGCCGGCCTTCTTCGAGGCGATGGCGGCGACGATGCCCGAGCACTGGCTGATGTTTGTGGCGCGGCGTGACGGCGCGCCCATCGGCGTGTCGCTGGTGGCCATCGACCCGGCACGCGGCGAGGCTTACGGCCGGTACTGGGGCTGCACCGAGTACCTGCCGTGCCTGCACTTCGATGCCTGCTACTACCAGCCGCTGCAATGGTGCATGGCCAACGGCTACCGGCGCTTTGAGGGCGGCGCCCAGGGCGAGCACAAGATGGCGCGCGGCCTGCTGCCGGTGGGCACCCGCTCAGCGCACTGGCTGGCGCATCCCGAGTTTGCCCGCGCGGTGCAGGATTTTTTGCAGCGCGAGGGCCAAGGGGTGGCGTCGTATGTGGACGAGTTGCGCGAGCACAGCCCATTCAAGGCTGCGGGTTGACGTCAAAAAGCACGCCACCGCCGGCGGCAAAACCGGTCAGCCGGCTTGCCGGGCCGTCGCAAACGCGGCGATGCCGTCCACGATCTCCTTGTGGGCTTGCTCTTTACTTACCCAGCCCCGCACCTTCACCCATTTGCCGGGCTCCAAATCCTTGTAGTGCTCAAAGAAGTGCTTGATGGTGTTCAGGCGCAGCGGGTTCAGGTCTTCCGGCTTCTGCCACTGGGTGTAAATCGACAAAATCTTGTCGATGGGCACGGCCAGCAGCTTGTTGTCGGCGCCGGCTTCGTCTTCCATCTGCATCATGCCGAGTGCCCGGCAGGTGACCACCACGCCCGGGATCAGCGGCACCGGCGTGATCACCAGCACATCCACCGGATCACCGTCGCCCGACAAGGTGTTGGGGATGTAGCCGTAGTTGCACGGGTAGTGCATGGCCGTGCTCATGAACCGGTCGACAAACAAGGCGCCGGTTTCATGATCGACCTCGTATTTGATCGGGTCGGCGTTCATCGGAATTTCGATGATCACGTTGAACTCTTCCGGTGCCTTGGCGCCGGGCGTCACGTTGTGCAGGCTCATAAAAGTCCCGATGGCAAAAGAGGCCAATTCTACGGAGCGCCCTTGCCGGGGCCTGACGCCGCCGGCCGCAGGGCCACCGAATGAAAGTACGGTGCCGATGCACAGAGTCGTCAATTACAGTACGCCCCGCGACCGCCAGCCCCGCTTCATCCCTGCAGTGCGTGGGCAACACAACATCAAAACGGCGCATCCACCCCAGGGCTTGTAGACGAGGAAGGAGATACCTTGATATCGACCAATATGGCGCTGTATGCAGCGCTGGCATGCGGCCTGGCGGCCGTGCTTTATGGCTTTGTCCAGCGCAGCTGGATCTTGAGGCAGGACGCGGGCAATGCCCGCATGCAAGAGATTGCAGGGGCCATCCAGCAGGGTGCTGCGGCCTACCTGGCGCGGCAATACCGCACCATCGCCATCGTCGGCGTGGTGCTGGCCATTTTGATCGGGGTGTTTCTCGACAGCACCACGGCGGTGGGTTTTGTGCTGGGCGCGGTGCTGTCAGGCGCGTGCGGCTTTATCGGCATGAATGTCTCGGTCAAGGCCAATGTGCGCACCGCACAGGCCGCCACACGCGGCATCGGCCCGGCGCTGGACGTGGCCTTCAAGGGCGGCGCCATCACCGGCATGCTGGTGGTGGGCCTGGGGCTGCTGGGGGTGAGCATCTTTTTCTTGTTCCTCACCGGCAACGGCAACATGACGCCCGACAAAAACCTGACCAGCCTGCTCAAGCCGCTGCTCGGCTTTGCCTTCGGCTCGTCGCTGATCTCGATTTTTGCGCGGCTGGGCGGCGGCATCTTCACCAAGGGCGCCGATGTGGGCGCTGACCTGGTGGGCAAGGTGGAAGCCGGCATCCCCGAGGACGACCCGCGCAACCCGGCGGTGATTGCCGACAACGTGGGCGACAACGTGGGCGATTGCGCCGGCATGGCGGCCGATCTTTTTGAGACTTATGCCGTCACCTTGATCGCCACGATGGCGCTGGGCGCGTTGATCGTGGCTGCCGCGCCAATGGCCGCGGTGATCTACCCGCTGCTGCTGGGTGGGGTGTCGATCATCGCGTCGATCATCGGCTGCTCATTTGTCAAAGCCTCACCGGGCATGAAAAACGTCATGCCCGCGCTGTACAAGGGCCTGGCGGTGGCCGGTGTGCTGTCGCTGATCGCGTTTTACTTTGTCACCAAAGCGGTGATGCCCGATGACGCGCTGGGCGCCGGCACCCAAATGCGGCTGTGGGGCGCGTGTGCGGTGGGCCTGGTGCTGACCGCCGCGCTGGTCTGGATCACCGAGTACTACACCGGCACCCAATACCCGCCGGTCAAGCACATTGCCCAGGCCAGCACCACCGGCCACGGCACCAACATCATCGCCGGGCTGGGGGTGTCGATGCGCTCCACCGCCTGGCCAGTGCTGGCGGTCTGCGCCGCCATCCTGGCGGCCTACTGGCTGGGCGGGCTGTACGGCATTGCCACCGCCGCCACGGCGATGCTGAGCATGGCCGGCATCGTGGTGGCGCTGGACGCTTACGGCCCGATCACCGACAACGCCGGCGGCATTGCCGAGATGGCCGAGCTGCCCAAATCGGTGCGCGACGTGACCGACCCGCTGGACGCGGTGGGCAACACCACCAAGGCGGTGACCAAGGGCTATGCCATCGGCTCGGCCGGGCTGGCCGCGCTGGTGCTGTTTGCCGACTACACCCACTCGCTTGAAGGCCGCGGCATGAGCGTGGCGTTTGATTTGAGCGATCCGAAGGTGATCGTCGGCCTGTTCATCGGCGGGCTGATCCCCTATTTGTTTGGCGCGATGGCGATGGAGGCGGTGGGCCGCGCCGCCGGGTCGGTGGTGGTGGAGGTGCGGCGCCAGTTTGCCGACGGCCTGATCATGGCCGGCAAGCGCAAGCCCGACTACAGCGCGGCGGTGGACATGCTGACCACGGCGGCGATCAAAGAGATGATCGTGCCGTCGCTGCTGCCGGTGGTGGTGCCGGTGGTGGTGGGCCTGACGCTGGGTGCGGCCGCGCTGGGCGGTTTGCTGATGGGAACCATCGTCACCGGGCTGTTTGTGGCGATCAGCATGTGCACCGGCGGCGGCGCCTGGGACAACGCCAAAAAGTACATTGAAGACGGTCACTTTGGCGGCAAGGGCAGCGACACGCACAAGGCCGCCGTCACCGGCGACACCGTGGGCGATCCGTACAAAGACACCGCCGGCCCAGCCGTCAACCCGCTGATCAAGATCATCAACATCGTGGCGCTGCTGATCGTGCCACTGCTGCCGATACCGGCGGCCACCTCGGTTGCGGCCGGTGCGGCGCCGGTGGAGATGGCGCCTGCGGCACTGACGGCCGCCGAAATGGCCTCGGTCAAGGTCGAAGGCGGCGTGGTCAAGTTCTACTTCGTCACTGCCAAGGCCGAGTTGGCAGCGGGCGCTGGCGCCGCGCTGGCCGATGTGGCCAAAGGCGTGGCGGACGGCAAAAAGGCGGTGGTCAGCGGCTTCACCGACACCAGCGGTGATCCGGAGAAAAACGCCGAACTGGCCAAGCAGCGTGCTTTTGCGGTGCGCGACGCGCTCAAGGCGGCCGGCGTGGCCGACGACAAGATCGAGCTGAAAAAGCCCGAGCAATCGGCGGTGGGCGGTGACGCCGCAGCGGCGCGCCGGGTTGAGGTGGCCTTGCAGTAAACCGGCGCCGGCTGAACAGCGGGCACCGGCGCTGCGGCTGGCGTGGGGCTGCAAGGCCCAGCATCAACCCAGCATCAACCCAGCAGATCGGCCAGCGTGCGGGCCACCACCTGGGTGGCGCGGCGCAGGTCTTGCAGCTCGATGTGCTCATCGGCGCGCTTGGCGTTGCTCTCCAGCACGGTGCGCGGGCCGCAGCCATACAGCACGACCGGGATGCCGCGCTCACAAAACAGCCGGGCGTCGGTGTACAGCGGCGTGCCCGACGCGCTGATCGGCTGGCCAAACACCGCGCTGGCGTGGGCGCACAGCGCGCTGACCAGCGGCCGGTTGCCGGCCAGCGGCTTGAGCGCGTGGGCCAGCAGCAAGCGCTTGATGTCCAGCGTGATGCCGGGTGATGCGGCCACCGCCGCGCGCATCAGCCGGTGCAGCGTGGCCTCGACCTCGGCCGGGTTCTCCTCGGGGATCATGCGCCGGTCGATTTTGAGCACCACCTTGCCCGGCACCACATTGGTGTGCGTGCCGCCCTGGATCACGCCCACATTCAGGTAGGGGTGGCGGATGCCCTCGACCTGACTGGTGGTCTGCTGGTAGAGCGCGTTTTGCTGGTACAGCGCAGTGAGGATGCGGTTGGCGGCCTGCAGCGCATCCACGGCGGTATCGGGCACCGCCGCGTGGCCCGTCTTGCCGTGCACGGTGACCGCCATTTGCAGGCAGCCGCTGTGGCCGGTGATCACCTGGTAGCTGAAACCCGCAGCAATCACCAGGTCGGGCTTGACCAGGCCTTGGGCCAACAGCCAGCCGGGGCCCAGCGCACCGCCAAACTCTTCGTCGTAGGTGAAGTACAGCTCCACCGCGCCGTGCAGCGGCGCGCCCAGCGCCTCTAGCGCGCGGATGGCAAAGGTGTAGGTGCTGAAGTCGCACTTGCTCACCGCCGAGGCCCGGCCGTACAGCCTGCCGGCCACCACCTCAGCGCCGTAGGGGTTGTGGGTCCAGCCGTCGCCGGGCGGCACAACATCGCCGTGGGCGTTCAGGCCGATGGTCAGGCCCGGGCCGTAGTGGCGGCGCACCACCAGATTGGTGATCGATTGCAACCCGGCGGCCTGCACGGCGGCGGCCGGCACCGCGTGCAACTCGGCGTCGAAGCCAAAGCCGTGCAGCAGCTCGGCGGTGCGCAGCGCGTGCGGCGCGTTGTTGCCGGGCGGGGTGTCGGTGGGCAGACGCACCAGTTGCTGCAAGAACACGACTTGCTCGTCAAAGTGGGCGTCGATCCAGGCGTCGAGCGCGCGGTGTTTTTCGGTGGTCACGGCGGGGGTTGCGGCGGGGGTTGCGGCGGATGTTGCGGCGGATGTCATGCCGGGGGTCATGGCGGGTTTTGGGCCAGTTGGGCAAGCAGGTTCTGGAAGGCCCGCACACACAGGTCGGTGTCGTGGTTGCTGATCGTCTCCAGCGGGTTGTGGCTGATGCCGGCATTGCCGCCGCGCATCAGCAGCATGGCCTGCGGCATCAGCGCGTGCAGCTTCATCGCATCATGGCCGGCGCCGCTGGGCATGCGGTGCACCGGCAGGCCGAGTGCGGCCACCGCCTGCTCCCAGCGCTGCTGCCAGGCCGGTGCGCTGGGCGCGGCGGCGGCGCGCATGGTTTCTTCCAGTGTGAAGCGCAGGCCGCGTCGCTGGCAGATCAGCGCCAGCTCGGCACGCACATCGTCGGCACAGGCGTCGCGCGCCGCGTCGCTGGTGGCGCGGATGTCGAGGCTGAATATGCAGCGCCCCGGCACCACGTTGATCGATCCGCTGGGCACCGCCAGTTGGCCCACCGTGGCCACCAGGTGGGGCTGGCTGCTGGCGCGCCGCTCGACAAACAAGGCCAGCTCGGCGGCGGCGGTGGCGGCGTCGCGCCGGCCGTGCATCGGCGTGGTGCCGGCGTGGCTGGCCATGCCGATGATCTGGCCCAGGTAGCGCACGCTGCCGTTGATCGAGGTGACCACACCCAGCGGCAGATCCAGCGCATTGAGCACCGGCCCCTGCTCGATGTGCAGCTCAACAAAGCCCAGGTAGCGGGCCGGGTCGCGCTGCAGCGCCGGGATGTCAGCGCTGCGCAGTCCGGCATCGGCCATCGCCGCCCGCATCGTGATGCCGGCGGCGTCTTGCTGGTCGAGCCAGGCCGCATCAAAGTGCCCGGCCAGCGCGCCCGAGCCCAGAAACACCGCCTTGAAGCGCTGGCCTTCCTCCTCGGCAAAGCCGATCACCTCCAGGTCAAATGGCAGGCGCTGGCCTTGCTGGTGCAGCGCCCGCACCGCCACCATCGGCACCAGAATGCCGAGCCGGCCGTCGTACTTGCCGGCGTTGCGCACGGTGTCGTAATGGCTGCCGGTGAGCAGGCGGCGGGGCGGGGGCGCATTGCCAAGCTCAGTGCCGTGCGCATTGCCGCGCTGATTGCCGTGCGCATTGCCGATCTCACTGCCGTGCGCATTGCCGAAATACACGCCCACCACATTGCCCACCGCGTCGATGGCCACCTCGTCAAAACCGCAATCGTCGCGCATCCACTGCGCCAGTTGCTGGGCGCAGGCGCGGTGCGCGTCGGTCAGGTAGGTGACGGTCAGCTCACCGCGCTCGGCACAACCCCGGTCACTGTGCACGGCCAGTTGCTCGGCCCAATCCCACACCTGGTTGCCCAGATCGGGTGACTGGCCGAACTTGTCGTCCAGCCGGATCTCGGCGATGCGGTGGATGTTGCGCAGGTTCTCGGCCAGCTCGTAGTCGGGCGGGTTGTCGAGCCGGCGCGCAAAGGTGGCGATGATCTCGGCCTTGGCCAGGCCCTGGCCGCGCGGGCCGCGCAGCGCCAGGATGAACGGCAAGCCGAAGCGAGCGTTGTAGTCGGTGTTGAACTGCTGGATCTGCGCAAACTCCTCCGCATTGCAGGCGGTCAGGCCGGCCTGGCCCTGCTCGTGGCTGGACTCAGCGGTCAGCGCCTGCGCGCGCATCGCCTTGCCGGCCAGCTCCGGGTGGGCGCGGATCAACTGGCACTGGGCGTCGCGGCCGGCATCGCGCACCACCTGCACCAGCGCCCGCTTGAGCTGGGCCAGGCTGGCAAACGGCCGCTGCGCCCAGGCGGCGCGGGCGATCCAGGGCGAGTGCTCGTAAGTGCCGTCCAGCAGCGCGGTGAAGTCGTCCTGCGAGGCGGCGTTGAGGGTGTCGAGGGTCAAGGGCATGGTTATTTCAACAGGTCAGTCCAAGAGGTCAGTTCCACAGTTCATTCCCACAAAAAAGCGCTGTCGGCGTTGAAGGGGTGGGTGGCCTTCCAGTGCCGGGCGATGTCGATGCGGCGCGCCACCCACACCCGGTCATGCGCTTGCACATGGTCGAGAAAGCGTTGCAACGCGCGCAGCCGCCCGGGCCGGCCCAGCAGCCGGCAGTGCATGCCCACGCTCATCATCGACGGCCGCTCATCGCCCTCGGCGTAGTGCACGTCAAATGCATCGCGCAGGTAGCTGAAGAAGGCGTCGCCGTTGGCGTAGCCCTGCGGCAGTGCAAAGCGCATGTCGTTGCAATCCATCGTGTACGGCAGCACCAGGTGCGGCGCCAGGCTTTGATCGCTGCGCCGAACCTGCAACCAGAACGGCAGGTCATCGCCGTAACAGTCGCTGTCGTACTCGATGCCGCCGTGCTCAACCACCAGGCGACGGGTGTTGGGGCTGTCGCGGCCGGTGTACCAACCCAGCGGCGCGCTGCCGGTGAGCTGCTGGATGGCCGCCATGGCGGTGCGCAGGTGCTCACGCTCCAGCGCTTCGTCGATGGTTTGGTAGTTGATCCAGCGCCAGCCGTGGCAGGCGATCTCATGGCCCAGCGCGACGAAGGCGGCGGTCACGTCGGGGCAGCGCTGCAGCGCCATTGCCACGCCAAACACGGTAAGCGGCAGTTGGCGGCGCTCAAATTCACGCAGGATTCGCCACACGCCCACCCGGGCGCCGTACTCATAAATGCTTTCCATGCTGAGGTGGCGGGCGGCGTAGGCCGGCGGGTTGGCCATCTCGGACAAAAACTGCTCGCTGCCGGCATCACCGTGCAGCACCGAGCTTTCACTGCCCTCTTCAAAATTGAGCACAAATTGCAGCGCCACCCGGGCCTGGACCGGCCACCGGGCCTGCGGCGGGTGGGCGCCGTGGCCGTGCAGATCGCGCGGGTAGCGCGGTGCGGCGTGGGCGGCTTCGGGGTGCGGCAGCGCCGGGGACGCGGCAACAGGTGGCGGTTCAACGGGCATCGCGGGATCAACCCTGCGGCCGCAGCGCGGCAGACAGATCGGTGGTGTGCGGATCGAGCCGCAGATTGCGCTCAACACTGGCAATGTGCCCGGCCATCAGGCTGGCGGCGGCCGGTCCGTCGCGCCGCGCCAGCGCATCGACGATCTGCACATGCGCTTGTTGGGACCGCTCGGCCGAGTGCGCCGATGGGTACATCAAGGCGATCAGCGACGACCGGCTCAGCAAATCAGCCAGCAGTTGGGCCAGCACCTCGTTGCCCAGCAGGCGCGCCAGCAAGGTATGAAAATCAGCCAGCAGCCGGGTGCGGCCTGGCACATCCGTGCGGCCGATGGCGGCGGCTTCATCGCGCAGGTGCTGACGCAGCTCGGCAATCTGGGCGTCGGTGATGCGGCTGGCCAACTGCTGGGCCAGCGCGCCCTCCACCATCACCCGCACCTCAAACACCTGGCGCGCCTCGTCCACGCTGGGCATGGCGACAAACGCGCCACGGGCCGGCGCCAGCGTGACCAACCGATCGCGGCTGAGCTGGTTCAGCGCCTGGCGCACCAGCGTGCGCGAGACCGCAAAGATGTCGGCAATCTTCTGCTCGGCCAGCTTGGTGCCCGGCATCAGACGGCGCTCGATGATGGCGTTGGTGATCGACGCCACGATGCGCTCGGTCGCCCCGGCCGGCACCGGCCGGGGCGACCGAGCGGCGGCTTTGGCGGTCACGGAGGGCGGGCCATATCGGCGATGGAACGGCTTGTAGTGTAATCCGAAGTGTATACACTGACAGCCCAGCCCGCTTGGTTTTTGCCCGCGCCGCGATCAAAGGAGAAAAGATGGGCCATCTGAGTACCCACGTGCTCGACACGATGAACGGCTGCCCGGCGGGCGGCATGGCGGTGCTGCTGCAGCGCATCGACGCCGGCCAGGCGGTGACGCTGCAATCGTTCACCCTCGACGCCGACGGCCGCTGCCCGGGCGGTTCGCTGCTCGAAGCAACCGCGATGGCGGCGGGCCGCTACCGGCTGCTGTTCTCGGTGGCGCCCTACTTCCGCAGCCGGGGCATCGTGCTGCCCGATCCGCCCTTCATCGACCAGGTGCAAATTGATTTTGGTATCGCGGACGCGGCCGGCCACTACCACGTGCCGCTGCTCGTCAGCCCCTGGAGCTACAGCACGTATCGGGGTAGCTAAGGCCACGCAGTCAAGCCCGGCAGGGCTTGACTGGCTGCCGAAGGGCTGGCCGCCTGCCAGCGGCCAGCCTGTCAAACTGACCTCGGCATGCGCTTTGCTAGTGTAGTGCGTCAATTAGAACGGCTCTTATTCAGAACAGCTCGGGCGCGAGTCACCTTGGCGAGGATGTCGCTGGCCTTGGCAGTCCAGATGAATGGTTTTGGTTTGGCGTTGTGGACAGCGATGTACTCGGCAATCGCTGCTTTCAAGTCCGCCACGCTCTTGAACACGCCACGGCGAATGCGCTTGTCTGTGATGTGGCGAAAGAAGCGCTCGACCATGTTGAGCCACGACGAACTGGTGGGCGTGAAGTGCATGTGAAACCTCGGGTGCTTGGCCAGCCAGGCGAGCACCTGCGGGTGCTTGTGAGTCGCATAGTTGTCAACGATCAGGTGCAACTCCTTGTTCTTCGGCGTCTTGCGATCAATGGTCTCAAGGAAGCGCAGCCATTCCTGATGCCGATGAAGCGTAAGCGTCTGGCCGAGGCATCTTGAGCCGTTGTTGAAGGCGGGCCACCATGGCGCCCATGACGGCCGTGTTGACCTTGATTTGCGCGATGGTTCTGGCCTGCGCCCTTCGCTGGCCAGGCATCACGGGCTGGTTCAACGC
>JANLOP010000071.1:0-1680 GCA_031366635.1 Betaproteobacteria bacterium | reverse complement strand
GCCGACCTCGCTGACCGACGCCTACGCCACCATCAAGGTGCTGGCCAGCACCCAACCGCCCCGGCCGATGCGCCTGCTCGTCAACCAGACCCAGCGCAGCGGCGAGGGCCGCAGCGTGCGCGCCCAGTTGCAGCAGGTGGTAGACCGCTTCGTCAACACCGGTTTTGCGCCGCCGCTCAAGCTGCTACTGCTGGGCGAGGTGCCGCTGGACGCGGCGGTGCGCGACTCAATCCAGCGCCGCCAGTTGCTGCTGGAGTCAACGCCGGGCTGCCCGGCGGCCATCGCGCTGGCAGCGGCGGCGGGCAAACTGCTGCCGCCCTGAGCTGGCCGGCGCACGCCGTACCGTGCCACCGCCCACCGCCCACCGCCCGCCGGTGCCTCACGGCATTGCCACATGCAGCCGCAGGGCGGCCAAAACACCCCCCCGCCGGCCGGCCTGTCAAAGTGGGCGCTGGCGCCGCAGGCGCAACGCCCCGGCGGCCACACCGGCCAGCAGCAGCGCCCAGCTCGCCGGCTCGGGCACGGCCTGCGCGGCATTGAAGCCGGCGATCTGCTCGCCGACGTAGTTGCCCACCGAGGCGTTCAGCACATTGCCGTGCGGCGTCTGGGCGCCGGTCGGGTCAACGAAGCCGTCAGCGTCGAAGCGGCCCTGGTATTTGTAGAACTGGTAGCGGATCACCAGCGACGGCTCGCCTTTCGCGTCGATGGCATGGCTCACCTCGTCCACCTTGCCGGGCTGCAGCACCTGCCATTCGATTTCGGTCTCGGGCTTGTCGTTCAACCCGGCCACGGCATGGTTCTCGAACGGGTGGTGGCCGCCCATCAGGTCGTTCAGATCGACGTTCTGGGGCAGCGTGGTCTGCACGATCTTGACCCAGAAAGCGTTGTTTTGCCGCACCGCCGCGTCCACCTGCCGGGCCTGGATCACGGCCACCACCGGCACGGCCGGCTGGTTGGCCGGCGGCGGTGTGAAGCTGACTGACGGGATGGCCACATTGGCGGCCACCAGCACGCCG
Source organism: Betaproteobacteria bacterium (assembly GCA_031366635.1). GTDB lineage: Bacteria > Pseudomonadota > Gammaproteobacteria > Burkholderiales > Burkholderiaceae_C > Pseudaquabacterium. The sequence continues at coordinate 664 of JANLOP010000071.1, read as the reverse complement.
GGCGTGGCCGATTCGACCAGCCAGGTGTAGCTGGTCTTGGTCGGGTTGCCGATGGTGCTGACGCCAAAGTGATCGCAGGGCACGTTGGGGTAGCCCACGTTGCCGAACTTCCAGCAGCTCTCGCCCGGGGTGTTGAAGACGCCCGAGGCGGTGCCGGCGCTCCAGGCGCCGTTGGCGAAGGCGGCCTGGTAGGTGATGCGCGAGCCGATCACCAGCCCGTTGGCCATCAGGTCGCTGACCACCGGCAGGCCGTAGCGCTCAACATCGCCGGGCGACGGCGTGCCGAAATTGCGGTTCAGGCCGAACACATCGGTGATCCGGCTTTTGTCCAGGCCTTCGAGCTCGATCTCGAAGCCGTGCGCGGTGCTGCCGGTGTCATTGACGGTGTCGAAGTTGCCGAGGCTGCCAAAGGTGCTGGCCGCCACCGGCACCGAGGCCACGGCCAGCACGGCGCAGGCCAGCGTGGCGCGGCGCAACGGGATACGGAACTGGGTTTTCATCGGGATACTCCGGGCAAGCCCGGCAACGGGCGGTGCCTGCATCATCACCCGGCGGATGAACCGAAGCTGAACCGCAGTCCCTTGTTCGTGGGCTTTGCGCCAGTTCAGGCGTTCTCGCCGGTGCCCGGCGCTGGGCCAGCGCGGCGCTTGCCGGCGCTGCGGCG
>JANLOP010000067.1:0-7022 GCA_031366635.1 Betaproteobacteria bacterium | reverse complement strand
TGCCGCGCAAATGGCGCTTGTTCTTCGTGGTTTTCTTCGTGAGGATGTGGCGCTTGAACGCCTGACCCCGCTTGACGGTGCCACCCGGACGGACGCGAAACCGCTTCTTGGCGCCGCTCTTGGTCTTCATTTTGGGCATTGAATGCTCCTTCTAGGTTGCCATCTGCAGGCGACCCACCCAGACCGGGTGAATGCTTGTGATGCCTGCAGCAGCTTCTCTCACATCGCCGCAGTGACCAGACTGCGGCGCGGAATACTTACCGACAAAATCTCATTGCTTTTTCTTGTGCGCCAACACCATGAACATCTGGCGGCCTTCGAGTTTGGGGAATTGCTCAACCAGCGCCACATCGGCCAACTCATCGCGGATGCGCTCCAGCATGCGCATGCCAATATCCTGGTGGGTGATCTCGCGGCCGCGGAAGCGCAGCGTGATCTTGCCCTTGTCGCCGTCCTCGGCAATAAAGCGCCGCAGATTGCGCATTTTGATGTTGTAGTCACCATCGTCGGTGCCGGGCCGGAACTTGACTTCCTTGACCTCGATCACCTTCTGTTTTGACTTGGCCTCGGCGGCGCGCTTTTGTTCTTGGTATTTGAACTTGCCGTAATCCATCAAACGGCAGACCGGCGGCTCGGCGGTGGGTGCGATCTCAACCAGATCGACATCCGCCTCACCCGACAAACGCAGCGCCTCCATGATGGTGACGATGCCCAGCGGCTCATTTTCAACCCCGTTCAGCCGCACATTGGGCGCCATGATTTCGCGGTTGAGCCGGTGTTTGCGCTCGACGTTGGGCGTGCGGCGATCCAGAAAAGTAGCGATGGTGCAATTCCTTCAAACCATTCAAGGCCCAAACCCCAAGGCAAGCAATGGGCCCAAGCCGAACGGCAGCAAAAACAAATGTGCGCGCCGCTTTTGCTTGTCTCAACGCTTGTGGGTGATGTCGTCGGCGAGCTTGGCAGCGAAGTCGGCCAACGGCATCACGCCAAGGTCAATCGAGCCCCGGGCGCGCACGGCAACAGTCCCGCTTGCCTTTTCTTTGTCGCCTGCGACCAAGATGTACGGGACTTTTTGCAACGAATGCTCGCGTATTTTATACGGAATTTTCTCGTTGCGCAAATCAGCTTTGACTCTAAGCCCTTGTTTTTGCAGCGTTTTCACCACTTCGGCGACGTAGCCTGCCTGGCCGTCGGTGATGTTGGCCACCACCACCTGCACCGGCGCCAGCCAAGCAGGCAGTGCGCCGGCGTGTTGCTCGATCAGGATGCCGATGAAGCGCTCCAGGCTGCCGACGATGGCGCGGTGCAGCATCATCGGCGTGGCGCGCTCACCGGATTCGGTGACGTACTCGGCGCCCAGCCGCTCGGGCATGCTGGGATCAACTTGCATCGTGCCGCATTGCCACTCTCGGCCGATAGCGTCTTTCAGCGTGTACTCGATCTTCGGGCCGTAAAAAGCGCCCTCGCCGGGCGTGACGATGAAGTCACAGCCGGAGCGGCGCAGGCTTTCCATCAGCGCAAATTCGGCCTTGTCCCACAGCGCGTCCGAGCCGATACGCTTGTCGGGCCGGGTGGCCACTTTGTAGATGATGTGGTGGAAGCCGAAATCGGCATAGACCTTTTGCAGCAGCGCGGTGTAGGCGGTGCATTCATCGAGGATCTGCTCTTCGGTGCAGAAAATATGGCCGTCGTCTTGCGTGAAACCGCGCACCCGCATGATGCCGTGCAGTGAGCCGCTGGGCTCATTGCGGTGGCACTGGCCAAACTCACCCAGGCGCAGCGGCAGGTCGCGGTAGCTCTTGATGCCCTGCTTGTAAATCAGGATGTGGCCGGGGCAGTTCATCGGCTTGAGCGCGTACTGGCGTTTTTCACTCTCGGTGAAAAACATGTTGTCGCTGTATTTGTCCCAGTGGCCGGTTTTCTCCCACAGGCCCTGGTCCAGCACCTGCGGGCCTTTGACCTCCTGGTAGCCGTTGTCGCGGTAGACCGCGCGCATGTACTGCTCAACGCCCTGCCAGACCGTCCAGCCCTTGGGATGCCAAAACACCAGGCCGGGCGCGTGCTCGTCGATGTGGAACAGATCCAGCTCTCGGCCGAGTTTGCGGTGGTCGCGCTTTTCGGCTTCTTCAAGCTGGCGAAGGTGGTTGGCCAGGTCGTCTTTGCTGGCCCAGGCCGTGCCGTAGATGCGCTGCAATTGCGCATTGGCCTGGTCACCGCGCCAGTAGGCGCCGGCCACTTTCATGAGCTTGAAGTGCTTCAATTTTCCGGTGGACGGCACGTGCGGGCCGCGGCACAGGTCTTCAAACTCGCCTTCGCGGTACAGCGACACCGCCTCATTCGCCGGGATGCTGGCGATGATTTCGGCCTTGTAGAACTCACCCAGGCTGTTGAAGTAGGCCACTGCCTCGTCGCGCGGCAGCACCCGGCGCATCACCGGTTCGTCTTTGCGCGCCAGCTCGGTCATCCTGGCTTCGATGGTGGCCAGATCGTCGGGAGTGAATGGGCGTTTGTAGGCAAAGTCGTAGAAAAAGCCGTTGTCGATCACCGGGCCGATGGTGACCTGGGCCTCGGGGAACAGCGTTTTGACGGCATAGGCCAGCAGGTGGGCGGTGGAGTGGCGGATCAGCTCCAGGCCGGCCGGGTCTTTGTCGGTGACGATGGCCAGCGCCGTGTCGGCCTCGATCAGAAAGCCGGTATCGACCAACCGGGCGGCAACGCCCTGCCCCAGCCGGCCGCCGAGCGCAGCCTTGGCCAGGCCGGCGCCGATGGACGCGGCCACCTCGGCCACCGTCACGGGCTGGGCAAATTCACGTTTCGAGGCGTCGGGCAGCGTGATCGTGATCATGGAAGGCTCCAAAGGCGGGCAACAAAAAAGCGCGGTGGGCGCCGCGCTTGGAGTGTTCGAGGGGGGAAGACTGAACAGGTGTGGCAGCGCGGCTGGCTTAATTGACAGTCGCAAAGCACGTCGTTCGCGGTGTCATGACCATGATGGCTTCCTCGCCCTTGTTGAATTGATGTTGCGCCGATTGTAGCGGCGGCCTGTCAGCGGCCAACCGCCGATCAGGCCGGCATCATGCGGACAACAAGCGCCAATCGCTGGTGCGCTCCACCAGCCAGACCGCCGCCAGCAGCAGCGCCAGACCCGAGCCGGCGCGCAGCACCAGCGGCACGTACACCGGGCGGCGGCGCAGCAGAAAAAGCAGCGGCACGACGGTGAGCACCAGGCTCAACTGGCCCAGCTCCAGCCCGAGGTTGAACTGGAACAGCGCCCAGCCAAACTGGGCCGGCGGCAATTGCAGCTCACCCAGCACACCGGCAAAACCGAAGCCGTGGATCAGGCCGAAGCAAAAAGTAACCCAGCCGCGCCAGCGCAGCAGCCACGGGCGCAGGTTGTCAAACGCCGCCAGCATGATGGTGGCGGCAATTGCCGGCTCAACAAACGACGGTGACAGCTTGACCCAGCCGAGTGCGGCCAGCGCCAACGTGACCGAATGGGCCAGCGTGAACAGCGTGACGGTTTTGGCCACCGGCAGCAGCGCGTCGCGCCAGCCAGCCACCGCCGTCCAGCCCGGCGCGCTGCCCGTCCGGCGCCGCAGCACCGACGGCAGCAGCAGGCAGAGCAAAAACAGCAGGTGGTCGTAGCCGGTGAGGATGTGGTGCACGCCCTCGCCGACGAATGACGGGTTGTGCGCATCGGCCGCCAGGGCGGGCGCCGCGCCGGCCCGCGCCGCAGCACCGGCAAGCACCGGCGCAGAAGCTGCCGGGGGCACGGCGGCATCCACCGGTGACGCGGCCGCCGTCAAACCCGGCGCCGAGGACGCCGGCGGCGGCTCCACCGGTGCGGCGGCCACCGCTACCGCCGCTGCAAGCGCCGTCGCCCGAACGGCCGCCGGAATGGCCTCGCGAACGGCCGCCGGGATGGCCGCCGGCACCAGCATGCGCAAGCTGGGCGAGGCGCCGGCCACGGTGTGGCGCACGATGCCCCGGTGGGTCGGGTCGAGATCGAGAAAAAGGCTGTAGTGCACAGCGGTCTGCGCCGTCATCTGGCACGGCGCGCTCATTTGCAGCACGGCATACGCGCCGTCGTTGCGCTGCTCCAGCGCATGGCCGGTCAACTCAAAGGCGCAGCCCGGCACCGCCAGCGACGCCAGTGCCAGCGCGTCGATGCGCGGCCAGGCGGCGCGCACCTCGCCCCAGGTCAGCTCGCGGTCGCCGTCGGCGTCCAGCGCCAGGGCCTGGTCGAGGTCGCGCAGCGCGATGTCCCAGCGCAGCGTGGTGCGCTCGGGCTGCTGGTCAAAAAACAGGTAGGCATCGCTGGATTTGTGGGCCTGGGCCGGTGCGGCGGCCAGCAGGCTGAACAGTAGAAATGCCATCAGTCCCAGCAGCAGGGCAGGCGCCGGCCGACGGCTTGGTGGGCGCGCAAATGCGGCAAATGCCCCGATTGCCCCGATTGCCCCGATTGCCCCGATTGCCCCAATTGCCGCGCATGCCGCGCATGCCGCGCATGCCGCCAGCCGCAGCCGCAGCCGGCGCGGCGCCCGCCGGCCCGGTGCCGCCTCAGATCGACTCGATGCGGGCATCGCGCAATCCTTGGGTCTTGGCCAGTTGGCGGGCCTGGCTGAGTGCGGCGTTGTCGCCCACCGCCCGGGCGCAGCGGGCCAGCAGCCACAGGTCCAGCGGCTCGCGCTGGCGCTGCACGTTTTTGCGCGCGTGCGCCAGCGCGTCGGCAGGCCGGCCCTCGATGTCCAGCGCCATCAGCGCCCGCTCGCGCTGGTGGCCGCTGTCTTCGGGCCGCAGGTCGGCCTGGGCGTAGCGGTCCCGGATTTCTTGGCGCAGCGGGCTGGCCTCGGGCCGGTTCAGCCGCCGCGCGGCAATCGCCAGCCGTAGCAGCACGCCTTCGCTGCGCGGCAGCGGATTGAGCAGAGCCCAGGCTTCTTGCGGGCGCTGCTGGTCGAGCAGGAAATCGGCGTAGCCCACCGCCGCGTACGTGTCGGGCGCGGCTTGCAGCGATTGTTGCCAGGCGGCATCGGACACCGCCGCCTGGCCGGCCCGCTGTTCCAGCTCGGCCAGCGTGGTGAGCAACCAGCCCCGGGTGGACGGCACCGTGGCGCGGCCGATCAGCGCCTGCAAGCGCGCGCGGGCGGCGTCGTTGTCACCGCGCAGCGCGGCGTTCTCGGCGGCGCAGGCCTCGGCATACGGTTGCACCCGCAGTTGTTGCAGCGCGGCGCAAGCCTGGTCAGACGGCGCGTAGTGGCCTTGCACCCGGTGCAGCGTGGCCAGCAGCAGCCAAGCTTGCGGGTTGGCGGGCTCACGCTGAACCAAGGTTTGCAGACGGCTGGTAGCACGGCTGAAGTCATGCAGGTATTGCTCGGTCTCGGCCAGCGCCAGCAGCACCTCGGCCGGGGCGCGCTGGGCCTCGGACGCCGGCTGCCAGCGCGCCAGCCGGGCCAGCGCCCGGCCGGCAAAGCGCGGATCGCCCTCGCGCCGGCTGGCGTCCAGCAGGGCCCGGGCCTCAGCGGCGGCCACCGCCGGGTCGGCGCTGGCGCTGGTGCGAGTGGCCGGTGGCAGGTGTTCGATCACCTGGCTGTCGGCCGTGGGGGTGATGGGCGTGGCCAGCGCGCTGCAGATCACGCTGGTCAGCAGGGCGGCAATCAGCAGGGGGTGGCGCATGGACTGGTGATTATCGGCAAAGCGGTGGCGCAAAAAGAGGCGGCCCGAGCCGGGTGTGGGTCGGGCCGCTGTGGGCGGAATGCCTCTCCCAGGTGCGGGAGATTGGGGACGGCCAAACTGCGCTCAGCGCGCAGGCGCGGATCAGTTCAGCGCCGTGGGCTCGGTGTCGTCGCTGGTGGGCAGCACGACGGCGGTGACGTCGATGGGCTCACGGGTGTCCGACGGGTTCTGGTTCAGCACGTTCAGGTAGTCCAGCGTGCCGGCCACCGATTTGATGGCGCTGTCGGGCACCGCAGCCAGCGGGTCGGCGGGCGGCGTGGCTTGACCATCGTCGCCGCCAAAGCAACCGGCCAGCGCGACCGAGGCCACCGCCACGGACAAGAGGGTTTTGATGCGGTTCATCTGGGCTCTCCTGCGCGATTACTTGGTGCCGCCCATCGGCGTGAACAGATACGGGAAGCCGGGCAGCAAGGGCACCACCGCCTGGTCTACCGCGTCATGCAGCTTGAGCGACGTGGCGCCCAGCGGCACCGCCGACGGCTTGCAGGCCGTCCCCAACGACAGCGCATTGGTGTCGCCGTTGGCCATGCACAGCCCGCCCATCACGGCGGCCAGCGACACATCCACCACGTCGTCCTTCGGCCGGCGGCCGTTCGGGAAGCCGGCCATGTCAGCGCCCAGCACGCCCAACCGGTTCTGGCTGGCCTCGGCGGTGGGCGCGGTCGCGGTGTTCAGGCGCAGCATTTCAGAGCCCACCACATTGGCCGGCTGGTTGACGCCCTTGATGCCGGTGAGGAAGGCCGCCACCAGGTCGGTGCGCGGGAAGTTGGTGGGCGCAATGCCGGGTTTGACCAGCGCGATTTCCAGCAGCGCGGGCAGGGTCGGGTTGGTCACGAAGTCGGCAAACTGGGCGTCGTCCTTCGGCTTGCTGCCGTTGAAGCGGTCTTTAAACGGCAGGCCGATCACCACCTCATTGACCAGCGGCATGCCCAGCCGCGACACCTGCACCCACGCGCCACCGGTCTTGGCGGTGGTGGCATGGCCCTGCGCCGGCAGCGGGTTCAGCAACTGGCCCTGGCGCAGGCTGGCGGTCGTCCAGCCGCCGATCACCGTCTCGGTGCCGGCGGTCAAGCAACTGCTGTGCACTTCCAGCGCCAGGGTGGTGACGTTTTTGTCGTCCAGCACATTCGGCGCGGCATTGATCAGCGCCGGGTCGGTGATGACCTCCACCGGGGCGTTGACCAAGTCGAAAATCGTGCCGAGGTTGACGGCAAACGGGTCTTTGCGCTGGCCGACAAACACCTTGGCCGGCATTGCGCAGCCGGGGATGTTGACGGTGTAGATGTGTTTGG
>JANLOP010000353.1:0-2948 GCA_031366635.1 Betaproteobacteria bacterium | reverse complement strand
CCTCACCGCCGACCCGGGGTTGAATTCCGGTTTCATGATCGCCCACGTCACCGCTGCCGCGCTGGCGTCCGAGAACAAATCCCTGGCCCATCCGGCCAGCGTGGACAGCCTGCCGACCAGCGCCAACCAGGAAGACCATGTCTCGATGGCCACCTTCGCGGCGCGCCGGCTGCTGCCGATGATCAGCAACACCGCGCACATCCTGGGCATCGAGTGGCTGGCCGCCGCCCAGGGCATCGAGTTTTTGCGCCCGCTCACCAGCTCGGCCGCGCTGGAAGCGGCGCATGCGCTGCTGCGCGCCCACAGCCCGGCCGTGCCGTGTGACCGCTACTTGGCGCCGGATATCGAGCGCGCCACCGCGCTGGTGCGAGACGGCGCGCTGTCACCCATCCTGCGATCTTTGCCCGACCTGCCGGCGCTGTGGACACCGGCCTGACCCTTTCAACCCCCGATGGAGCCTGCATGACCCAATCGCCCACCCGCAAGACCTTGGCCGTCAGGGCCGCCATCAGCGTCGGCATCAGCGCCGTCCTGCTGGCCGTCATCAGCCCGGCCCGGGCCGAAGACACCAAGGTGGCCATCGCCATCTCGGGCTGGACCGGCTTTGCCCCGCTCACGCTGGCCAAAGAGGCCGGCCTGTTCAAGAAACACGGGCTGGACGTGACGATCAAGAAAATCCCGCAAAAAGACCGCCATCTGGCGATTGCGTCGGGCGACATTCAATGCGCCGCCACCACGGTGGAGACGTGGATATCGTGGAACGCCAACGGCGTGGCCACCACCCAGATCTTCCAGCTCGACAAAAGCTACGGCGCCGACGGCATGGTGGTCAAACCCGGCATCAACAAGATCAGTGACCTGAAAGGCAAGACTGTGGCCGCCGACGCACCGGGCACCGCGCCGTACTTCGGCCTGGCCTGGATGCTGAAGAAAAACGGCCTGTCGGTGAAGGACGTGAAGGTGGTCAACCTGAGCCCGCAAGCCGCTGCCAACGCGATGATTGCCGGCACCGACGGCGTGGACGCGGCCATGACCTACGAGCCCTACCTGAGCGCGGTGCGGGCCAAGCCCGAGGCCGGCAAGATCATCGCCACCACACTCGACTACCCGATGGTGATGGACACCTTTGGCTGCACGCCCAAGTTTCTGGCTGAGAACCCCAAGGCCGCCAAAGCCCTGGCCGACGGTTATTTTGATGCGCTGGCGATGGTCAAAGCCGAGCCGAAAAAGAGCTTCGAGATCATGGGCGCCGATGTCAAGCAGACCGGCGAAGCGTTTGAAGCCAGCCAGAAATACCTGCGCTGGCAAGACCGCCAGGCCAACCAGGCGTTTTTTGCCGGTGAGCATGCGCAGTTCACCAAAGAAGCGGCTGATCTGCTGCTGGAAATCGGCATTCTGAAGGCGATGCCCGATTTGTCCAAGCTGGCCGACACGCGCTTTTTGAAATAGCGCCACGATGAAGCCGCTCACCCCTGTTGAGCCCGGCACCCGCATGGCCTTGGGCATCGGCTTCTTCGTGTTGTTCGTCGCGCTCTGGGCGCTGGCCACGTTTGGCGGCTTTGTGCAAAAAACCTTTCTGGCCGACCCGCTGCAAATGCTGCGCAGCGGCTGGGTATTGCTCACCCAGATGGGCTTTGCCGCCGACATCGGCATGACCGTCTGGCGTGTGCTGGGCGGCTTTTTGATCGCCACGGTGTTGGCCTTGCCGCTGGGCGTGCTGATGGGCGCCTACAAACCGGTCGAAGCCTTTTTTGAGCCGTTTGTGTCGTTTGCCCGCTACCTGCCGGCCTCGGCCTTCATCCCGTTGCTGATTTTGTGGGCCGGCATCGGCGAGGCGCAAAAGCTGGCGCTGATCTTCATCGGCAGCTTTTTTCAACTCGTGCTGATGGTGGCGGTGGTGGTGGGCAATACCCGGCGCGACCTGGTCGAGGCCGCCTACCCGCTGGGCAGCAGCGACGCCAGCCTGGTGCGGCGGGTGCTGATCCCGGGCGCCGCGCCCGAGATCGCCGAAATCCTGCGCCTGGTGCTGGGCTGGGCCTGGACCTATGTGATCGTGGCCGAGCTGATCGGCGCCAGCAGTGGCATCGGCCACATGATCACCGACAGCCAGGCGCTGCTGGCCACCGACCAGATCATCTTCGGCATCATCGTCATCGGCCTGATCGGGCTGGTCAGCGACTTTGCTTTCAAGGCGCTGAACCGCCGGCTGTTTCCGTGGGCTTTGTTGGGGCGCTGAGCGTTTTTGGCGGCCCACACCCTGCTGCTGGTCGATGTCGTTCAAGCGCCTTGGCGCCGCACTGGCCGAGCTGGCCCGGCGGCGCTGGGGCTTGTTCAAGCTGGGCCACTGGCGCGGCAGCGACCGGCTGGCACCGGTGGCCGGCGGCCAGTGGCTGGCGCATTCCACCGGTTGTGCCCAGACCGGCCGCCCTGCATGCCCGCGCGCGGACCGCGCTGCTGGCTGACACGCCAGCCCGTCGGCAAGATCACCGCTAAGCTCCGGTCCATGAAACTGATCGATCTGCAAGGCCGGCGGGTGCTGATCACCCAAGCCGGCGACTTCATGGGCCCGGCGCTGGCGCGGGTGTTCACAGCGCTCGGTGCCACCGTGCTGGCTGATCCCCGGCCGCTGGGCGATGACCGGTCAATCGCCGCCCGTGTCATTGAAGAGGCCGGCGTGATCGATGTGTTGATCGCCCATCTGGCAGTTCCCGCACCCACCAGCGCCGTGATGGACGTGGACGACGACGAGTGGCGAAGCGTGTTCGCCCACCTGGTAGACCCGTTGCCCAGGCTGTTGCGGGCGGTGCTGCCCCAGATGGCGGCGCGCGGCGCCGGCAAGATCGTGCTGGTCGGCAGCGCAGCGGCATTGCGCGGCGTCAAGCGCACGTCCACCTACAGCGCGGCGCGCGGCGCCCAGATCGCCTGGGTGCGGGCGGCGGGCGTGGAGT
>JANLOP010000352.1:0-17268 GCA_031366635.1 Betaproteobacteria bacterium | reverse complement strand
GATCGGCGGCGCGCCCAAGCTGGCGGCCTTTGCCATCACCATCCGGCTGCTGGTCGAGGGCATGCTGGGCATTGCCGAGCATTGGCAGCAGATGCTGATGGTGCTGGCGGTGGCGTCGCTGGTGATCGGCAACCTGGCGGCCATCGCGCAAAGCAATTTGAAGCGCATGCTGGCTTATTCCACCATTTCGCAAATGGGCTTCATGCTGTTGGCCATGACGGCCGGTGTGGTCAGCGGCAATACGCTGTCGGCCGGCAATGCCTACAGCTCGGCGATGTTTTATGTGGTCAGCTACGTGCTCACCACGCTGGGCACCTTCGGGCTGATCCTGTTCTTGGCGCGCAGCGGCTTTGAGAGCGAAGAGATCACCGATCTGGCCGGGCTGGGCAAGCGGGCACCGTGGCTGGCCGGCATCATGACGCTGTTCATGTTCTCACTCGCCGGTGTGCCGCCGCTGGTGGGTTTTTATGCCAAGCTGGCGATCTTGCAGGCGCTGATCACCACCAACCTGCCAGGCTACATCGTGCTGGCGGTGGTGGCGGTGATGCTGTCGCTGGTGGGCGCTTTTTATTACCTGCGGGTGGTCAAGGTGATGTACTTCGATGAGCCCACGGATGTCTCGCGGCCTGTACAGGGCCGGGGCGTCAGCGCGCTGCTGGCTGTCAACGGCGCGGCGGTGCTGGGCTTTGGCCTGCTGCCGGGCGGGCTGATGGCGATCTGCCGCGACGCCATCCTGCGCGCGCTGGCCACCTGACATCAGCCGCCGATGCCGGGCCTGTCCGACGACCACCTGCGTGAACGCCGCATCGACGGCAAGCAGGTCTACCGGGGCGATTTTCTCGATGTGCGGCGCGACACCGTGGCTTTTGCCGACGGCAGCACGGCCAGCCGTGAGTACATCGTGCACCCGGGGGCGGTGATGGTGGTGCCGCTGCTGGGTGACGGCCGGCTGGTGATGGCGCGCCAATATCGCTACCCGCTGGGCCGGGTGCTGCTGGAGTTTCCGGCCGGCAAGCGGGATGCGGGCGAGACGGTGCAGCACTGCGCCCAGCGTGAGCTGGCCGAAGAAACTGGCTACCGCGCCGCCGAGTGGGCGCGCGCCTGCGTGATCCACAACGCCTGCGCCTATTCCACCGAGGGCATCGAGATCTGGTTTGCGCGTGGCCTGCAAGCCGCTGAGCGCCAGTTGGACGCGGGTGAGTTGATCGACGTGTGCCTGCTCACCGAGGCCGAGTTGGACGCGCTGGCCGGCCAGGGCGCGCTGACCGATGTCAAAACCCTGGTCGGCCTGCAGTGGTTGCAGAAATGGCGGGCCGGGCTGTGGACACTCGATTGGGTGTCGGCCGTCTGAGCGGGGCCCGCCGATAATGACGGCACGATGAAGGTGTTGAATCTGCGCTGCACGCACGGCCACGGCTTCGAGGGTTGGTTCGCCTCTGAAGACGATTTTTTAAGCCAGACCGGCCGGGGTCTGACCGCCTGCCCGCTGTGTGGTGACAGCGCCGTCACCCGCTTGCCGAGTGCGCCACGCCTCAACCTCTCAGGCGCCCGGGCGCCGGCCGTCGATGCGGTGCCGGCGGTGCCCGCCAGCCCGGCCGGCCCGGCCGCACCGGCACTTGCTGGCCCGGCCGGTGCGCCGTCCCCCGAGATGCAGGCGCTGTGGTTCAAAGCGATGCGGCAGGTGCTGCGCAACACCGAAGACGTGGGTGAGCGATTTCCTGAGGAAGCCCGCCGCATCCATTACGGTGAGACCGCGCAGCGTGGCATCCGCGGCCAGGCCAGCGCCGACGAGCGGGCCGCGCTGGCCGAAGAGGGCATCGAGGTGATGCCGCTGCCGCTGCCGGCGGCCTTGAAGGGCCCAGCGCACTGATTTGTCGGTGTCACCGACGCTTGGCGCCGGCGAGAAGGCGGCAAAGGCATCAGGGTGGGCAGCGGCTGTGGGCGGGTGGCACGGCTTTGGCGGCGTCAGCGGGCACGGCGGCGGCGCGGCCTGGCAGTTGCCACCGCCAGCAGGCCCAGACCCAGACCCAGACCCATCATCGCCCAGGTGCTCACCTCGGGCACCGCGGTGATGTTGTAGGTGATGTCCTGCGCCAGGCTGGTGCCCACATACGGGCCGACGGACGACATGAGTGCGGTGAAGCGCAACGGGTGGTTGCCCACAGGCAGGGCCTGCAGCGCCATCGTGTAACCCTCGACGATGGCCGGAAAGACGCCCGGAAAGACGCCTGGCACAGCGCTGAAGATGTTGCCCTCGATGACATGCAGCGGGAACAGCGGCGACGACTGGCGGAACTGCTGCAGCGACGTGACGCCCGCCGGCAGCAGTGCCGGCGCGCCGTCGACCGTGACCGACAGGTTGCTCACCACGCCCAGCACGTTGGCTGTGTCCGCGCGCAACTTGGCCTCGGTGTCGAAGATGGCGTCTGTCCAGTACAGCACCGAGATCGGGCTGAACAGCAGCGTCTGGTCTGATCGCACCATCAAGCTGCGCACGACCGGTGTGGCATTCAACGATCCGGCGAGGAAGAAGTACTTGTCCTGGTCGCCGGCTGCCGTGTGGGCAGACAACAAGGTGAACCGCCTGCTGCTGTGCCGCTCACTCGAACTGATGGGCCACCAGGTGCGCAGCGCGGACAACGGCCTGCAGGCGCTGCAGATGCTGCGCCTGGTCCAGCCCGACCTGCTGCTGCTGGACCTGGCAATGCCCGCGCTCGACGGCTTCGGGCTGCTGCGGCTGCGCGCTGGCGACCCCGTGCTGCGCGAGGTGTCGGTGATCGTGACCAGTGCGCTGGACGGCGTGGCGCCGATGGCGCGTTGCATCGAGCTGGGGGCCGACGACTTTCTGCACAAGCCGGTTGATCCGTGGCTGCTGAAGGCCCGGGTGGACGCCAGCCTGGCGCGCAAGCAGCGGCACGATCTGCAGGCCCAGGCGCTGCGCCACCTGCTGCCCGGCGGCCCCACCGAGCCGGTGCGCCTGGCCGATACCACCGTGCTTCGGGCCCGCTTGCAGGACCTGCAGTGCCTGCGGCCGCTGGCCACGCCGCAGGAGACGATGGCGCTGCTCAGCGACTGGAGCACGCTGATGTTCGGCGTGATCGGCGCTGAGGGCGGCGCGGGTGGCGATTTGGTCCAGTTCAGCGGCGACGGCCTGACGGTTTTGTTTGCCGACCCGCAGGCTGCGGCGCGGGCGGCACAAGAGATGCACCAGACCACCGCACAGTTCAACGACGAACGCGCGGCCAGCGGCATGCCAGCCCTCGTCTTGGGTTTGGGTTTGGCCCGCGGGCCGGTGCTGGTGGGCACGGTCTCGACCGGCCAGCGCATGGCCCAAGCCTGCATCGGCGAGCCGGTGGCGCGGGCCGAGGCGTTGGCGGCAGCCGATGCCAGCGCGCGCCAAGCTACAGCACCCGGCCCGGGTTGAGCCGGCCGTTCGGGTCCAGCGCCTGCTTGATCGCCCGCATCAGCCCCAGCGCCACCGGTGATTTGCGCCGCGCCAGCTCGTCGCGCTTGAGTGCGCCGATGCCGTGCTCGGCCGAGAACGAGCCGCCGCAGGCCTGCACCGCGTCAAACACCAGGGTGTTGATGGCCGGCTCATGGCGGGCCAAAAAATCAAGCGCAGCCGCTTTGCCGCCATCACCGCCACCATCGCCGCCACCCTCACTGGCCGGGCACTGCACGTTGTAGTGCAGGTTGCCGTCACCCAGATGGCCAAAGTTGACCAGCCGGATGCCGGGGAAGGCCGCTTGCAGCGCCGCATCGGTGCGCTCACAAAAACCTGGGATGGCCGAGACCGGCAGCGAGATGTCGTGTTTGACATTCAGGCCTTCTTCGCTTTGCGCCAGCGGGATCGACTCGCGCAGATGCCACATCGCCGCCGATTGGGCCAGGCTGGCGGCCACCGCCGCATCGCCGATCAGGCCCTGGCCCAGCGCTGTCTCCAGCAAGGCCTCAAAGCGGGCGCGCGCCGGTGCCTCGCCATCGGCACCGGCAAATTCCATCAGCACCGTCCACGGCGCGGGCGGCAGCGGCTGGGCCAAATGGGCAAAGTGCTGGCGCACCAGGCCGAGTGAAAACCGGTTCATCACCTCAAAACCAGTGAGCCCTGCGCCAAGATGTTTTTGGGCCAGGCCGAGCAAAACCACGCACTGGGCCAGCGTGTCGCAGGTGGCCAGCGCGGTGACGCTGGCCGCCGGCAGCGGGAACAATTTGAGCGTGGCGGCGGTGATCACGCCCAGCGTGCCTTCGCTGCCGATGAACAGATCACGCAGGTCGTAACCGGTGTTGTCCTTGCGCAGGCCCGTCAGGCCATGCCAGATATCGCCAGCGGCGGTCACCACCTCCAGCCCCAGGCAAAGGTCGCGCGCATTGCCGTAACGCAACACGGCGGTTCCTCCGGCGTTGGTGGCCAGGTTGCCGCCAATCGTGCAGCTGCCCTCGGCAGCCAGGCTGAGCGGATACAGCAAGCTGGCGTCGGCAGCGGCCTGCTGCACGGTTTGCAGCACGCAGCCGGCCTCGACGGTCAGCGTCAGGTTGGCCGCATCAAGCGCCCGCACGCGGTTCAGCCGGGCCAGGCTGAGCAGCACTTGCGTGCCACTGGCATCCGGCACACCGCCGCCCACCAGGCCGGTATTGCCGCCCTGCGGCACGAGCGAGACGCCGTGCCGGGCGCAAGCCATCACCACGCTGGCCACTTCGGCCGTGCTGCCGGGCCGCACCACCGCCAACGCCTTGCCGCGCCAGCGGCGCCGCCAGTCCAGCTCCCAGGCCGACAGGTCACCGTCGGTCAGCACTTGGCCGTCGCCCAGCAGGTGGCGCAACTCGGCGATCAGCGCCAAAGCGCTCATGGCAACGGCGCAGCCGCGATGCTGGGATGGCGCAGCCGCCAGCGCACATGGGCGGCGCAGGCGGCAAACAGCACGCTGCACAGCGCCACCTCAACCCAGGCCAGCGCCACGCCGATGCCGGCTTGCGCCCCGCTGGGCAGGCCGGTGGCGCGCACGATGCCCTCGGTGAAGTACAGCCACACCAGCAGGCTGACCCAGCGGTAGGTGTAGAGCCGGTGCTTGAGCAGCCCAGCCAGCGGCAACACCAGCGGCAGCACCTTGAAAGCCAGCCAGCGCCCGCCGGTGGGTGCCAACCACAACTCCCAGACCAGGCCCAGCGTGATCAGCCCCAGCAGCGCGGCCACGGCCACCGCCCGGGTGGCCTGCACAAAGGCGTGCGGGGTGGCCGTCAAGCCCGTGTTTGACGCGGTGAGCGGCAGCGCGGCAGCGGGCAAATCGGGGATGTTTTTGATCACGGCTGGCATCATAGGCGGATGAATTCAACCCCTGCGGCCACCGGCCGGCGCCGATTGCGCCCGGCTGGGCTGGTGGCCGGCCTGGCCCACGCGCTGCGCGACTGGCCGTGGTTTGACACCTTGCGCACGCTGCGCCTGCGCTTGCGCGATGACCACCTGGCGCTCACCGCCAGCAGCCTGACTTTCACCACCTTGATCAGCCTGGTGCCGCTGGCCACGGTGATGCTGGCGCTGTTCACCGCCTTCCCGATGTTTTCGCGCTTTCAGGTGGCGCTGCAGCAGTATTTTTTGCAAAGCCTGGTGCCCGACAACATCGCCCGGCCGGTGCTGCTGGCCCTCACCCAGTTTGCAGGCAAGGCCAACAAACTGGGCGCGGTGGGTTTGATCGTGCTGGGCCTCACCGCGCTGGCGCTGATGTTCACCATCGACCGCACCCTCAACGCCATCTGGCGCGTGCCCAAGCCCCGGCCGCTGGCGCAGCGGGTGCTGGTGTACTGGGCTGCGCTGACGCTGGGCCCGCTGGTGCTGGGCGCCAGCTTGTCAATCACTTCGTATGCACTCTCCGCTTCATTTTCGGCCACACGCGGCGTCGTCAGTGAGCTGCCCGGCGGCTTGAGCCTGTTGCTGGGCTTGATCGAGTTCAGCCTGCTGGGGGCCAGCATGGCCGCGCTGTTCCGGTTTGTGCCCAACACCCATGTGCGCTGGACGCATGCGCTGGCCGGTGGGGTGTTTGTCGCGTTGGGGTTCGAAGCGGCCAAGCGCGGGCTGGCCTGGTATGTCAGCCGGGTGCCGACCTTCTCCGTCTTGTACGGCGCTTTTGCCACCTTGCCGATCTTGTTGCTGTGGATTTACCTGAGTTGGCTGATCGTGCTGCTGGGTGCGGTGATCGCGGCCTACGCGCCCAGCCTGGCGATGCGGGTGGGGCGGCTGCCGGATCGTCCGGGAGAAAAGTTTGCGCTGGCGCTGGCGCTGCTGCGGCTGCTTGACCAGTCGCGCAGCCAGGCGCAACCCGGGCTGGGTGCCGATACGCTGGCCGGGCAGTTGCGCGTTGACCCGCTGCAAGTGCAGCCGGTGCTGGACGAGCTGCTGGCGCTGGGCTGGTGCGGCCGGCTCGACGAAGAGGGCGACCCGCGCCATGTGCTGCTGATCCACATCGACCACACCCCCGCCCAGCCGCTGGTAGACCGGCTGCTGCTGCGCGACCACCGGGCCACCCAGGCATTTCGCCAGCGGGCGGGCTTTGCCGGCATGTCGGTGGCTGATCTGCTGGCGTGATGGGTGGGCAGCGGGTCGGCCGCCGGGTTGGTGGCAGGGTGGGCCAGTCGGTCGGCAACCTGGCCGGCGATAATCCTGCCGCTGTGAATCTGCCCGCCCTCCCGGCGCGGCCGCCCCAGCCTGATCGCACTGACCGCCCTGACCGCACACCCCGCCCACCCCGGCAGGCGCGGCCGGCGCAGCCCGACAGGCCGCCGAGGGTGGCCACGCCCATCCCAACGATCACCTACCCCGAATCGCTGCCGGTCTCGGCCCGCCGCGAGGAGATATCCCGCGCGCTGCGGGATCACCAAGTCATCATCGTCTGCGGTGAAACCGGCTCGGGCAAAACCACCCAACTGCCGAAGATCGCACTCGAACTGGGCCGGGGCCTTGGCAACTGGGACCGGGGCGGCTGCGGCCTGATCGGCCATACCCAGCCCCGGCGGCTGGCCGCCACCAGCGTGGCCAAGCGCATTGCCGACGAGCTGCAATCGCCGCTGGGCGAGGTGGTGGGCTACAAGGTGCGGTTTCAAGACCGGTTGCAGCCGGGGGCCAGCGTCAAGCTGATGACCGACGGCATCTTGCTGGCCGAGACGCAGGGCGACCCCGACCTGCGCCAGTACGACACGCTGATCATTGACGAGGCCCATGAGCGCAGCCTGAACATCGATTTTCTGCTCGGCTATTTGCGCCAATTGCTACCGCGCCGGCCCGATCTGAAGATCGTGGTCACGTCAGCCACCATCGATGCCGAGCGCTTTGCCAATCATTTCGCCTCACGCACCGGCCCGGCGCCCGTTATCCAGGTGTCGGGCCGCTTGTTCCCGGTCGAGCAGCGCTGGCGGCCGTTCGAGTCGGATGACGCCCCCAGGCCGGCTTCGCCAGCCTCCCCCCAGGGGGGGCCGCCGCCCTTGGGGCGGCCCGGCGGGCGGCGCGCGGAATACGGCCTGGACGAGGCCATCGCCGACGCGGTGGATGAGCTGTGGCACGGCGCTACCAGCGGCGACATCCTCGTCTTCCTGCCCGGTGAGCGTGAAATCCGCGATGCCGCCGACCACCTGCGCAAACACCTGGCCCAGCAGCACCGGGGCGGGCCGCCGCCACAAATCCTGCCGCTGTTTGCCCGGCTGTCGCAAGCCGAGCAAGAAGCGGTGTTCGAGGCCGGCAACGGCCGGCGCATCGTGCTGGCCACCAATGTGGCCGAAACCTCGCTCACCGTGCCCGGCATCCGCTTTGTCATCGACAGCGGCCTGGCGCGCATCAAGCGCTACAGCTACCGCACCAAGGTAGAGCAATTGCAGGTGGAGCCGATCAGCCAGGCGGCGGCCAACCAGCGCGCCGGGCGCTGTGGCCGGGTGGCCGACGGGATTTGCATCCGGCTCTACGACGAGAAAGATTTCACCGGCCGGCCGAAATTCACGGAGCCAGAAATCCTGCGCTCGTCGCTGGCCGGCGTGATCTTGCGCATGAAAAGCCTGCGTCTCGGCCAAGTGGAGGATTTTCCGTTTCTTGAAGCGCCGCGCCCCAAAGCCATCACCGACGGCTATGACCTGCTCGGTGAGCTGGGCGCGGTGGACGACGACAACGAGCTGACGCCCACCGGCCACGAGCTGAGCCGCCTGCCGCTAGACCCGCGCGTGGGCCGGATGATTCTGGCTGCCCGCGACCGCCAGGCGCTGAGTGAAGTGCTGATCATCGCCAGCGCGCTGAGCGTGCAAGACGTGCGCGACCGGCCGATGGACGCGGCGCAGGCGGCGGACGAAAAGCACAAGAAGTTCGACGACGAAAAGTCGGAATTCATGGGCTATTTAAAGCTCTGGGCCTGGATCGAAGAGGGCCGGGGCATGCACGGCCATCCGGTGGCCAAGACGGCCCCAGCCGGCGCCGCGCCGCGCATCGACAGCCATAAATTGAGCAATCGGCAACAAGAGCAGCGGTTGCGCGACAGCTTTGTCAACCCGCGCCGGGTGCGCGAATGGCGTGACATCCATTCGCAGCTGCACACCGTGGTGGCCGAGCAGGGCTGGCGGCTGAACGCCAGCCCGGCCACTTATGAGCAGTTGCACCTGGCGATGCTGGCCGGGCTGCTAGGCAATATCGGCTGTAAAAGTGATGACGAAGATTGGTATCTGGGCGCGCGCGGCATCAAGTTCTGGCGCCACCCGGGCGCCCACCTGAGCAAAAAGCCGGGCCGCTGGTTGATCAGCGCCGAGCTGGTGGACACCACCCGGCTCTACGGCCGGGGCCTGGCGGCAATCGACGCGGCCTGGATACCGGGCGTGGCCGGCCATTTGCTCAAACTGCAATTGCTGGAGCCGCACTGGGAGAAAAAAGCCGCCGAGGTGGTGGCCCTGCAGCGCGCCACGCTGTACGGCATCGTGGTCTACAACAACAAGCGGGTGAACTTTGGCATTGTCGATGCCAAGGCGGCGCGCGAGATCTTCATCCGCAGTGCGTTGGTGGAAGACGACTGGGACAGCAAGCTGCCGTTCTTGGCGCACAACCGGCAATTGCTGGCCCAGGTGGAGGAGTTGGAGCACAAAAGCCGGCGCCAGGATGTGCTGGTCGATGACGAGCTGATCTACGCTTTTTATGACCAGTTGCTGCCGGCCGACGTGTTCTCGGGTGCCACGCTGGAGCGCTGGTACAAATTTGAGAGCCGGCAAAACCCCAAGCTGCTGCAGCTCACCCGCGATGAATTGATGCGCCATGAGGCGGCCGGCATCACCGGCAGCGCCTTCCCCAAAACCCTGAGGTTGGGCGGGGTGGATTGCGCGGTGGCCTATCTGCATGAGCCGGGCGACGCCAAAGACGGCGTGACGGTGACGGTGCCGATCTACGCGCTGAACCAGGTGAGCGACGAGCGCTGTGAGTGGCTGGTGCCGGGCATGTTGGCGGCCAAGTTGACGGCGCTGCTCAAAAGCCTGCACCAACGCCCGCGCACCCGGCTGGTGCCGCTGCCCGATTACGTGGCCGAGTTCATCGCCACGCATGAATTTGCCCAGGGCACGCTGATGGAGTTGCTGTTGAAGGCGGTGCGAGAGCGCAGCCAGATTGCGGTGCAGCGCAATGACTTCAAGCTGGAGTTGTTGCAACCCCATCTGTTCATGAACTTCCGGGTGGTGGACGAGCACGGCCGGCAGTTGGGGCTGGGCCGCAACCTGGCCGCGTTGAAAGCCGAGCTGGGCGGGCAGGCGCGCTCGGCATTCCAGGCGCTGGCGGGGTTGCGCTTGGGGGTGGGTGGGGCTCCAGTCGCAGGGTCGGCGCCATCACCGCAACCCTCTCCCGCTGGCGGGAGAGCGGGCCAAGCCACGGCTGCCCGGCAAGCCGGGGCGTCTGCATTGCGCCCTCTCCCGCACGCGGGAGAGGGCTGGGGTGAGGGCGCCCAAACTCGCGCCAACCCAAAAGCCAACCTGTCCCCCGCCGCCCGCCACACCACCTGGGCCTTTGGCCAACTGCCCGAGCTGATGGAAATCCACCAGGCCGGCCAGGTGCTGATCGGCTTCCCGGCGCTGATCGACAAGCTCAGCCACGTTGAAATCGAAGTCTTTGACGAGCCCGACGGCGCTGCCGCCAAACACCGGGCGGGCTTAAGCCGCCTGGTGGCGCTGGCCCTCAAAGAGCCGCTCAAATACCTTGAAAAAAACATCCCCGATCTGACCAAAATGGCCAGTGCCTACATGGCGCTGGGCAGCGCCGATGAGCTGCGCCAGCAAATCATCGACCTGGCGCTCGACCGGGCCTTTCTGGCCGACCCGCTGCCTAGCGACGAGCCCAGCTTCGCGGCCCGCCTGACCGAGGGCCGCAGCCGGCTCAACCTGATCGCGCAAGAGGTGGCCCGGCTGGCCGGCACCTTGCTGACGGATTACGCCGCCGCCCAGCGCAAGCTCAAAGACAGCCGCCCGCCGAAGGATGCCGCCGACGACATCACCGCCCAGCTCCAGCGGCTGATGCCCAAGCGGTTTCTTTCACAAACGCCGTACGCGCAACTGCAACACACCGCCCGCTACCTCAAAGCCATCACCCTGCGGCTGGACAAGCAGCGCGCCGACCCGCAGCGCGACGCCCAGCGCCTGGCCGAGTTGCGGCCGCTGGAGCAGCGCTACCTGCGCCGGCTGGCCGAGCAAAAAGGCGTGGCCGATGCCCGGCTGGACGAATACCGCTGGCTGTTGGAAGAACTGCGGGTGAGCTTTTTTGCCCAAGAGCTGCGCACGCCGCAGCCGGTGAGCATCAAGCGGCTGGACAAGGCCTGGCAGCAACTCGCTGGCTGATGGCAGGGTTTAGGGCGTTGGCTGACATCTGCCCGCAGGGCATGTCGCGCCTTGAGCACAAAACAGGGGCTCAGCATTTCTGTGCGCTTGCGTGCCGATCAACAGATCCGTGCTGGCAAGCCGGCAAGTCAAATCAATCCGTGGCGTCAAGCCGGCACGGAGGGCAAGCCCGACAGCGCCATCGCCAGTTCATCCTCGCTGTACGACTGGTCGGTCAACTGGCCGGCAAAGTAGGCGCTGTAGGCCGCCATGTCGAAATGGCCGTGGCCGCACAGGTTGAACAAGATCACCTCGCTTTTGCCCTCGGCCTTGCAGCGCAGCGCTTCCACAATGGCGCCTTTGACCGCATGGTTGGCCTCGGGGGCGGGCACGATGCCCTCGGCCCGGGCAAACAGCACACCGGCCTCAAAACACGCCACCTGGTGGTAGGCCGTGGCCTCCAGCAGGCCGAGCTGGTGCAAATGGCTGACCATCGGCGCCATGCCGTGGTAGCGCAGGCCGCCGGCATGGAAGCCGGGCGGGGTGAAGGTGCTGCCCAGGGTGTGCATCTTGGTCAGCGGCGTCATGTGGCCGGTGTCGCCAAAATCGTAGGCGTATTTGCCGCGCGTGAGCGACGGACAGGCCGCCGGCTCTACGGCCACGATGCGGCGCTGTTTGGTGTTGCCACGGCCGCGCAACTGCTGGCCGATAAACGGAAAGGCGATGCCGGCAAAGTTGCTGCCGCCGCCGGTGCAGCCGACGATCACATCCGGGTCGTCGCCGGCCATCTCCATTTGCAGCATCGCCTCCTGGCCGATGATGGTCTGGTGCATCAGCACATGGTTTAGCACCGAGCCCAGCGCGTATTTGGTGTCGTCGTGGGTGGCGGCAATCTCCACCGCCTCGCTGATGGCAATGCCCAGTGAGCCGGGGTGGTCAGCGCGGTTGGCCAGCACGCTGCGGCCGTAGGCGGTCTCGGCCGACGGGCTGGCGATGCAGCGCGCGCCGTAGGTTTCCATCAGCGCCCGGCGGTACGGCTTCTGGTCATAGCTCACCCGCACCTGGAAGACGGTGACATCCAGCCCGAACAGGTTGCCGGCAAAAGCCAGCGCCGATCCCCACTGCCCGGCGCCCGTCTCGGTGGTGAGCTTTTTGATGCCGGCCTGGGCGTTGAACCAGGCTTGCGGCACAGCCGTGTTGGGCTTGTGGCTGCCGGCCGGTGACACGCCTTCGTATTTGTAATAAATCCGGGCCGGCGTGCCGAGCGCTTTCTCCAGCCGGCGGGCGCGCACCAGCGGCGCTGGCCGCCACAGCTTGAAGACCTCGCGCACCGGCTCGGGGATCGGTATTTCGCGCTCGGTGGACACCTCTTGCAGGATCAATTCCATCGGGAACAGCGGCGCCAGGTCGTCCGGGCCGATCGGCTGCAGCGTGCCCGGGTGCAGCACCGGCGGTGCTGGCGTGGGCAGATCGGCGGCGATGTTGTACCAGTGCCTGGGCATGCGGCTGGCGTCGAGCAGGTACTGGGTCTGCGTCTGCGTCTGCGTCTGCGTCTGGGTCGGGCTGGGCTGGGCGCTCATCGGGGCTCTCCTGGGGCACGGGGGGGTGGTGAGCGATGGTAGAAGCGCCGCGCCGGCCCAGCCAAGCGGGCTTGCCCGCACGTGGGTGGCGCCGGCCGCTGCCAGCGTCCAGCGGCCACAGCCAAATTCAAGACCTGGCGGGCAGTGGCCGATAAAACCGGCTCAATCCTGTTGGAGTGCGCCGCCGTGAGTGATTTGTCTGCTGGGCTTCGGGCATTCGATCTGTTGGACGACCTCACGCCGCCGCCGGGCGGGTTGCCCTGCTTGTTGCCGTGCTTGTTGCCACCCGATCCGCACTGGCATTTGGCCTGGCAGCGCCTGGCCACGCGGCTGGACGCGCTGGCGGTGCACCCCGATCTGGGCGTGGCTGAGGCTCGGGCCGCGCTGGCTGAGGCGGCGGCGGTGTTGCAGCAAGGCGGCGTGCCGCCAAGCGGCGGTTAGTCGGGCTGCCAGCCAACCGCCAGACCAGCCGCCAGATCAGCCACCAGATCAGCCGCCCAACAGCTCCAGCGCCCGGTCCATGCCGCCGGCCTCGATCGAGATCATGGCCTGCTCGCGCACCGCCGGTTTGCCGTGGAAGCAGATCGACAAACCGGCCACGCTCATCATCGGCAGGTCATTCGCGCCGTCGCCCACCGCAATCGCGCGCGCTGCGTCGATGCCCATCAGCTCACACACCTCCAGCAACACCCGGCGTTTTTCAAGCCCGTCGCAGATGTCGCCCCAGGGCCGCTCCACCAACTGGCCGGTGAGCACGCCGGACTCGATCTGCAGCACATTGGCGCGGGCAAAGTCCAGCCCCAGCCGGTGGCGCACGCGCTCTGAGAAAAAGGTGAAGCCACCCGAGACCAGCAGGGTTTTCAGCCCGGCGGCTTGCAGCGCGGCGACAAACCGCTCAACGCCGGGGTTGAGTTGCAGCTTTTGCGCGTACACGGCGGCCAGCACCGATTCACTGACGCCGCGCAGCAGCGCCACCCGGCGGCGCAGGCTTTCTTTGTAGTCGGTGATCTCGCCGCGCATCGCTGCGTCGGTGATGGCGGCCACCTCCGGCCCCAAGCCGGCGCTGGCCGCGATCTCGTCCACGCACTCGATGTTGATCAGTGTGGAATCCATGTCAAAAGCCACCAGCCGGTAGTGCGCCAGCGGCAGTGGCGGCGTGATGCCACGGATGAACAGGCCGGGGGCAAACTCGTGGGCGGTCATGGTGGGCGGATGTTACCGGCGGGTTTTTCACCGGCAGCCCGGCCCGGCAGAATGCGCTGCTGACGGCAGCGGCGCGCCGCCTCGCTGCACAACCCCACAACACCCCAAACCCTCTGGAGACTGTCGATGTCCGATCCCCTGGTGCTGGTCAGCACACACGGCGCGGTGCGCACCCTGACGTTGAACCGGCCGGCGGCGCTGAACAGCTTCACCGCTGCGATGCACGCTGAGCTGTACAGCGCGCTTGACGCGGCAGCGGCCGACGCCAGCGTGCGCTGCGTGGTGCTCACCGGCGCCGGCCGGGGCTTTTGCGCCGGCCAGGATTTGAACGATGGCGGCATGGGCAACGACGGCCAGCCGGCCGATGTGCAGGGCGTGGTTGAGCGGCTGTACACGCCGCTGGTGCTGCGCATCCGCAGCCTGCCGGTGCCGGTGATCGCGATGGTCAACGGCGTGGCGGCCGGCGCGGGCGCCAACATCGCGCTCGGCTGTGATCTGGTGATCGCCGCCCGCTCGGCCAGCTTTATCCAGGCCTTCTCAAAGATCGGCCTGGTGCCCGATGGCGGCGGCACCTGGCTGCTGCCGCGACTGGTGGGCCGGGCGCGGGCCATCGGCCTGGCGATGACCGGCGACAAACTGCCGGCCGAAGAAGCGCAGGCCATCGGCCTGATCTGGCGCTGTGTGGACGACGCCGTGCTGCACGAGACAACGATGGCGTTGGCCGCCAAGCTGGCGCTGATGCCGGCCCGCGCACTGGCCGCCACCCGCAAGATCATCGATGAGGCAATGCCGATGGGCTGCGCCGACGCGCTGAGCCGCGAGGCCGTGGTGCAGGGTGAGATGAGCCGGGGCGCCGACTTTGCCGAAGGCGTGGCGGCCTTCCTGCAAAAGCGCACGCCGGTATTCACCGACCGCTGACGCCTGCTTGCCGGAGCGCGCACGCTGCCAATTCAGGGCCCGGAACAGCGGCTCAGCCGGCGGCGTGTTGCCCCTTCCCCCTGCCAGGGGGAGTTTGGGATGGGGTGACGGTGCCAGGGCGGTCGCGGGTTCAACCCCCTCCCCAGCCCGCCACTTCGCCGCTTGCAAGCGGCTCTGGAGTTGTCGTTGGCGTTGGCGTTGCCTGCATTTCACGGACACTATTCCGAGCGGAAGAAGCCGTCGTTGAATGACTGTCGAAGTCGGGTCTGAGTGCCGCAGGTTCTCGGTGGGGCTCGAACGGATCAAACGAATGATGGCAGCGAACTTTTCTCGGTCCACGTCCGATATCCCCCAATGGGTCATGCCACGGCGTGACCAATGGGCGATCTGAAATCCCCTTTCTGTTGAGAACACCAAAGCGCCGTCAGCGGCAGGGGCGGGCCACACAAACGACTTCACGACATGCTCGCCTTGTTGGTACACCAACGCTGCAACCCGCCGACCGTCAAGATAGTCAACACGCCCGCCCAGGAACATCGAACCCGGCCACAGCGACCCCGGTATCGGCGGCGAGACGTCGAGCTTCGATGACAGCCACGGCTTGACGGTGTGGTGGTCCGACGAAACCACCGGGCCAGATTCAAGCCCGCATCCGGGTGCGCAAGGACCAGCAGCACGAAGCGCCGACGCGCCTCGTCATTGGTCATCGCGGATCCCCTCTATGGGGATTGACTCGGCGTGGCCGCACTTTATTCCCAAACCCGAGCGGGTCAGTGGGGTCTTTGGGAAGGCGCAGGAATATTTCGCCTGCGGGTTCGGTATTGCAACCGAGGCCGACGTGCCGAAGACCACCGGCACGCATCGTGCTGCTCAATCAGGAGATTCCCATGAACACCTTCGACCGTAGACAGTTTCTGCAATTGACCGGCATCGGCGGTGCCGTGTTCGTGTCCGGGCTCGGCGCCGCCGCCAGTGCCGCCGACGCCGACGCCGGTGCCGGTGCCGGTGCCGGTGCCGCAGCAGCCTACGACGATTTCTATTTCGTCCAGTTGTCCGACAGCCACTGGGGCTTCGAGGGCGCTGCCGCCAATCCCGATGCCAAAGGCACGCTGCCGAAGGCCATCGCCGCAGTCAATGCGCTCGCGGTGGCTCCCGATTTCGTGATCTTCACCGGTGATCTGACCCACACCACCGACGACCCGAAAGAGCGCCGCAAGCGCATGGGCGAAGTTCGCGACATGGTGGCCGGTTTGAAAGTCAAGACCGTGCGTTTCATCCCGGGCGAACACGACGCCTCGCTTGACAACGGCAAGGCATTCAAGGAGTTCTTCGGCGCGCTGAACTACACCTTCGAGCACAAGGGCGTGCACTTCATCGTGCTCGACAACGTCAGCGACCCCGGCGCCAAGCTCGGTGACGAGCAACTCGTGTGGCTTGCCGATGACTTGAAGAAACAGCCGAAAGACGCGCGCATCGTCGTCTTCGCGCACCGTCCGTTGTTCGATCTCTACCCGCAATGGGATTGGGCCACGCGCGATGGCGCCAAAGCCGTTGACCTGCTGATGCCGTACTCGAACGTGACGGTGTTCTACGGCCACATCCACCAGGAAAATCACCACATGACCGGGCACATCGCGCATCACTCGGCCAAGTCGCTGATCTTTGCGTTGCCGGTTGCCGGCTCGCAGCCCAAGCGCACGCCGGTGCCTTGGGACGCAGCGCAGCCCTACCAAGGGCTCGGGTTCCGCGAGGTCGAGGCCGAGAAGAAACCGACGGAGTACGTCATCACCGAATTTCCGGTTCAGCAAGCGTGATGTGATGAACGTCGATATCAACAGACGAACCCCGATGAGCGCAGCCGGGGCACTTGCCATGAGCTCGGTGGCGGCACTGGCGCCCGCGAAACCAAAAGAGCGAGTCATCAAGATCAACACCAAGAAGTTCGTGTACGTACCGAACGAGATTCGCGTCAAGCAGGGCGCAACCGTGTTGCTTCAGTTCACCGCAGCCGAAGTGCCGATGGGCTTCAGCCTGCCCGACTTCGCCGTGCGCGCCGACATCATGCCGGGCAAGGTCACCACCCTGCGGCTGACGCCGCACAAGACCGGCCGCTTTGCTGTGCGATGTGTTCTGCGGCACCGCACACGAAGACATGAACGGCATGCTGATCGTTTGCTGAAGTGTGTGCAGCGCCTGCAGAACGCAGCGGGCGAATTTAAAGGTGAAGACAGATGAAACAAGTTCAGATTGACGGCCTTTCGCGACGCGTCGCGCTGCAACACGGACTCGGCGCGATCACGGGCGCAGCACTCGTCGGCGCCGCTGGAACTTCGGCCTGGGCTGCCGAAACCAAGTTTGCCAAATCAGCGGTGCAATACGTGGACGCGGGCAAGAACGAAGGCAAGGACTGTGACGACTGCGCGCAGTTCCTGCCCGGCAAGACCGCGAAAGACAACGGCACTTGCAAGATCGTCGAAGGCGCGATCAACCCGCACGGGCACTGCATCGCGTTCACGCCGAAGCCGAAGAAGTGAGCCCTGCGAGCCGCATCTGCGCCGCAGACCGGCTCGAATGCAACACGACATGGCTGCCCGCGCTGCCGCCATCGCGATATATCGGCTGAGAGGCTGAGAGTTTTTCGATCATGCCCGCTCATCACGCCAAAAGTCGCTCGCTCGTCGTTGCAAATGCGCGCCATAGCCCGGGCTATGGCTGTGCTTTGCGCCTAGATCGAACGCCTTTTGCCGCGCCGCTCGGT
>JANLOP010000343.1:0-1847 GCA_031366635.1 Betaproteobacteria bacterium | reverse complement strand
ACCTTGGCCCAAAGGCTGCCAATGGTGGTGGCTTGGCCGCCAGGCGGCGTGTAGTCGTAGTCACGCAGCAGATGGTTGACAGCAATACTGAACAGGTCGATCTCACCCGCGCCATTTTTGTAGTTGGTATCGAGCAATGCGCGGTAGTCGAGACAGGCGGCCCGTGCAGCGGCCCGGCGAAACGCCGTTTTGCCAGGCTCGCGCATCACATAAAACGGCTGGCGCTCAAAAGCCACATCGGCATTGACCGGGCTGGCGTCTGGCGTTGGGGGACTGCCAGGAATCGACAGCCCAAGAGTCCACGAAGCGGATTCGGAAAGTCCGTCAAACACGACATCCACTCTGGCGCACCCCACACCGGGCGCAGAGAACTTGTTTTTGTAGTCCACCAGAGCCCGGTTGTTGGCTAGAGGCGCGTTTGAAAACACCGCCCGAAGGGCATGAAAGATCGACGATTTGCCAGCGCCGTTTTCACCGTACACCAGCAGGTTTTTGCCAGCAAACTCGATGTGCTGCGGTGCCGGGCCCGGGAAGGCGCGAAAGTCGGTCAGCGTCAGTGTCTCGATGCGCAATGGCTTGACAACCGCCACCGCCACAGCGGCAGCCAGATCAGCGCCAGCGGGTGGCGCAGCGCTCACGCCTTGCTGCCCTTGCGCGGCGCCTTGCCTTTGATCGCACTCGCCGGGGCCTTGGCCGCCTTGGCCGCCCCGGCGGCATTACCAAGGCCCAGGTAGTTTTGCTGGCTCAGCACCGGTGCGCCGGTCTTGGCCTCCAACTCACGCCGCGCATTGCCAGCCACCGTGCCGCCTTGCCGCGCAGCGTGGCGATTGGGGGCCAGCCCCTGCGCGTCGTGTTTGCGCGTTATCTCGGTGGTGCTGGCTTCACCCAGCATCGTGAAGATCAGCTCCAGATCGGTCATGTGGTCACGCAGGTTGTTGCCCGTCTTCACCGCACCCAGGCCCTTGAGCTGGCTGTGCTCACCCGGCGTCACACCAAACGTGGCGCGGGCAATCTCGGCAGTGAGGATGGCGTACTCCTTGCCCTCCTGCACGCCCCGGGCCTGCCATTCGTCGGCCAGTTCACCGCGCACCGCCACCGACCGCAGGCGCTTCTCGATCCAGTCTTTCGGGTAGCCCTTGGTCTGGTACAGGCTGCGGGCACGGGCACTGGCCAGCTCGGGGTTTTCAATCTCCTGCACCCGCTCGTAGCCCACCTGGGCCAGCCAACGCTTGAACGGCTCGGCCCTGGGTGACGGGATGGATTGGATGACGCGGAACAGGCCCTCGGTATTGGCGCAATCGGTCAGGCGTTGCCGGCCATCGGAAGCGGTGAGCTTCAAGCCGTGACAAAACGTCACGGCTTGGCCGGCCTCGGCCACCAGCCGCTGTTTGAGATTGCGCCAGTAGGCGCCGGCAGCCACGCTACCGGTGAGCACTGCGCACACATCCACCACCGAGAACCACCATTCGTTGCGGTGCCAACTGCGGCGGATCGCCTGCTCTTGGAACAGGACGATGCGGCCCGGGTCGGGCATCACGCTGTCGGGTGGCGGTGTCATCGACATGGCAAATCTCCGGTGGTGGCTTGAGCAGCCTGGCTCAATCCCGCGCTTCGATGATGCGCACCACATCCAGCGCCTGCAGGTCAAACAACATCGCGTAAATCGGGTGGCTGTTGCTGAAGATGCGCTCGGCCAATGCCTCGGCTTCAGTTTGAAGCGGGCTGCCTTGCAGCGCGACGAGGCCGGCGACATTCTCACTTTCACAGGCGTCGAAAAGATGGATGCCGGCCGTGTGCAGGTCGTCGGGGAAGAAGAGTTCGTAGACGAGGCCGTTGATGAGTTGCTC
>JANLOP010000319.1:0-5146 GCA_031366635.1 Betaproteobacteria bacterium | reverse complement strand
AGCCGCCACCCGCTCCGCCCGCCTGGGCCTGCGTGCTACACCCCAACAAGAAGCCGTGCTGCGCCGGGCGGCCGAGGTGTCCAACAAATCGATGACCGACTTCATCCTCGACAGCGCCTACCAGGCGGCCGAGCAGACCTTGCTTGACCAGCGGCTGTTTCTGGTGGACGGCCATCAAGCGCAGGCACTGCTGTCGCTGCTGGACCGGCCGGCACAAGACAACCCGGGCTTGACGGATTTGTTCTCCCGGCGCGCCCCCTGGGCCGCCTGATGGCGCTGGGAGCGCCGCAGCCGCTGGATGCCAGTCATCAATTGCACAGCTTTGACTGCGGCAAGCCCGCACTCAACGACTGGCTGACACGGCATTCGCGGCAAGCGCAGTCCAGCGGCTCGGCCAAAACCTATGTGGTCACGGACGATGAGCGCATCGTCGGCTACTTCAGCCTGACGGTAGGGCAGATCGATATGCTCGAAGCGCCTGAGCGTGCGCGCAAAGGCATGGGCGGATATCCGCTGCCGGTGGTCATCCTGGCGCGACTGGCGGTGTCGCTGACAGACCAGGGGCGCGGCATCGGCACGGGCCTGTTGCAGGACGCGATTCGGCGCACCCTGGTCATTGCCGATCAGGCCGGCGTGCGGGCCCTGCTCACCCATCCCATTGACGACAATGCGGCGCGGTTTTATCGGCGGTTCGGCTTCGAGCCCTCACCGGCACGCGAACAGCAGTTGCTATTGCTTCTCAAGGATGCGCGAAGGCTGGTTTAGCACCCAGCCACGCAGCCCGCCGTCCCGCTACTCGATCTGCATGATCTGGTTCAACACCGCGCAGGCATTGCGAGGATGTTCAACGACGTCACGGGCGCAAAGACGCGGTTTTATGTCGCGTTTAGCGCGCAACACCACACTAGACTGCGCACCCACAATCCGACAACCTTTGGAACCACCCCATGACATCCACCCCCTCCCAAACCACAACCACCCCGGTCGCGGTGGTCACCGGCGGCGCACGCGGCATCGGCCTGGCTGTGGCGCAATGGTTTTTGGCGCACGGCCACCGGGTGGCGCTGTGGGATGTGGAGGCCACCACCTTGCAGGCCACCGCTGCCGCGCTGAACGACCCAGGCCGGGTGCTGGCCGTCGCCTGCGATGTATCCAACCCCGACCAGGTGGCGGCCGCTACTGCGCAGGTGGTGGCCCGCTTTGGCCGCATTGATGCGCTCGTCAACAACGCCGGGGTGGCGGTGTTCAAGCCCATCGGCCAGACCACGTTCGAGGAGTGGCAGACGGTGCTGGCCACCAACCTGAACGGGCCCTTTTTGTGCACCCAGGCCATCGCGCCGGTGATGTTGAAGACCGGCGGCGGCAGCGTCGTCAACATCGCGTCGATCTCCGGCATGCGCGCCAG
Source organism: Betaproteobacteria bacterium (assembly GCA_031366635.1). Classification (GTDB taxonomy): domain Bacteria; phylum Pseudomonadota; class Gammaproteobacteria; order Burkholderiales; family Burkholderiaceae_C; genus Pseudaquabacterium. Next base: position 3,741 of record JANLOP010000319.1, on the reverse strand, counting down.
CACCTTGCGCGTGGCCTACGGCACCAGCAAGGCTGCACTGATCCACCTCACCAAGCAGCAGGCCACCGAGCTGGGCACGGTGGGCATCCGCGTCAATGCGGTGGCGCCGGGGCCGGTGGAAACCGAGATGGCCAAGCTGGTGCACAGCGTGGCGATCCGGTCGGATTACCACGATGTGATCCCGCTGGAGCGCTACGGCACGACCGAGGAGATTGCCAATGTGGTGGGCTTTTTGTGCAGCGCGGCGGCCAGTTATGTGAACGGCCAGGTGCTGGCGGTGGACGGCGGGTTTGATGCGGCGGGGGTGGGCCTGCCTACTTTGCGCAAGAACGCGAAGGGCTGAGGAGGAAATCGGCGGCAGAGGGAGAAATGCCACCGGCCACGCTGCGGCGCAGCGACTCGTAAAAGCACACGGCGGCGGCGGCGGCCACGTTGAGGGATTCTTCGCCGCCGGGCTGCGGGATGCGCAGCACCAGGGCGCAGCGGGCCAGCAGCGCGGCGGCCACGCCCTGGCCTTCATGGCCCAGCACCCAGGCGCAGGGCTGGGGCAGTGCGGCGGTGCCCAGCAGCGCATCGCTGGCCAGGCTGGTGCCCACCAGCGGCACGCTGAGGGCGGCCAGATCTTCCAGCGACAAACCCTCCACCAAGCGCAACCCGAAGTGCGCGCCCATGCCGGCGCGCAGCACCTTGGGGGACCAGAGTGCGGCCGTGCCCTTGAGCGCCAGCACCTGCGGGATGCCAAACGCGGCGGCGCTGCGCAGAATGCTGCCCACATTGCCGGCGTCTTGCACTCGGTCCAGCACCACACTGGCCGCAGCGGGATCGATGGCGGGCGCGGCCGGCAGCGCCAGCACAAAGCCCAGGCGGGCGGGGGATTGCAAGGTACTCAAGCCGTCAAACAGCGCATCGGGCACCTGCACCACGCGCCGGGCCTGCTGCGCCAGCGCGCGCAGCGCGGGTTGAGCCCAGGCGCTGTCGCTGATCACCGCCTGGTCGGGCACCAGGCCGGTCACACCCGCGCGCGCCAGCAGGGCTGCGCACAGGTGCTCGCCCTCCAGCCACAGGCTGCCCAGCTTGCGGTAGGCGGCCGGGTCTCGCGCCAGCTTGCGCAGCTTGACCAGCAGCGGGTTGTCGCGCGCGGTGACAGCGATCACGTCGGTCATGCGACGCCGCCAGCTGCCGGGGCCGGGGTTGTGCCCGTTGCCGGGCCCGCACCGCCCTGCCCCAGCACCGCGCGCACCGGCGCGTAACTGCGGCGGTGCACCGCGCAGGCGCCGTGGCGTCGCAGGGCGGCCAGGTGATCGGCGGTGGCATAGCCCTTGTGTTGGGCAAAACCGTAGTGCGGATACGCCGCATGCAGCGCCTGGCAAAGCTGGTCGCGGTGCACCTTGGCCAGGATGGACGCGGCTGAGATGGCCGGCACCAGCGCATCGCCTTTGACGATGGCCAGCGCCGGCATCGGCAGCAGCGGCAGCCGGTTGCCGTCCACCAGCACCCGCTGCGGCAGCAACCGCAGGCCTTGCACCGCCCGGCGCATCGCCAGCAAGGTGGCTTGCAGGATGTTCAGCCGGTCGATCTCGTCCACCGTGGCCTCGGCGATGCAGCAGGCCAGGGCTTTGGCGCGGATTTCGTCAAACAGTTTTTCGCGCCGACAGGCGCTAAGCGCTTTGGAGTCGGCCAGGCCGCTGATCGGCTGGCGCGCATCCAGGATCACCGCTGCGGCCACCACCGGGCCGGCCAGCGGGCCCCGGCCGGCTTCGTCCACCCCGGCCACCAGGCAGGGGGTTTGCCAATCCGGGCCCAATGGCTCAAGCAAGGCCGAGTACTTGCGCGATGGCATCGGTGGCCTTCTGGGCGGTGTTCTGGCGCAGGCTGTGGTGAAGATCGGTGAAGCGGCGTTGCAGCGCGGCCACCTGGGGCGCGTCGTCCAGCCAGGCCAGGCCAGCGCGGGCCAGCGCGTCGGGCGTGGCGTCGTCCTGGATCAGCTCAGGCACCACAAACTCAGCACTCAGGATGTTGGGCAGGCCAAACCAGGGCTGGTAGCGCTGGCGCCTCATGCGCTGCCAGTTCAGCCAGGCCAGGTGGTAGGTGATGACCATCGGCCGCTTGAACAGCGCCGCCTCCAGCGTGGCCGTGCCGCTGGCGATCAGCGTGACATCACAAGCCGCCAGCGCGGCATGCGACTGGCCGTCCAGCAATTGCACCGCCAGGCCGGGTGCATGCCGGGCCAGCAGCGGGTCCACCAAGGCCCGCAGCCCCGCCGCCACCGGCAGCACAAAACGCAGCGCGCCGGGCCGCTGGCGCTGCATCAGCGCGGCCGCCGCCAGCAGACGCGGAGCGATGTGGACAATCTCGCTGCGCCGGCTGCCGGGCAGCAGCGCCACCACCGTGTCATCGTCCGCCAGGCCGAGTGTGGAGCGGGCGGCGGTGCGCGGCGGCAGCAGCGGGATCGCATCGGCCAGTGGATGGCCGACAAAGGTGGCGGCAATGCCAGCGGCACGCAGCAGCGCCGGCTCAAACGGAAACAGGCACAGCACATGGTCGGCGGCCCGGGCCAGCTTGGCAAGCCGCTCACGGCGCCAGGCCCAGATGGACGGGCAGACAAAGTGAATGGTCTTGATGCCGCCGGCGCGCAGCCGGGTTTCCAGACCGAAGTTGAAATCGGGCGCGTCGATGCCGATGAAGGCAGCGGGCTTGTCGCGCAGCAGGCGGTCACCCAGTTGGCGGCGGATATGCAGCAGCTCAGGCAGCCGGCCCAGCGCATCGACATAACCAAACACCGACAGCCGGTCATGCGGCCACCAGGCATCAAACCCCTGGGCCGCCAGCCGGGGGCCACCGATGCCGGCGGCTTGCAGGTCGGGCCAGCGGGTTTTCAGGCCCTGCAGCAGCAGGCCGCCCAGCAAATCACCGGAGGCCTCACCGGCCACCAGGCCAAGCCGCAGCGGTGCGGCACCGCTCATCACCGGCATCTCCAGCGGTCAGCGGACGATGCCGCGATCGGCATGAGCCAGAAACTCAAGCACCAGTGCGATGTCGCCGTCGCTGCCGGGCAAGTCACCGCGCAGGCCCTTGATCGCCTCGATACCGGCGGCCAAAGTCAGCCCTTGCCGGTACAGAAGCCGGTGCATCTGCTTGACCAGCGCGATGCGCTCAGCCGAGAAGCCGCGCCGCCGCAGGCCCTCGGCATTGATGCCGGTGGCGGCGGCCGGGTTGCCGGCGGCGGTGACAAACGGCGGCAAATCCTGCGACAGCCGGGTTTGGAAGCCGGTCATCGCATGCGCGCCCACCCGCACAAACTGGTGCACCCCCGACAGCCCGCCCAAAAACGCCCAGTCGCCCAGGTGCACATGGCCGCCAAGCTGCGTGGCGTTGGCGATGATGGTGTGGCTGCCAATACGGCAATCGTGCGCCACATGCACATAGGCCATGATCCAGTTGTCGTCGCCCAGCGACGTGACGCCGCCGCCCTGCACCGTGCCGGTGTTGAGGGTGGCAAACTCGCGGATGGTGTTGCCGTCGCCGATCACCAGTTGGGTGGCCTCACCGGCGTATTTCTTGTCTTGCGGCGCCGCGCCGATGGACACGAACTGGAAGATTTTGTTGTCACGGCCCAGCGTGGTGTGGCCCTCGACCACACAGTGCGCGCCGATGTGGCTGCCCGCGCCGATGCCAACATTCGGGCCGATCACCGCATACGGGCCCACCGTCACATCGCTGGCCAACTCGGCCCGCGCATCC
>JANLOP010000310.1:0-5259 GCA_031366635.1 Betaproteobacteria bacterium | reverse complement strand
GTTTGTCTGAGCTGCCTGTGCGGCAGTGAATGACGCCACGGCGCGGCTCGCCATCCGGCTGCATATCTGAGCTGCCTGTGCGGCAGTGAATCAGTGGCAGCGCGAATGCGGCCACCGCCAGCTTTTCTGAGCTGCCTGTGCGGCAGTGAATCAGACACTCTCAACGCCAAGTCCTTGATGCAACAACGAAAGTTGCTGAAAACCACTTTACCCCCTTTCCACGAAGCCAAGGCCGCAAGTGCTTGCCTGACAAGCACTTGCGCGGGCGCCGAAAAAAAGGGTTAAAACCAGGGGGTCGTGGCGTGCTGGCTCAGCCCGTAGGCGTTGAACTCGCCCGGCAGCGGCACGGCTTGCACCGTGCCCAAGCTCAAGAACAACGGAAATGTCTGGCCGGTGCTGTTGCTGCGCAGTTGGACAAATGGCAACTGCAGCAATTCCGCGGCGCTGTCGGGGATGCGCTCACGTGCTTGCGCCTCGTTCAAGCCGTGGCGTTTGGCCAGTCGTCGCCGCAGGCGTTCTGGATTGCTTTTGGCCTGCACCCGTCGCAGCGTCCGATGGGTGGCCGTGGCCGGCACCCCGGCCACGGCGCCGACCGTCACATGGTCGCGCATGCTGCTTAGCCAATTGCTTTGGGTCAACTCGTCCAGAGCAACCCGGCTGCCCAACAGCCGCAAGCAAGTGCCCAGCGACAAGGGACGACTTTGGTAGCCCGGAAAACACACCGCCACGCCGGTGCTGCGCCGCGCCACCAACGCCCGGTGCAATTTGGCGTACAGCGCGCCCAACAAGTGGTGGGCGGCAATCTCCGGGTCGGGCCGCAATTGGATATCCACGAAATGGTCCATGGCCATCAATCCTTGCCGGCGTCACCAAACACCCCGCCGCGGATCAGCGTGGCCATCACAAAGTGCTGTTGCTCGGGCGCCGGCACCTTGTCTTTCAGCAACCAGCCGTCCAGCAGGTTGTAGAAATCCAGCTTGTCGGTCGGCTTGCGGCAGGCCTTGCCCAGCGTGGTGATTGATCCGTAAGGCTCCACCGCGATGGGCCCGAGATCAGCCACGTCGGGGTGCCAGGTGTCGATCGTGCGCAGCGCGTTGCCCAGCTTTTGTGAGTGCATGCCGGCCACGCTTTGCACCGCGTACAAGGTCTTGCTTTTCTTGCTGCTGCCCTTGTCCAGAATCAATTCTTGCGATGGATACACCTCTTGCGCGGCCCCCAGGCGGGCGTAGGCCGTGACTTGCAGCAGCACATGGCTCTGGCCCGACAGCCCTTGCGTGATCAGGCCGGCCAGGGCTTGCACGTCCGCTTGCGCGGCGGCCGGCGCCGTGAAGTCGCGCAGCGACAGTTGCAGGCTATCGAAGGTCCAGGTGCTGGCGGCTTGCCCTTGCACCAGGTGCTGCACCCGCACCTCCACTTGCTCAGCCCCCACCCGGTTGCGCCACAGAAAGCGGGCGTTAGCCAGGTTGTGGGCATAGCGGCGGGCCAGCTCAGCAAAGCCGTGGGCGTCCACATAGCCCTGCACGGTGCTCAGCAGCTTGGCCTGGTAGTCGGCGTTGTTGCAGGCCGATGGCTTGCCCGTGCCGCCCAGCACGCGCAGCGTGAAGCTGACCTTCAGCGTGTCGGCGTCAGCCGGCAGCGCGGCCACGTCCACGGTTTGCAGGTTCGGGTTTTCGATGGCGGCATCGAGCTTGGCCGGGTCTTGATCTTTGGTCTTGAGCCGGTTTGAGATAGTGCCGCGCACCGATTTCTCGCGGATCGTCACCGGCGCCCACGCCGTTGCGCCTGTGCGTTGGTCCCAGTTGCCGGCAAAAAACTGCGCATCGGACGGGTCGAGCTTGCGCTCGAAGGCGAGCACAGAAGCGGTTTTGAGGGCCGTGGCCGTAGTGGTAGCGGAAGCCATGAAATTTCTCCTTGAAGGGTTCAGTCTTGCGTGCTGGTGGCCAGATCGGCCGGCATCGCGGGGGTGTTGTCGGGGGTGTAGTGATTTCGGCAGCGGTACAGGCCGTGTTCGGTGGGGTGATCGGGCTGGTGGTCGGCGGACCAAACCAGATCGCCCAGGCTCTTGAGCCGATGCGGGCTGATCCACTGCCCCATCGACCAGACAGTCTCGACAAACCGGAACGGCGTGGTCATGTCGCGCGCGCCGCCCACCGTGCCGGCCGGGTGCACGTCCGACAGCGCTGCAAAGCCCACCGGGATCGGCACCGTCCAGCCGGCGCGTGGGTCACTGACCCACTCGACCTTGCCCGGGCCATCGTCCCCGGTTTTGGCTGGCCGCCGCGTGGCGCGCAGAGTCCAGCGCGACAGGTCGAGCCAGGCGTCCAGCGTGCTTGCCGCCGGGTCGCTGGCCCGCAACTCGGCCAGCCGGGTTTGCAGCAGGTCGTCGCGCGAGACCAGCGCAAAGCCGGGCAGGCACCGGCGCGCCAGGCGGCGGAACTGCTTGCGCCGCGCCTCGCCTTGGCCTTCGTCCGGCAACAGGTCTAGCGTTGGCCGGGTGGGCCGGCGGGCCGGCCCGGGCAAGGCCGGCATCACACTGCCACCGGCCAATCGCATGCCCGCCAACTGGTGGGCCACCCGCTCAGCCAGTGCCTTGCGCTCGCCATCCCCTCGGTGCGCGTCGGTGAGCTGCACATCGAAGACCAGGGTCACGTCCAGGTGCACACGGCCTTCTTCCACGATGCCGGCCGTGCTGCCGTCCGCCAGCACCGGGTTGCGCGTCAGATGAAAAGCCCGCGTGTAGCCCGCGCTGGTGACTTGCGCCTCAAAGCCGTGGCAGATAACCCCCACGCCATAAAACGCGATGCCGGCATCGCGGCCAAGCCGGCGCTCCAGCGCAGTCATCAAGCCGGTGAAAGCGGTGATGGCCGGAAAGCCCCAGGTCATCGGGCTGGAAATCGCGTTCGCGTTCTGCACCCGGATGTGCGGCAGCATCAGCACGGCCGGGTGTTCAGGAAATACCGGGTCACTGGGCATCGGCGGCCTCGCGGTCTTCTTGCTTGAACTGCTCGCGGGCCAGCTTGCGCCAGTGCAAAAACTCCGGGTCGCCCACAGGCAGCGGGTCGCGAAGTTGGCCGTTCAGCCAATTGGCAAAGTCGCTGGCCACCCGGTCGGCGGCGTCGTCCACCGCCGGGTCGCAGCCGTCCGGGTCCAGCCAGGCGCGGTGCGCGGGGGGCAGATCGCATTCAGTGGCGGTACTCCAGCCTGCGTCCAGCGTGCCCAGCTCGGCGGTGAACTGCATCAGCTCGTCGATCAGGGCATCCACCAGCTCGTCGCGGCGCTGCCGGGTTTTCAGATTGGCGGCCGGGTCGCCCTCCAGAAAGCGCCGCAGGTTTGCCGCCAGCGTGCGCACCTCCTTGCGCCCGCCGTAGCGTTTGAACAATGAGTCCACGCCGTACAGCGGCTTGACGTCCACCGATTTCCACACCGGCGGCAGCGATGCCAGCAGGCAGTTGTCGCCGCGCCGCTCGCTGTTGAGCTGGCTGATGTTCTGTGGCTTGGTGCCGCCCAGGCTCTGGATGGCCAGGTTGGGGTACTCGCGCACCGGCCGCTCATGCAGCTCGCCCGCCTTGCGGGCGTCGCGCGCTGCCTTGGCGGCATCGCTGAAGCGGTCGTCCTGCAAAGCCAGGTAGACGCGGTGGACCAGCGACGTGGGGTAGAGCGGCGCCAGCAGGTGGTAGGCCGCATCGTCATGCGGGTTGTCGCCGATGGGCCAGTAAATCTGCTTGGCGTTGGTGTGCGATGCGGCCTTGCCGCGTGGCGCAGCCAGCCCGGCAAATGCCGCCATCCAGGCTGGCGCCACGGTGGGATCAGCATTGAGCGCGGCGCCAAGGTCAGCATCCGCTGCCGCCGCCAAGTCCAGTAGGCTGCGCCCTTGATGGCTGAGCTTGAGAAACTTGTAGACATCCAGCGCGGCGGCGTTGCCCACCACATCGGCGTCAAACGACGCGCCCAGGTTGTGGCTGCCCACCTCGGCCACCGGCGGCAATGCGCTGGGTTCTCGAAACAGGCTGCTGCCTTTGGCATCCGGGTGGATGGGCTTGAGCGAATGCGTGACTGCCTGGATTTGCACTACACGGCGGGCTGCGTCTTCCAGCCAGACGGCGGGGATGAACTGCGTTTGCAGCTCGGCGCGTTTGGGGTCGTCTTCGGCGAGCTTTTCGATTTTGGTCGCCAGCCGCTGTTGAAGAAAGTCGGCGATCACTGCTCGAATGGCGGATGACCGTTCTGGATCTTGAGTTGACATTCAGTTTCTCCCTGAAAGTTGATGGGTGACCACGGATTGAATGTGTGCTTGGCGGGTCACCTCCTTTGCGCAAATCCCAACACCGGGTGATAGCGCCAGCCGTTGTCGTTGGGCCGCACGGTGACCACGCCAAAGCGCCGTGCGCAGTCCAGCGGCGGCAGGTCCAACTCGGCAGCCAGTTCATTCAGCGCATCGAGGTAGCTCACCACCCCCCAAGCCTCGACACCGGGCCCGCGAACCACCCCGTCGGCCAGATGCTCGCACTGCGAAAGGTTCACCTCGACGTACAGTTTCTGCCCCCGCCGTTCCCCTTCCAAAACCTGGTGCAGCAAAGCGTTTTCGCCGTCGTCGTCAGGCAACAAGACCAGCGTCACATCGCGTGGCCACGGTTCTTTTCTGAACGGCTGCTGCTGCGGCAGCACGGCGGTGAGCAAGGCGTCTTGCGGGCTCTGTTGCCACCAGGTGCTGGCGTTCAGCGTGGCCCGCACGGCGCCGGCCGGTGCCCGCGCGCGGCTGCCGGGTTTGGCGGTTGCCACGGCGCGCTGCTGGGCCAGCATCATGTCTTGCAGCCGCGCGTGCTCCAGGTCCACCAGGCGCTGCCGGGGTTGCAGCGCGTCGGCCACCGGCGCAACGATGCGGGGCCGGGCATCAATCACTTCGTAGTCTTCCGGGCGCAGCAGCAACTGCAGGTCGTGCGACGACAGGCGGAACGCATCGTCATCGGTCTCAAAACCAGGTTTGCAAAACGCCGCCCGGCCGGGCTGGCGAAAGTGCCGCAGATTGGTGTTGAACACCAGGATGTTAGGCGTATCCACCGAGCCTGGCCGATGGCGGCGCACCCGGCCGGCCAACTGGATCAGCGAGCGCATCGACGAGGGCTCGACCACCGCCCAGTCGTAGTCGTGGTCCCGGCCCACCTCGGTCACCGGCGAGCCGAGCACGATGAACAGGTGATCCAGCGCCGGCGCGGCATCCAGGCGGTGACGGATGTCGGGCAGCCTGAACACCGCGTCAGG
>JANLOP010000294.1:0-9921 GCA_031366635.1 Betaproteobacteria bacterium | reverse complement strand
GTCGACGATCATCCCGTGCGTGCGCAGGCCGCCGAGTTTGAGCAGCGATTCCATCCTGTAAATCGCCTCGGTGGCCTTGTCATCCTGCGTGACACCCGGCTGGGCCAGATTGGCCGTCTTGCACTCGATGATGTGCAGGGTATTGCGGTACATGAAGGCCACATCCAGTTCGTTTTTTGTGCGGCCGTCGGGATGAATCACCTGCAGGTTGAGGGCAATGTCGGTGATGCCGGCGTGGGCACCGCGCAGGTCGTTCAGCACCTGGAGCAAATGCAGTTCAAGCCAGCCGCCATTGACAAAGGCGCGAGACGTTTCATCCGCAAACGTCACCGTGCCGTGCGCCTGCGTCAAATAGCCGGCGTCGGTGAACAAGCCCAGCATCTGGGTCAATGCCCGCGAATCCAACTGGTCTTCTGTCAGCTTGCAACGCAGCGACGACCTGGCTTGTTGCGCCAGGCTATTGATTTGACCCAAAGCCCGGCCAGACGCTCCCACATGGTCAACCAGCCGCGCCGTGAGGTCACGTTGCTTTGCGGATACCTGCGCAGGCTCGCCACCTTGCGTGGTGTAACCATGCGCACGCAGGGATTCAGCGATCTTCAACTTGGCCTGAAGCGGGCTGCTGTGGCCGCCGTCAAGAAAAACGATTTCGTCGTTCTCAATGTTCACGTAAAACGCTGCCCGTTGATTTGCGCGAAACACCTCTTGCGCCGCCACTGCCATCAGCTTGTTGCCCCCGGTGACATTCAGTGCCACCGACTTATCGGTGGTGGCCGCCAAAAAACCGAGAAAGTCATCGCAAAGCGAGCTGTAGTCGTAGGCGTCGCGAAGTTGCAGCGTCTCGACCTGAAAGCCCTTTGTCCTCAACAGGGCCGCCAGTGCGCCCGATTGCGATTTCATGGCATCACTGGTGGCGAGCACCACCTTCGGTGGCCGCCAGCGCTCGTCTAGCAGTGGCAGCAAATTTGGCGTCGCCTGTGCGGACACCAGGCAGACATGGGTACTGAATTTCTGGGCGTCAGGCATCGGGTGTTTCAGCAGTGAGTGGATGGCGGACAGCGGATGGTGGCTTCGGCGGCCATCGCGGTCGTGGCAACTGGGGCATGGGGGAGCGTGCGTCCGGGTTCACGCGCCAAGGCGCTTTTTCACCTTCAGCGTGTCCTGGTACTCGCGGTCTTTTGCCGGGCTCTTCTTCGTCGATGTGTCTTTCCAGCGGCCTGCGGCTTGCATCTTCAGTTTCACCCCTTGCGCCACGATGGTGGCCAACGCACCAAAGCGCCCTTTGTCCAGCCCGTCGATCAACGCATTCAGTTCGGGTTGGTTCTTGTCGGCGCGCTGATCGAGAAACTCGATGATGGCCCGCTCGGCGGGGCTGGCGTTTTCGAGTTGCTGTTGTCGCTGTTGCAAGGCCAGCTCGATGGCCTGGCGCTTTTGCTCGGCAAGTTGCCGGGCCGCTTCGGTGGCCTGGGCTTCGTGGTCGATGGTCATCTCGCCGTAGCCCAGCGCCGTCTTGGCGCCAAAACCCAGCCAGGCAAAGGCCCTTTGGAATGCTGCATCCAGGGTTTGGCGCCAATCGCGGTCGCGCAGGTCGGCAGGCATCAGCGCCGGCAGATGGGTCACGATGAAGCGCAGCTTTGTTTGCGCCGGCAGTGCGAGAAAGTAAACCGGCTTGGGCTGACCCGCGTCGTGGGGTGACAGATTCTTCGGGTCCTTGCCTTGGTAGTAGTTGCCCTGGTGCGGTGTCATCACCTCGACGCAGAGTTGGCTCTTTGGCGGCTCAGGAAAGACATCCCAAAAGCTGAGGGCACCACGCCTGCGCAATGCGTCGGCCAGTGGCGGGCCACTGCCGTCGGCGGCAGCCTCTTCGAATCCGAACAAGGCATTGATCAAGGCGTCATCGATGCCGGGTGTTTCTTCGGCTTTCAACTCTTCCATCGCACGACGCAGCACGCCCTTGACACCGGAGGCGGCCAGGTAGGGCACGCCGTAGGGCGTCAAGAATGCGAAGCCGTTTTCTACCGGGTGGGCATAGCCCAGACCGGTGGCGAAAGGCGATTTGGCGCGTGCATCGATCACCAGCCGGCATGCGGTAGGCAGGGCCAGGGCCAGGGCCTGCTGGCGCTGGCGCAGCGCGGTGAGTACCGGCGCCGCATCACCCAGTGCGCAGCAGCTTGCCAGCGCATCGTGTTTGGCTTCGTCGTCGATGCCCCAAGTCGCGTTCCAGAGTGGCAGATAGAGCGAGAACCGGTGTCCGGCCGGCACTTTGGCCAGCGGATGGGTGGCAAGGTGGTCAGGCGCGGCGATGCGGCGCATCAATTGTTCTCGACAGCGCTTGCAAACTGGCGCAGCCAGCGCAACAGCGCCAGCACTTCATCCGTGAGCGCCATGTAGTGGCTGGCGCTGGCCTGCTGGGCCATCAGCGACATGGCCTGGTCAAACTGGGCCGGCAGCATCTTGCGTGCAGCCAACCACGACAGCAGATCTGCCACCAGCGCGTCCGCAGGTGGTCTGCGCCGCGACTGCCAGAACGCCAGTGCAGCCATCAAACCACTGCCCATCACCAATGCAGGCGCGCTTTTGGCCAGCACCGTGTAGCCATCGAGTCGGGTGTGTTTGACGGCGCACTGCCAGGCATGTGCCGCGCGCTGCTGGTCCAGGGTTTGTGCCATCACGCTGCTCTGTTTGTCATGGTCACCGCATGCACGGTGACCAGCCCGCGCCCTGTGGTGGCATCGCCGCCCACTTGCAGCACGCTGCCAGCCAGCCCGGCTGCGCCGCCGTTGCCGCCGAGCACGCTGTTGAGCACCGCTTGGGCATCCAGCGGCTGGGCGCGCTGGTGCTTTTTGGATTGCCGCTCCACGCTGGCCAGCACCAGGCCGGCCAGCAGGGTTTCGGGCGGCAGGTTCTCGGTGTAGAACAGGCCGCCTGGATCGGCCGTGCCGCTTTCGTTGTGGATGCGCACATGCGCCTCCACCACCGTGGCATGGCGCACAAAGTGGCTGAACTCGGTGTCGCCCAGCAGCACCAGGTCAGCGCCGATCTTCCGGCGGAAGTAGTCATGCTCGGTGCCGGCGGGCAGGGCATGGATGGCCAGCCAATCGGCCACAGCCTTCAACCCGGCGCTTTCTTGCGCGGCAAAGTCAAAGGCCTCCAGCACCAGCCGGCCCTGGCTGGCGGCGCTGCTGGCCGTGGTGTGGGTCAGCAGCGCCACCAGATCATCCTTGACAGCGGGCGCTGCGGGCGCGGCTGGCATGGCCCACGGCGCTGCACTGCCCGCCAGCCGCTTGAGCCGCGCCAGCGCGGTGGGGCAGGTGGCGTAGACATAGGTATTGCGCAGTGAGCGCACCGGAAACGCCACCAACTGGGCGTCACCAAAAGCGATGGCACCGGCATGGTCGGACGCATCGCGGTCAGGGCCGAAAATGCGGTTGACCAGGTCGCCGTGTTCGGCCCAGCTTCGGTTGAAGTGGTGGCGCGCCGCACCCTTCAGGCCCGAGCCGGCGATCAGCGGATGCTGGGTGTGCACCTCACGCTGGATGGGGTTGTCGATGGCGCCCACCGCAGAGCCAGCGCCCATGTGCACGGGGCTGAGGCAGTTGTAGAAGACGAGTTGCTGGGCTTGGAACATTCAGTTTTCCGGGTTGGCTTGCTCAGGCCGCGCTGTCGAGCGCGAGCACGTTGATGTGGTCAGCGGCGGCACGGGCCAGGCGCAGATCATTGGTGATGAACTGCTGGCAACCGGCGGTGATAGCGGCGGCCAGATGCAGCGCATCGGCTGTCTTCAGTCGGCTCTCAGCGCGCAGCAGAGTGGCCCGCTCGAACACCGCTCTATCCAGTGCTTGCCAGCCGATCTGGGGCTGCGCAAAGAATTGGTCGTAGTCGCTCAGCATGTCGGCTCGGCCCAGCGCCAGCGGTCGCACGCGGCATTCCAGCCGGGTCAGCTCACTGACGACCAGGGTGGCCTGGCGGGTTTCCAGCAAGGCCAGTCGCTCATTCACTCGGTCGGCCCAGGGTGCGCGCTGTTCGATGCGGTAAATCAGGACGCAGCTATCGAGGTAAGCGCGCACCGCATCAGTCCCAGGCATTGCGCTCTTCTTCGATCCAGCGGTCCACCTCTTCGGCCGACAAGCGGGGCCGCGGGTCGGCGTCGAGCTTGGCGAAGAACTCTCGCAGCGATGCCATGGGCATCGGGTTCACCGCGGCTGCCGAGTTTGCGGCCGTGCTGTCCGCCGCAACGATCACGGTCACCTCGGCCTCGCCCATCGGCGTGTCGGGTGGCAGTTGCAGGTGCAGTTGCTGGCGCTCGTCGATCACCGCCTTGAGCTTGATGGTGTGCATGGTGTTGTCCTTACAGCGGTCTTTGCAGCCAATCGCCCAGCAGGGCGTTGTTGAAGCCTTCGGCGCGGCGTTGGGCGATGTCGGCTTGCATCGCTGCATTCTGCGGCCACAAACCGTGCTTGACCCAGTCGGCAAGCTTGCCGGCATCGCCCTCGAATTGGTCAAACCAGTACACGCTGCCCGCGCTGGCCAGCCGGCGGGCGGTCTTGGGTGCCCAGGCTGCCAAGTCCCAGCCCGACACCACCTCATGGCGGGGCACGGCGGCGCAGGCCAGCCGGGCGCTGAAGCCATCGCCGCGCAACTGGCAGGCGCCGCTGGCGTCGCGCGTCACCCCCTCGGGCAGCCAGCCGGCGCTGAAGAGGCCGGGTGTCGTGAGCAGCAGCCTGAAGCGGCCGCCCTGCGCGACTGGCGGCGCGGCGGGCGGCGTGAAATGCACCCGCTGCCAGCGTGCGCCCCGGCCATCGCCGCCCAGGCGCAACAAGCCGCTGTCTGCCAGCGGGGCCGCGCCCGCGATGCCGACCAGAAAGCCGGCCTGGAAGTCGGCACTGGCTTGCAAGGCCACTGCTTCGGTGGTGTAGAGCGCGCCGTCGCTGGCGGTGCGGGATGCCGCATCGAGCGCAATGCCCAGCCGTGTTTCGCGTTTGAAGAGGGCGTCGCTGCGCAGCGTGCTGGTAGGCAGGTGGCTTTGAAGGTGCGCGGTCAAGCCGTCGCCGTCCAGCCAATGGCCGCTGGCCGGTTTGAGTTGTTTGGCCGAGCGCAGCAAGGCCGTCATCGGCAGGCTGGCCGATCCGCGCAGGCCGGCGGGTGGCGTGGCCGGCTGCAAACTCTTGAGCTGGCTGATTCCGCCGTCGTCTTGCGCCAACAGGTCGGCCGGCAAGGGCAGCGCTGGCGACACCGCGCCATTGACAGCGCCGATTGATTCACCCGCCGGCCAGCGGGCCAACGAGGCCCAGGTGATGCGAAAGCTGCCCGGCCGCTGCGGTGTGCCCAGCGTGGCAAACAGCGCATCGCCCAGCACGCCGCGCATGCGCTGGCAGCGCTGGTCTTCACTCAGACCGGCTTGATTGCCCACGGCGACAAACTCGACCAACTGCCGCGCGTCACCGGCCAGCAGGGCGGAGCGGAAAGCGCCGGCAAACAGCGATGGCCAGGGTGGCAGCAGGGCCTCGCCATGTTCACCGGCAGCGCCAAAGCTGCGGTTGCCGCGCAGCATCAGCACGTCCAGCGCGGTGACGAAAAAATAGGCGACGGTGTTGTCGGCAGTCGTCATGGGGCCGGCTTTCGGGATCAGTCTTTGGGCTGCGTTGACCGGCTGAACGCCCGGCCCTCGCGGGCAAAGAATTCGGCGCAGACCAGCAGGTTTTCCAGCGTTTTTGCGGTGTCGGCCGGCTGGCTCTCCGCGCAGGCAAGTTGCACAAACTTGGCCGCATGGGCTTGCACCCCCAGTTGCACAAACTCGGCCGCATGGGCTTGCACCCCCTTTTGCCGATCAAACTGCCGCGCCAGGTTGCGGGTGACCATGTCGCACCAATCCGCATCGGCCATGCCCTGGGGCTCATCGGCATGGCGGCGGCTGGGCAGGCCGGCCAGCCACTCGGTGGTGTTGTAGACGGCGCGGCGCGACATCTCGCTCTCGCCCATGGCCTGGGCAAAGCGCAGCAGCAGGCCCAGCGCCGAGTCTTGCAGCGGCGGCGGTGCGTCGGGCGTGGGCCAGAAGCGGCTGGTGATCGCCACCTCGCCACCACCGCGCTTCATCAAACGCAGGCAAAAGGCGTTGCGCGCCCCGTTCAAATGCTGTTTGGCGCGCTGCTCGGCGGCGTGCAGCGCGCGCAGCACGCCGGCCAGCGGTGCCTGGTGGTGGGCCACCACCGCGCCCATCGATGCCGTGGCCTGGGTGCCCATCATCGGCAGCAGCCGTTGGTTCAACTTCACCTTCAACTCAACATAACCGCGCCGCAAGCGCAGGCCGGCCAGGTCCGCCAGGCCCGGCAGTGCGTCTGACCAATCACCCACGCCGCTGTAGGCCGCACGCAGCAGCAGCATGCAGGGCAGCAAATCGTCCACCGACACCATGGCCAGCACGTCGTCACCACCGGCATAAATCAGCTTGCCCTTGAACACGTTCTCCACCACATGGCGTGCCACCTGGGTGGAAAAATCGTTCAGCACCGCCGAGATCGCTGCGTGGCGGGCGGGTGACGGCGGGCGCGGTGAATCGAGGTAGCTCTTCAGCGCTGGCAGGTGGCCAAACTTCTGCGTCACGGCGTTGCGCACCTGCGGATGCCAGGTGCTGGCAAAGCTGCGCTGGAACGCGGTCTCGTTGCCGGCCATCCAGGCGCCCAGGCGGTCGCCGTCCATCTGGATCAGCGCGTAGTAGGTTTCCGGGCGCTGGCTGCCGAACAAATCAGCGATGCGGCGCTGCAAGGCCTCGTTGCGCTGCTGCGTATCGGGTTGGTCGCTGCGTTCCCGGTCCAGCGCGGCGGGCAGGCGGCGCAGCAATCGGGCGGAACGGTCGTCCAGACGGTGCAGTGATCTGGCCAGGCTGGCCGGCAGCACCACCGGGTCGTCGGCCTCCAGCTCATCGGTCAGCGCTGCCAGCGCCGCTGCTACCTGGGTGTCAAAGTTTTCGACCAGCCGCGCGATAGGCGAGGCCAGCGCCATCGTGTGGGTGCTGACGACAAAGCGCTGGATGCTGTCCAGGCCCAGCTCAGCGGCGGCCTGCTGGGCAAACAGCGTGGGCCACAGGCGCTTGAGCGTGCCGATGGCGCCCAGGTGCTCGCCTTGTTTGATGCCGAACTGGCCCGCCACCTGGCCCCAGACCGAGGCCGCCGCGCGGGCCGTGGGCGGCGCGGTCAACAGCGTCGGGTTGTCGGTCAGCCACTCAAACTCACCAGTCAGGGTGCAGCGAAAACCCTGCTGCGCCAGCGGCTCAAACGGGCGCAGCGCTTTGGCAGCGGCCAGCGCCCGCTCGGCCAGGTCAAACACTGCTGGGTACAGCATGCCGGCGTTGGGTTGGTAGAAGCGGATGCCGTCGAGCGTGATGTCGCGGTTGAGCACTTGCCAAACCGGTGCCTCAAACAGGCCCTGGCTGCCAAAGGCTTGCAGCGCGGCCCGCAGCGGCGCTGGATCGGCTTGCTCGCCCTGCGGCGCCACAGGCCAGTCGGCGCTGCCCCAATGCACTTCTGGAAAGCCTTGCATCTGGTCTCGCACCTGGGCCCGCCAATGGGCTGTGTCACTGCAATCGCGACGGGCGGCTTCAAACGCTTTTTCAGCGGCTTCCATTGCCCAGGCCAGGGCCTGGGCGCGCACAGTGGCGGTCACTTGTTCAGCCAATGCCTGCACACGCCCCGCTGGCACGATGGCCATGAACTTGTTGGGCAGCGTGGCGGCAAACAGCGGGTTGGCGTCGCTGGCCTTGTTCAGCCAGGCGGCGTCGATCTTCGCGAAGCGCTGGCGCCATTGCGGTGCCAGTTGCAGCAACCAGCGGTCTACCGCCGCCACGCCGCGCAAGTTGGGGAACAGCACCGCATCCGGCCCCAATTGATCGCAGACCACCGCCAGCCCGGCCCACACCAGCGACGACAGCAGGTGCGAGCCGGCCCACAAATCCGATATGGACCGGGCTTGCGCAATAAAGCCCTGCACCGGGCCAAAGCTCATCGTCAGCAGCGCGGGCGCGTCGCCCTCGGCCATCGCGCCGCTGATGGCCGACACCACATCCAGGTGCTGCCAGATGCTGTGGTCGGGCACGCGGGTGTCGGCCGGCAGCAAGCGCCACAGCGCGCCAATCTCCGGCGCCACCAGGTCGGGCTCGGGGCCAAAGCGCCAGAAAGCGAGTTGGGTCAGCTTGAAGTCGGGCTGGCCATCGGCACCGCGCTCGATCAGCGCCGTGAAGTGATCCAGGCTGGCGTTGCGGATGTGGGCCGCCGCGATGTCATCGAGCTTGGACAGTTCAACCGCCTCGCCCGACAGCGGGTGGACCAGCACCGGCTGTTCGACAAAGCGCACATTGGCCCAGGCCGGACGCGGGCGGCCATCTTCAATCGGCCATTGCGGCCGGTCAGCGGCGGCGGCGTAGTGGTCGGCGCGCGTGTCGAAATCGCTTTTGCGGATGCCCAGCGCAGCGCGCAGGCCGGCCACCGAGCCGTTTTCGTGGCCGATGCGCTGGCCGGCGTTGTTGAAATCGCGCATCAGCACCAGGGCCTTTTCGGCCGGGTCGTGCAGCCAGGCGGCCAGCTTGCGTTGCCAGAGGGTCATTCGTTGGCTCCCAGACGGGGATAGCGTTGATCGAGTTCTTGGTGCACGGCTTGCCAAACGGCGAGTTGGTTGTCACGCACCCAGCGCTGATCGCTGCTGTCGAGCTTGTCAAACAGCACAGCCGGCAAGGCGCACGGCAAATGCACCGCGAACGGAACGAGGCCGGCCGGCGTTTTGTGAACCTTCAACCGCAACGGCGATGCGAAGCGTTCTTTGGTGCCCCAAGCATTGTTGGCCGATTGCATGACGGGATAGGCAATCAGCTGGTTGGCTGAGATATCGCGGTTGCGGCCGAGTTTTTTGGCCGCAGTGCGGGCGGCAAGTCTGATTTGCGCCAGCGACAGCACCGCCTCACGCCAGTTTTTCACTGCGCTGCCAGTCCAGACCAGCGGGCCGATGCGATCAGCGCCGATGGCGTGCGGCCAATCGGTGTCAAAGCATTCGCGCAGCGGGCGCAGGTACGGACCAATGGCAGCAATGGTTGGCAGGCCGCTGATACCTGCGCCGGTCAGCGTGAGCGATCCCCAGCCATTGCGTGAGCGGCTGCCAAGGGCGCCAAACCATTGGCACAGCGACAGGGCTGCCGCCAGCTCGGCCTGCTGACTTGGTGCAGTGCGCCGGTCCAGGGCCAACCAAAGTTCGTTGCTGGTGTCCGGTGCGATGGCGGTGCGCCCCAACATCGGTTGAGGCCGATTTTCTTTTTTGCTGGCGGCAAGCACCGGGCCAAAGCCGATGTACACGTCGGCCGGGACGGATCGGCCAGCGCCGACAGGCAACTCGCGTATCTCTTTGCGCGGCCAGCGGGCTTGATCCAGCGTGCCGACATCCCAGTGTGCAAGCCGAAGGCGTACCCAGGATTGCAAGGATTCACCCTGGTGGTCAGCGGCAACGCCAAACAGCGCGCCCTCCGCGCGACGCATGGCACCCAGGTCGTAGGGTCGTGCCAGCGTTGGCGCCTTCACCACCCGCCACCACTGCCGTATCAGCGCCTTGATTGGCGGTGTTCGCCACTGCGATTGCTGCTCGGCATTACCCAGAAAGGCCGGGGTGTTGAAGCTCAGGGTGTAGTGAAGGGTCGGCATGGCAAATCCGTCGTTGGCGAGCGCCTCAATGTCAAACAAAGGAGATGGCCGCCACCGCCAGCGCCAGCCGGTAGCGCATGGGCACACGCCCTTCACCGATGATGAGGTAGGGCGCTGCCGCCGCACCCAAGGCACCGCGCAGGGCCTGGTGCAGCTTGGATTTGCGCTCCAGAAACTGCCCGTATTCCATGCCGTGCCGGTAGCGTGCCGCACTGCGCCCGTCGTCGCCCAGCGCACCGCGCAC
>JANLOP010000275.1:0-1654 GCA_031366635.1 Betaproteobacteria bacterium | reverse complement strand
ACTTAAGAAAACCGATGGATTTGCGCCTGTGGCTAGGCGAAAACCGCAGCGATGCCCGTAGGCATCGCGAGGATTTTCAACGACGTCACGGGCGCAAAGACGCGGTTTTATGTCGCGTTTAGCGTGCAACACCACACTAGGAGGCTGTCGGGCTTTGGGTCGGGCCCGCGCCGGGCCGAGGGCGTCGGGTGACCGGATGCCGGAGGTAAAGGGGGAGGCGGTGGCCGAAGGACATCGCCGGAGGACGCGCAGGCATCCGGTCACCCGGTGGCCTCGGACTCGCTCCGGACGTGAAGCGCGTGACCGGACGGTGCCAAAGCAGCCCATCCCAATGGCCGCAAAGAGCCCAGTGCTGCCCAGCCATCGCCGGCTGTTTCAGCACGCGCCGGCTCAATCGAAACCCACCACCGCATGCGGCAGATACGGTGCTTGCAGCGCCGCCACCTCGTCGGCGCTGAGCGCCACCGCCAGTGCCGCCACCGCGTCGTGCAAATGCCCGGGCCGGGATGCGCCGATGATCGGCGCCACCAGCCCCGGCTGGCCCAACAGCCAGGCCAGCGCCACTTGCGCCAGCGGCAAGCCACGCTGGGCAGCCACACCGGCCAGGGCCTGCGCCACCTGCCGGTCATTGGCCTCGGTGTGGGCAAACAGGCCGGCGCCAAAGGTGTCGCTGGCGATGCGCGGGGTGTCTTGCCCCCACGGCCGCGCCAGCCGGCCACGCGCCAGCGGGCTCCACGGGATCAGGCCCACGCCCTGGTCGAGGCACAGCGGCACCATTTCGCGCTCTTCTTCGCGGTACAGCAGGCTCCACTCGGGCTGCATCGAGACAAAGCGCGTCCAGCCGTTTTGCTGGGCCGCCTGCTGCGCTTTCGAGAACTGCCAGGCCGCCATCGACGAGGCGCCGATGTAGCGCGCCTTGCCGGCCTTCACCACGTCGTGCAGTGCGGCCATCGTCTCTTCGATGGGGGTGTGCGGGTCCCAGCGGTGGATCTGGTACAGATCAACGTAATCCATGCCGAGGCGCTGCAGGCTGGCGTCGATCTCGAACAGGATCGCCTTGCGCGACAGCCCGCCGATATTGGGTGCCTGGCGCGACGCATAGCGCACTTTGGTGGCCACGACGATCTCGTCGCGCCGGGCAAAGTCGCGCAGCGCCCGGCCGACGATCTCTTCGGAGGTGCCGTCCGAGTAGGCATTGGCGGTATCGAAGAAGTTGATGCCCAGCTCCACCGCCTGGCGGATCAGCGGCCGGCTGGCGGCCTCGTCCAGCGTCCACGGATGGGCGCCACGCGCGGGCACGCCGTAAGTCATGCAGCCCAGGCACAGCCGCGAGACAGTGAGGCCGGTGTGGCCGAGGCGGGTGAATTGCATGCGGGGCTCCGTTGCGTGGGCGATGGCAACAGCGTAGCAGCGGCCGCCGAAGGCGCCGCGCAGCCGTCAAGCGGACGCCGCAGAACCGTCAAGCGGACGCCGCAGAGCCGGCTCCGCCGGGCCGCTGGCGTTGCCCCCTGGGGGCTGAGAGGCTGAGAGTTTTTCGATCATGCCCGCTCATCACGCCAAAAGGCGCCCGCTCGTCGTTGCAAATGCGCGCCATAGCCCGGGCTATGGCTGTGCTTTGCGCCTAGATCGGACACCCTTTGGCGCGCTGCTCGGT
>JANLOP010000230.1:0-1678 GCA_031366635.1 Betaproteobacteria bacterium | reverse complement strand
GTTTGTGGGCGACAAGAAGATGCGCGC
This sequence comes from Betaproteobacteria bacterium, assembly GCA_031366635.1. Taxonomy (GTDB): domain Bacteria; phylum Pseudomonadota; class Gammaproteobacteria; order Burkholderiales; family Burkholderiaceae_C; genus Pseudaquabacterium. Next base: position 1,651 of record JANLOP010000230.1, on the reverse strand, counting down.
TGAACTGGGCGACGACTACACCACCCGGCTGCGCGCGGCCTACGCCGGCCGGGTGCCGGGTGGTGCCGATCTGGTGTGTTACTGGTTTGAGAAGGCGCGGGCGATGGTGGCGGCGGGGCGGGTGATGCGGGCCGGGCTGGTGGCCACCAACTCAATCCGCCAAGGTGTAAACCGACAGGTCTTGCGGCGTGTGTTGGACGACGCACGAATCTTCGAAGCCTGGGCTGACGAACCCTGGGTCAACAAAGGCGCGACGGTTCGGGTCTCGCTGGTGGCGTTTGGGCACAGCGTGCAGCCGGCCCGGTTGGATGGCGGCGACGTTGCGTCGATCTTTGCCGACCTGAGTGCACAGGCCGAAGGCTCAATCGCGATGGACCTGACGACCGCTGCTGCGCTGCGGCAGAACGACAGTGCATCGTTTTTCGGCTTCTGCCTGGCCGGGCCTTTTGTTGTCGAAGCCGGGCAGGCCCGGGCTTGGCTGCAACTGCCCAACCCGAACGGCCGCAGCAACGCCGACGTGTTGAGCCCGATCTGGAACGGCGCCGACGTGACCCGTCGTGCAGCGGATCGCTGGACGGTGGATTTCGGAGCCGAAATGAGCGTGGACGACGCTGCCTTGTACGAGCAGCCGTTTGCCCACGCGCTGCGCGAGGTGCACCCGATCCGGATGGCAAACCAGCGCGCCAGCCGCTCGCGATATTGGTGGCGCCACGGTGAGACCCGTCCGGGCTTGCGGCGGGCGGGCGCAAACGCTGCCCGGTGGATCGTGACATCCGAGACCGCCAAGCACCGCTGTTTTGTCTGGCTGCCCGGTGGCGTGGCGCCGGAGCACAAATTGGTGGTGATCCCCCGTGAAGACGATGTCACGCTGGGCGTCTTGAGCAGCCGTGCCCATTTGCTCTGGGCATCACACCTGGGCAGCACCTTGGAAGACCGGCCCGTCTACACCACCAGCGCCTGCTTTGCGACCTTCCCCTTCCCCGCCGGCCTGACCCCCGCCGACACCGCCCACCAGCGCACCGAGGCCCTGCCCGGCGGCGCGCTGGTCCCCGCCGATCTGGCGCCGGAGACACGCGCCCGCGGCACGCCCATCGCCCAGGCCGCCAAAAGATTGACCGATCTGCGCGACGCCTGGCTCAACCCGCCCGAGTGGTGCCAGCGGGTGGCCGAGGTCACGCCGCTGGGCCGGGCCACATCACCGTACCCCGACCGCATCGTCGCCCGGCCCGGCCATGAAAAAGCGCTGGCCCAGCGCACGCTCACCCAGCTTTACAACCAGCGCCCGACCTGGCTGGCCCAGGCCCACGCCGCGCTGGACGCGGCAGTGGCCGCTGCCTACGGCTGGCCCGGCCCGGCGGCCGACTTGCCAGACGACGACATCCTGCGCCGCCTGCTGGCGCTGAACCGGCAGCGCAGCGCCTAGGAGCCTGTCGGGCTTTGGGTCGGGCCCGCGTTGGGCCTGCAAAGGGGCTCAGCCTAGGCGCAAAGCGCAGCCATACCGTTTGGTATGGCGAGCATTTGAAACGACGGAACAGCCCCTTTGCAGGCCCAACCCTTAGGGCCGGGGCGATTTTCGGCGCCAGGCGTCGTTGCCAACTCGTTGTGTGGCTCGGCCACACGCCTCATCGGCGCCTAGCCTGGCACCGAAACT
>JANLOP010000226.1:0-1960 GCA_031366635.1 Betaproteobacteria bacterium | reverse complement strand
AGGCGCGGTGTCGTCACCGGCATCACGACCATGGCCTTGCAGCCCAGGCTGCGTGCCGCCAGCGCCACACCCTGAGCGTGGTTGCCGGCCGATGCGCAAATGACGCCGCGCTTCAACTCCGCAGCACTCAGGTTGACCATCTTGTTGTAGGCACCGCGCAGCTTGAAGCTGAACACCGGCTGGGTGTCTTCACGCTTCAGCAGGACTTGATTGCCGAGCCGCTTCGACAGGTTTCCGGCCGCCTCCAGCGCCGTTTCGGTGGCCACGTCATAGACGCGTGCCGTCAGGATTTTCTGCAGGTAGTCGGCCAGTGTCAGCCCGGCGCGGAGCTTCCCTGTGCTGGTCTTCGGGGCAACCATCTTCGTCTCCGGGGGCCGTTGATTTGCGGCGCCGCATCATACGTCGTGGCCCCTGCCCACCGGCCCCGATGATGCGCCCAGAAAAAAGCCCAAGGCATTGCTGCCTTGGGCTGAATCCACCAATGGAGGAGGTGGAGGAGACAATCGTTCCAGCGGACCTCTGACACAGACCTTGTTGGCTGGCGGTGCGCTGTATGCGTTGCAGTGTAGGAGCTTTTTTGCTGCGCTGCAATATCCAGGGCAACGGCCTTTTAGGGCGGCCGCTCCAGAGCCCCGGGGGGCGCGCACAATTCGGGCTTGCAGGCCCGCAATCGGTGCTGCCAACCGGGGTATCGACGATGGAATGCACGATCAACTGGCTGCCGGCAAGCGGCATGACCTTCGCGGCCGAAACCGGCAGCGGGCATTTGCTGATGATGGACGGTGCGGCTGATGGGGGTGGCCGCAACCTCGCCCCCCGGCCGATGGAGACCGTGCTTGCCGGCACCGGCGGCTGCACTGCCTACGACGTGGTGTTGATCCTGCAACGCGGCCGTCACCAGGTGAATGCTTGCCAGGTGGTGCTGACCTCCGAGCGTGCCCCAACCGACCCGAAGGTGTTCACGAAGATACACATGCATTTCGTGGTCAGCGGGCCGGCGCTGACGGGCGCGGTGGTGGAGCGCGCGGTGCGCCTGTCGCACGAGAAATTCTGCTCCGCAAGCATCATGCTGGCCAAGACCGCCGCGATCACGACCAGCTTCGAGATCAAGCCCTGACCTGCGGCCGGCAACGGCGGCGGCGCCTTGCCGGCAAGGGTCAGATGTAGTGCGCGGTGCGGGTCATGACGCTGCCCGCCAGACGCATCGCCCAGCGCAGCGGGGCGGGCAGGCGCGCCGCCCCGGCACCTTGAGCCGCCGCCGCGTGGCGCGCCTCGTCGTCTTTCATTTGTGCCACCACGGCGCGCGAAGCGCGGTCAGCGGGCGGCAGGCGTTCGAGGTGGCTCTCAAGGTGCTGCTCCACCTGGCGTTCGGTCTCGACCACGAAGCCAAGGCTGATCGCGTCGCCGGCGCGTCCGGCCAACAGGCCGATGCCGAAAGCGCCCGCGTACCACAGCGGGTTCAGGAAGCTGGCGTGCGCGTTGAGTTCGCGCAGCCGCTGCTGGGTCCAGGCGAGGTGGTCGGCTTCTTCGCGGGCGGCGGCATCGAACTGGCGTTTCAGGTCGGGCCGCCGGGTGCTCATCGCCTGCGCGCTGTACAAGGCCTGCGCGCAAACCTCACCAACGTGATTGACGCGCATCAGGGCGCCGGAAAGGCGGCGCTCGGCGGCATCCAGCGTATCGCCGGTTGCGCCGACTGGAACCGGAACCGGAAATGGCCGCGAGGCCTGGTTTGCGCCCAGCAGTGTGCGCAGCGCGGAATCGGCGGCTATCAGCAGGGAATCGAGTGGAGAGACAGGCAACATGATGAATCGGCAAGGTGTCTTTTGAGAATAGCGCAGGCCTGCGACGGTCGCTGCCGTACGGGTTGCCACCCCTCGTTGTGCTCTGACAACATAAAGGCCTTTTTTGGACGGCAAGGCTTTCCAGCACCCGGCCCCTCTGGTGCAATACACACAACTTC
>JANLOP010000060.1:0-3912 GCA_031366635.1 Betaproteobacteria bacterium | reverse complement strand
ATCGCATCGGCTACCGTGGCGGTTTCGCCAGATTGCGGGTTGTGGGGCAAAGCAAGTCCGGCGCGTGCACCGATCAAAAACAGCCGGCGCCGGTCTTGCGGAACGCCAAACATCGCCGCGTTGAGCACCTGAAAATCCCGTTGCACGGTGTAGCCGATGGCTTCAAGTGCGTCCATCAGCTCATCGAGAAAGCGTTTGTGCTGCCCCAACGTCAAGCCTTTGACATTCTCGAAAACAAAGTAACGAGGGTGCAATTCTTTGATCAGCCGCACGAAGTGAAAAACAAGCTGGTTGCGCGGATCGTCAAGTGCACGCTTGCCCATCAGCGAGAAGCCTTGGCAGGGCGCCCCCCCACAGACCACGTCGATGTCGCGCTGGCCAATGCCGGCACGGCGACGGATGTCAGCGCCCGACAAATCAACCACGCTGGCGCAAATCACCTGGCTGTGCGGGAAATTGAAGGCATGCGTTGCGCAATGCACCGGGTCGATATCGACGGCCGCAGCCACATCAAAACCGGCTTGCTCAAAGCCCAGAGACAGGCCACCCGCACCAGCAAACAGGTCGATGGCGATGGGTCGAATCGCGTCGCAAGGGGCCGTGCGCGCGCCGGCAGATTGGCTGATCGAAACATCGATCAGGTCCGCGCTGCGGCGAGACAGGGTCTGGCTCATGGGGCTTGCCCTTTCAGGCGGCTGGCAATGACTGAGATCGTGACTTTTCAGAAAGCTGTATTTTCATACAGGTTCAACATCAAGGCTGGCCGATTTTCTTGGGTTATTCTCGATCACCTTCACCACCGACACCCCTTGTGTCTGAACCTCCTTCTGGCCGCGCGCCGCAGCGCGCGGCGCTGCCGTCGGCCGACAAGCGCGGCTTGTTTTTGCGGCTGGTTGAATTTCTCTCGCCCGGGCCTGACTCCACCGCCGAGTTGATGGCCACGCTGGCCGACGCCGAGCAGCGTGAGTTGATTGCCCCCGAAAGCCGGGTGATGCTGGAAGGCGTGCTGCGCATGGCCGAGCTGAGTGCGGGCGATGTGATGGTGGCCGCGCCGCGCATGGATTTGCTGGACATCGACGCGCCTTACGACGCGCTGCTGCACAGCGTGATCGAGACCGGGCACTCGCGCTTTCCGGTGTTTGAGCGCGAGCGTGAAAACGTCATCGGCATCCTGATGAGCAAGGATTTGCTCAAGCTGCAACGCTCTCCCGGCCTGAGCCTGCGCACCTTGCTGCGGCCTGCGGTGTTTGTGCCCGAGAGCAAGAACTTGAATGAGTTGCTGCGCGACTTCCGCTCGAACCGCAACCACCTGGCGATGGTCATCGACGAGTTTGGCCGTACCGCTGGGCTGATCACAATCGAGGACGTGCTGGAAGAGATCGTCGGCGAGATCGAAGACGAGTTCGACCAGGATGCCACCGCCGCCGAAAACGGCATTTACACGCTGGCCGACGGCAGCCACCGGGTGGCCGGCGACACCGACATCAGCGCGGTCAACCTGGCGTTTGGCACCCGCCTGCCCGAGCATGCCTTCGACACCATTGGCGGCCTGATCGCCCACCAGCTCGGCCGCGTGCCCCGGCGCGGTGAGTCGGCCCATGCCGACGGGCTGGTGTTCCAGGTGATGTTGACGCGCGGCGGCGCGGTGCGCTGGTTCAAGGTGGCGCGCCGGCCGGTGCCGGCGCCGGGCGGGCGGGCGTGACCGCCCGGGCCTGACGGTGCCGGCTTGACGGCCTCTGCCGCCTGGCGCCAGGCAGCCGCTTTGCTGGCCGTCGCTGCGGCCGGGGCGGTGCAGTCGCTGGCGTCATTTCAGCCCGCCGCCTGGCCGCTGCCCCTGCTGGCGATTGCGCTGCTGGCCGGCCTGGTGGCCCGGGCCACGCCGCGCCAGGCCGCCGCACTCGGCTGGGTGTTTGGCAGCGCCTGGCTGGGCGCGGCCACCTGGTGGCTGTACATCAGCCTGCACCGCTACGGCGGCCTGCCGGCGCCGCTGGCGGTGTTGGCGGTGGCGCTGCTGTCGGGTTTGCTGTCGATCTACCTGGCGCTGGGCTTGGCCTGGGTGGCGCGCCAACATTGCGGCCGACCGGTGATCGACGCCAGCCGCTTTGCCGCCGCCTGGCTGGCGGCCGAGCTGGCGCGGGGCGTGTGGTTCACCGGCTTTCCGTGGGCGGCCACCGGCTACAGCCAGGTGGACGGGCCTTTTGCGGTGCTGGCGCCGTGGATCGGGGTGTATGCCACGGGCGCGCTGGTGGCTTGGGTGGCGGCTTGCGTTGGCATGGGCTTGGCCTCGGTTTTTGCTCAGCGCTTGGCGCGGGGGGCTGGCGGCGCAGTGGCGCGGGGTCAGGCCGGTCAGGCCGGTCAGGCGGGGCGGGCGTGGCTGGCCGTCCTGCTGGGCCTGGCGGTGCTGGCGCTGCCGGCGGCCTGGCAAGCGGTGCGCGGCGCCCCCGATTTCACCCAGCCCAGCGGCAGCTTGCGGGTGGCGCTGCTGCAAACCAATGTGGCGCAGGACGAGAAATTTGCCGCCGAGCATCTGCCCGCCGCCTTGGATTGGGTGGCGCAGGCACTGCTGGCCGCCCAAGCCGATCTGGTGCTGGCGCCCGAGACGGCAGTGCCGCTGCTGCCCGATCAACTGGCCGAGCTGGCACCCGGTTACTGGGCGGCGCTGGCCGCGCACTTCGGCCGGCCGGGCGGCCCGGCGGCGCTGATCGGCGTGCCGCTGGGCAGCTACGGTGAGGGCTACACCAATTCGGTGCTCGGCTTGTCGGCTGCGGGTTCGGTGGCGGCTGCGGGCGCGGGTGCGGCGCCGGCCTACCGCTACGACAAATCGCATCTGGTGCCGTTTGGTGAGTTCATCCCCACCGGCTTCCACTGGTTCACCGAGTTGATGAACATCCCGCTGGGTGATTTCAAACGCGGGCCGCTCAACGCACCGTCGTTTGCGGTGCTCGGTGAGCGGGTGGGGCCCAACATCTGCTATGAGGATTTGTTTGGTGAGGCGCTGGCGCTGCGTTTTGCCGACGCCGGCACGGCGCCCACCATCCTGGCCAATGTCGGCAATATCGGCTGGTTTGGCGACACGATTGCCGTGCCCCAGCATTTGCAAATCTCGCGCCAGCGCAGCCTGGAGTTGCAGCGCCCGATGCTGCGCGCCACCAACACCGGCGCCACGGCGGTGATCGACCACCGGGGCGTGGTGACGGCCGCGCTGCCTGCCTTCACCCGGGGCGTGCTGACGGCCACGGTGCAGGGCCGGCAGGGCCTGACGCCGTTTGCGCGCTGGTCGGCCGCCGCCGGGCTGTGGCCGCTGTGGGCGCTGGCGGCGCTGGGTTTGGCCTGGCCCGCCCGCCGCGCTGGGCGGGTGGGGCGCCGCTAAACTCGCTCGCTCGATGGCCGTGCCGCAACCCCGCCGCACCAACCCGGCAACCCTCATTTCGGCAGCCCGCCATGCTCACCTTCCAGCAACTGATTCTTCGCCTGCAAGACTACTGGGCCCGGCAGGGCTGCGCCTTGCTTCAGCCCTACGACATGGAAGTGGGCGCCGGCACCAGCCACACCGCGACGTTTTTGCGTGCCCTCGGCCCCGAGCCGTGGCAAGCGGCTTATGTGCAGCCCAGCCGCCGGCCCAAGGACGGCCGCTACGGCGAGAACCCCAACCGCCTGCAGCACTATTACCAATACCACGTGGTGCTCAAGCCAGCGCCTCCCAACATTCTGGAGCTGTACATCGGCAGCCTCGAAGCACTGGGCTTTGACCTCAAAAAAAACGACATCCGCTTTGTTGAAGACGACTGGGAAAACCCCACGCTGGGTGCCTGGGGCCTGGGCTGGGAAGTCTGGCTCAATGGCATGGAAGTGACGCAGTTCACCTACTTCCAGCAGGTCGGTGGCATCGACTGCAAACCCATTACCGGTGAG
>JANLOP010000142.1:0-23311 GCA_031366635.1 Betaproteobacteria bacterium | reverse complement strand
TGGCGCGCCAACTCGGCTGGCGCTTTGTGGACAGCGACCACGAGATCGAGCGCCAGATCGGCGGCTCGATCCGGGGCTATTTTGAGCAGCACGGTGAGCCGGCCTTCCGTGATCTGGAGCAGCAGACCATCGGCTCGCTTTGTGGCCATACCGGCAGCGTGCTGGCCACTGGCGGCGGGGCGGTGCTGCGGCAGGCCAACCGCCACGCGCTGAAATCGGCTTGCGATGTGGTCTACCTGCGCTCAACGCCGGACGAGCTGTTCCGCCGCCTGCGCCACGATACCCAGCGCCCGCTGCTGCAGGTGCGAGACCCGCTGCAGCGGCTGCGGGAATTGTTCCGCGAGCGCGACCCGCTGTACCGCGACGCCGCTGATTTTGTGATCGAGACCGGCCGGCCGTCGGTGCCCACGCTGGTCAACATGATCCTGATGCAGTTGGAGCTGGCCGGCTTGATTGATCCGGCGCAAGTGCCGGCCACGGTGGGGCGGGTGTTGCCGCCGCCGGGGTGAGCGGCGGCTGGTGGTCGTCGCCCTGCGTGATGCCGTCGGTTGGGCGCCGCCCGATTGAAAGTGCAAGCACCGAGTGCTAGCATCCGGGATGAACTCGAAGCATCGAAAGACGCTTGCAGCCATTTTTAATCTGCCAACGGCGCCATCGATCGTCTTCAGTGATTTGGAAGCGCTGATCAGCGCACTGGGCGGCCTGAGTCATGAGCGAGCCGGCTCGCGCGTCAAAGTGGTGCTTCAAGCCGAGCAATGGCGATGCCATCGGCCGCACCCCGGTAAAGAAGCCAAGCGATATCAGATTGAGGAATTTCGTGACATGCTGGTCCGCGCAGGAGTGATGCGATGAATACCATGTCGTACAAAGGATATACCGCCCGCATTGAATTCGACGAGCGCGACAGTATTTTCGTCGGTCGAATCCTGGGTATCGGCGCAGTCATCAGTTTCCACGCAGATACCGTCGCTGACCTTCGTGCAGAGTTTGAGGGTGCAATTGAAGATTATCTGCTGGACTGCAAGCAGCAAGGGGTGAAAGCAGAAAAATCAGCCTCCGGAAAATTGATGCTCAGAGTGCCACCAGAGGTTCACGGCAAAGCGCTGATTGCTGCACAAGCCGCTGGCAAGAGTTTGAATCAATGGGCTACTGAATTGTTGCAAGGCGCGGTGCATGCCAAGGTATGACGCCATCGACGCTGAAACGATTAAACCGGAGTGGTGAGCATGGATATCAGACCTGTCAAAACCGAAGCCGATTACACCGCTGTGCTCCAGGAAATCTCGTCGCTGATGGCGTCAGACCCCGCGTTGGATACGCCTCAAGGTGATCGTCTGGATGTGCTGATCACCCTGGTGCAGGCCTACGAGGCTAGGCCTCATTCGATTGAGCCGCCGGACGCCATCGAGGCGATCAAATTCCGCACGGATGCATAACACTTGTCAATTTCAAGCTGATAAACTCAAGGAGACAGAAATGACCGCCTGGCGCAAAACAACCGTAGATGAAGTATTCACCACCGATGAGATCACCGCGCGATTGGCCGATGAGTTACCGAAATGGTATCTCGAAGACGGCTGGATTCGTCGCAAGTTCAAAACCAGTGGCTGGAAGGGCACGCTGATGGTGGTCAATACCGTGGGCCATCTGGCTGAGGCCGCCTGGCACCATCCTGACCTGACGGTGTCATATGCCTTTGTCACCGTCAAACTGATGAACCATGCCGCCAAGGGTATTACCGAGAAAGATTTTGAGCTGGCCAAGAAAATCGAAGAAGTGGTGATGTGGCGGCCAAGCGCTGCGGCCGGTTCGGCACTGGAAGGCACGCCGGACGATGCGCGCTTCAAATACCTGAAATACGATTGAATCGCCACGCCAAGCCGCCCGCTGCGGCCGACGTGAATTCGCATCGTTGAATTGACCCGCCCGCCATGACCGCTGCCACCGCCCCCACGATCCATGTGCCCATCCACCTGGGCAGCCGCAGCTACGACATCCACATCGGCTGTGGTTTGCTGGGCGACAGTGCCTCATGGGCCGGCCTGCCCACCTCGGCCGATGCGCTGATCGTCAGCAACACCACAGTGGCGCCGCTGTACGCCAGCCGCCTGGCCGCGCAACTGGCGCAGCGCCACGGCAGGGTGCTGCAAATCGCGCTGCCCGATGGTGAGCAGCACAAAAATGCCGACACCCTGAACCTGATTTACGACGCACTGCTGGCCGCCACCTGCGACCGCAAAACCGTGATCTACGCGCTGGGCGGCGGTGTGGTGGGCGACATGGCAGGCTTTGCCGCCGCCTGCTATATGCGCGGCGTGCCGTTGGTGCAGGTGCCCACCACCTTGCTGGCGCAGGTGGATTCGTCGGTGGGCGGCAAGACGGCCGTCAACCACCCACTGGGCAAGAACATGATTGGCGCGTTCTACCAGCCGGCCCGGGTGATTTGCGATCTGGATCTGCTCGACACCCTGCCCGAGCGAGAGCTGTCGGCCGGGCTGGCCGAGATCATCAAATACGGGCCGATTGCCGACCCGGATTTTCTGGCCTGGATCGAGGCCCACATCGACGCGCTGCGCGCCCGCGACAAAGCCGCGCTGGCGCACGCGGTGCGCCGGTCGTGTGAGATCAAGGCGGCAGTGGTGGGCCAGGATGAGCGCGAGGGCGGGCTGCGCGCCATCCTCAACTTTGGCCACACCTTTGGCCACGCCATCGAGGCCGGTTTGGGCTACGGCGCCTGGCTGCACGGTGAGGCGGTGGGCTGCGGCATGGTGTTGGCGGCCGATCTGTCGGCCCGGCTGGGTTTGGTGGATGCGTCGCTGCTGCCGCGTTTGACGGCGCTGTGCCGGCGCGCCGGCCTGCCGGTGCAGGCACCGGCGCTGCCGCTGGCGCGCTGGATGGCGCTGATGCGCGGTGACAAGAAATCAGAAGCCGGTGAAATCCGCTTTGTGCTGATTGACGGCCTGGGCCGCGCGGCGGTGCGCCCGGCGCCCGATGCGCTGGTGGCCCAGGTGATCGCAGCGCACACCGTGCCGAATCTGCCCCAGCACGCCGTGCCGGCTTGATGTCGGCAGCGGCGCAGGCACCGGCCATGTCGCTGGTCCCCGTGGCCCCCCTGGCTCTCGTCTGCCCGTACGCCAGCAACGCTGCCGCCAGCCGGGGCCGGATACACGCCGAGCCCGCCGTGCGGCTGCGCAACGCCTTCCAGCGCGACCGCGACCGCATCGTGCACAGCACGGCCTTCCGCCGGCTGGTCTACAAGACGCAGGTCTTCATCAACCACGAGGGTGATCTGTTCCGCACCCGGCTCACCCACTCTTTGGAGGTGGCCCAGCTCGGCCGGTCCATCGCCCGGGGCCTGGGGCTGGACGAAGACCTGGTTGAGGCCATCGCGCTGGCGCACGACCTGGGCCACACGCCGTTTGGCCATGCCGGGCAAGATGCCTTGCAGGCCTGCATGAAAAATCACGGCGGCTTTGAGCACAACCTGCAAAGCCTGCGCGTGGTGGATCATCTGGAGCTGCGCTACCCCGGTTTTGACGGCCTGAACCTGAGCTTCGAGACCCGCGAAGGCATCTTGAAGCATTGCAGCCGGCGCGACGCGCTGGCGCTGGACGCGATAGAGCCGGGCGGCGTGGGCCGGCGCTTTCTGCACGCCAGCCAGCCCAGCCTGGAGGCCCAGCTCACCGATCTGGCCGACCAGATTGCCTACAACGCGCATGACATCGATGACGGCGTGCGGTCTGGCTTGCTGAGGTTTGAGCAACTGGCCGGCCTGCGCGGTGTGCAGCAGCACCGTGAATCCGCGCTGGCCGATCATCCGCACCTGGCGCAGCAGCCGGGCCGGCGGCTGCTGTTTGAGACGATCCGCCGAATGCTCTCAGCCCAGGTGCATGACGTGATCGACAGCACCGCCGCCGCGCTGGCCCAGGCCCGGCCGGCCAGTGCCGATGCGGTGCGCCAACTGCCGCGCCTGCTGCGCTTCTCGGATGCGGTGCAGGCCGACAGCCTGGCCATCAAGCGCCTGCTGTTTGCCCAGCTCTACCGCCATCCGCAGGTGATGCGCATGACGGACGCGGCGGGCCGGGTGGTGCGCGAGCTGTTTGACGCCTACCTGGCCGCGCCTGCCGAGATGCCGGCCGAGCATGCGGCCCTGCCTGACCGCCACCGCGCGGTGGCCGATTACGTGGCCGGCATGACCGACCGGTTTGCGGCGCGTGAACACCGGCGCCTGACCGGGCGGGATGCGTTTGCGGCGCTGGATTCGGGCTGAGAGGGGGGTGGGCTGCATGAAACTTTTGGTTTCAGAGCGAGATGGGCTCGTGGTTGCGGTTGCGTTAGGTGGGTTCGCTGCCGCCGGACGAAACCCGTCAACGCCGGTGCGAGGCCGAGGCCACCGGGTGACCGGATGCCTACGTGTCATCCGCCGCCGGCCGCAAGCGCCCGCCGGCTCCCTCTTTACCTCCGGCATCCGGTCACCCGGCGCCCTCGGCCCGGCAGCGGCTGTGGCGGCGGCGATGGGTATGGAGGTGGTCTTGACCTCCTGTCGGCGCCACTGCGGTGATGGAGCGCCGGGGTGGGTTGCCGTGTTTTGCGCAGGTAAAGGAGGAGGTGGCGGCCATCCTTGGCCGTCACCGGGGGACACGGAGCAAAACACGGCAACCCGCCCCGGCGCGCGCGCACCTGCCGCTGGCCCGCCGTTGCCGATTGTTTTGATTCACAACCGCTAAACCATGGCCCGCCTGCCCCGATTGGCGCTGGCCGGCCAGGCGCACCTGGTGTCGCTGTACGGCCACAGCGGCCAGCCGGTGTTCATCGACGACGACGACCGGCGGCAGTTTCTGGCGGCGCTGCGCGAATCAGCGCTGCTGCAAAAAGTGGCGGTGCATGCTTATGTGCTGCTGGCCGACCATGTGCATTTGCTGCTCACCCCCAGCACCCGCAATGGCCTGGGCACGCTGATGCAGGGCCTGGGCCGGCGCTACGGCGCGGGCTTCAACCGCCGCCACGGCCGGCGCGGCAGCCTGTGGGCAGGCCGGTTTCGCGCCACGGTGGTGCAGCCCGGGGCGTGCGTGCTGGACGTGATGCTGTTCATCGACCAGCACCCGGTGCGCACCGGCCTGGTGGCCACGGCGCAGGGCCATGCCTGGTCCAGCGCCCGCCATCGCCTGGGCGGGCTGCGCGACGGCCTGGTCAGCGGCTTGATCACCGACGGCGATGCCTGGTGGCAATTGGGCAATACGCCGTTTGAGCGCGAGGCCGCCTACCGCCGGCTGATCGACGAAGGCTTGCCCGCCGCCCGCTCTGCCGCGCTGGCCGAGGCCGGCCGCAAAGGCTGGGCGCTGGGCGATGCAGCCTTCTTGGCCAGCCTGGCCCAGCAGGCCAGCCGACCGGTGCAGCCCCGGCCACGTGGCCGGCCGCGCAAGCCCGGACCGTGAATCGGCGCCGCACAGTGCGCGGTTTGCGCCAACAAAGCCCGGCGCAAGACTTGCAAGCCCGTCGGCCGACTCGTTTTTATGTATGACCCTATTTAATAGTCCAATCGCCGGTCGGCCTCGATTCAAATGAGTCTGACCCCATTTAAATCTGCTTGAACCGTTTGCTGCGGTGCAGTAAATTTCGACTCTCGACATGCGAAGGAGTGCGCCTTGACCTCAACCCCCCGTGATTCAGTCAGCGCCACGGCTGTGCAGGCGCCCGCCAGCCGGGCCGAGATCGCATCGCTGGCCGAGCATGGCCTGTACGACCCGGCGAACGAGAAAGACGCTTGCGGCGTCGGCTTTGTCGCCCACATCAAGGGCCAGCGCGCGCACTCCATCGTCGAACAAGGCCTGCAAATCCTGAAAAACCTCGACCACCGGGGCGCAGTGGGCGCCGACAAATTGATGGGTGACGGCGCCGGCATCCTGATCCAGATACCGGATGAATACTTCCGCGCTGAGATGGCCCGTGCCGGCACGGCGCCCGATGGCTCGTTGGGCGTGCTGCTTCCGCCGCCGGGTGAATATGGCGTGGGCATGATCTTCTTGCCCAAAGAACATGCCAGCCGCCTGGCCTGTGAGCATGAGCTGGCCCGTGCCGTCAAAGCCGAAGGCCAGGTCTTGCTGGGCTGGCGCGATGTGCCGGTGAACCGTGACATGCCGATGAGCCCGGCGGTGCGCGCCAAAGAGCCGGTGATCCGGCAGATCTTCATCGGCCGCGGCGCCGATGTGATCGTGCCCGACGCGCTGGAGCGCAAGCTGTACGTGATTCGCAAGACGGCCTCGGCGGCCATCCAGCGCCTGCAACTCACCCACAGCGGTGAGTATTACGTGCCCAGCATGAGCTGCCGCACCATCATCTACAAAGGCCTGCTGTTGGCTGACCAGGTGGGCCAGTACTACCTCGATCTGGCGGACGTGCGGGTGGTCTCGGCGCTGGCGCTGGTGCACCAGCGATTTTCTACCAACACCTTCCCCGAGTGGCCGCTGGCCCACCCCTACCGCATGGTGGCGCACAACGGTGAGATCAACACCGTCAAAGGCAACTTCAACTGGATGCGGGCGCGCGAAGGGGTGATGAAAAGCCCGGTGCTGGGCGATGACCTGAAAAAGCTCTACCCGATCAGCTTTGAGGGCCAGAGTGACACCGCCACCTTCGACAACGCACTTGAGCTGCTGACGATGAGCGGCTACCCGCTGGCGCATGCCGCGATGATGATGATCCCCGAGGCCTGGGAGCAGCATGAGCTGATGGACCTGCGGCGCCGGGCGTTTTACGAGTACCACGCCGCGATGCTGGAGCCCTGGGACGGCCCGGCAGCGATGGTCTTCACCGACGGCAAGCAGATTGGCGCCACGCTCGACCGCAACGGTCTCAGACCCGCCAGATACATCGTCACCGACGATGACCTGGTGGTGATGGCCTCAGAGAGCGGCGTGCTGCCGTTCCCTGAGCGCAAGATCGTCAAGAAATGGCGCTTGCAGCCGGGCAAGATGTTTTTGATCGATCTTGAGCAGGGCCGCATCATCGATGACGAAGAGCTGAAAAACCAGTTCGCCTTCGCCAAACCGTACCGGCAGTGGATCGAAAACGTGCGCATCCGGCTTGATTCGATCGCCGTGCCCGCCGGTGGCAGCAGCAGTGGTGCATCGCCGTTTGCAGAATCCTTGCTGGACCGGCAGCAGGCCTTTGGCACCACGCAGGAAGACATCAAGTTTTTGCTGGCGCCGATGGCCACGGCCGGTGAAGAAGCCATCGGCTCGATGGGCAATGATTCACCGCTGGCGGTGCTGTCGGACAAGAACAAGCCGCTGTTCAACTACTTCAAGCAGTTGTTTGCGCAAGTCACCAACCCGCCGATCGACCCGATCCGCGAGGCCATTGTGATGAGCTTGAACAGCTTTATCGGCCCCAAGCCCAATTTGCTGGACATCAATGCGGTGAACCCGCCGATGCGCCTTGAAGTGGCGCAGCCGGTACTCGACTTTGCCGACATGGCCCGGCTGCGCAGCATCGACGCCCATACCAGTGGCAAGTTCAAGAGCTATGAGCTCGACATCACCTACCCGCTGGCCTGGGGCTGTGAGGGCGTGGAGGCCAAGCTGGCGTCGCTGTGCGCCGAGGCCGTGGACGCGATCCAGGGCGGGCACAACATCCTGATCATCACCGACCGCCGCATGACCCGCGACCAGGTGGCCATCCCGGCGCTGCTGGCGTTGTCTGCGGTGCACCACCACCTGGTGCGCGAGGGCAAACGCACAACGGCCGGCCTGGTGGTAGAGACCGGCTCAGCCCGTGAGGTGCACCACTTTGCGGTGCTGGCCGGCTACGGCGCCGAGGCCGTGCACCCCTACCTGGCGATGGAGACGCTGGCGGCCTTGCATGACGAGCTGCCGGGTGACTTGTCGGCCGACAAAGCGATTTACAACTACGTCAAGGCGATCGGCAAGGGCTTGTCAAAAATCATGTCCAAGATGGGCGTGAGCACCTATATGTCGTATTGCGGATCGCAGTTGTTCGAAGCGATTGGCTTGGAAAAGACGTTCGTGCAGAAGTACTTCCGGGGCACGGCCACGCAAGTGGGCGGCATCGGCGTATTCCAGGTGGCTGAAGAAGCGCTGCGCACCCACCGCGCCGCGTTTGGCAGTGATCCGGTGCTGGCCAGCATGCTGGACGCCGGCGGCGAATACGCCTGGCGGGTGCGCGGCGAAGAGCACATGTGGACACCCGACGCCATCGCCAAATTGCAGCACGCGGCGCGCTCGGGCCAGTTCGAGACTTACAAAGAGTATGCCCAGCTCATCAACGACCAAAGCCGGCGCCACGTCACCTTGCGCGGGCTGTTTGAGTTCAAGCTCGACCCGGCCAAGGCCATTCCGCTGGACGAGGTGGAAACAGCCGCCGAGATCGTCAAGCGCTTTGCCACTGGCGCGATGTCGCTCGGCTCAATCAGCACCGAGGCGCACAGCACGCTGGCGATTGCGATGAACCGCATCGGCGGCAAGAGCAATACCGGCGAGGGCGGCGAAGACCCGGCGCGCTATCGCAACGAACTCAAAGGCATCAAGATCACCGCCGGCACCAAGGTGAGTGACGTGATCGGCGCCAAGGTGATTGCGGCGGATTACGTGCTCAAAGATGGCGACAGCCTGCGCAGCAAGATCAAGCAGGTGGCGTCAGGCCGGTTTGGCGTCACCACCGAATACCTGGTGTCGGCCGACCAGTTGCAGATCAAGATGGCCCAGGGCGCCAAGCCGGGTGAGGGCGGCCAGTTGCCCGGCGGCAAGGTGAGTGAGTACATCGGCATGCTGCGCTACAGCGTGCCCGGCGTGGGGCTGATCAGCCCACCGCCGCACCACGACATCTATTCGATTGAAGACCTGGCGCAACTGATCCACGACCTGAAAAACGCCAACCCTCGGGCGTCGATCAGCGTCAAGCTGGTGTCTGAGGTGGGCGTGGGCACGATTGCCGCCGGCGTGACCAAGTGCAAGGCCGACCACATCGTGATAGCCGGCCATGACGGCGGCACCGGTGCGTCACCCTGGTCGTCGATCAAACACGCCGGCACACCCTGGGAGCTGGGCCTGGCCGAAACTCAGCAGACTTTGGTGCTGAACCGGCTGCGCAGCCGGGTGCGGGTGCAGGCCGATGGCCAGATGAAGACCGGCCGCGATGTGGTGATCGGCGCGCTGCTGGGCGCCGATGAGTTCGGCTTTGCCACCGCGCCGCTGGTGGCCGAGGGCTGCATCATGATGCGCAAATGCCATCTCAACACCTGCCCGGTGGGCGTGGCCACGCAAGACCCGGTGCTGCGCAAGAAGTTTGCCGGCAAGCCGGAACACGTTGTCAACTTCTTCTTCTTTGTGGCCGAAGAAGCGCGCCAGATCATGGCCCAGTTGGGCATCCGCAACTTCAATGAGTTGATCGGCCGGGCCGACCTGCTGGACACCAAAAAAGGCATCGCCCACTGGAAGGCGCGCGGGCTGGATTTCAGCCGCGTCTTCCACCAGCCCGACGTGCCGGCCGACGTGCCGCGCTTCCACACCGAGACCCAAGACCACGGGCTGGAGCGGGCGCTCGACATCAAGCTGATCGAGAAATGCCAGCCCGCCATCCTGCGTGGCGAGAAAGTGCAGTTCATGGAGGAGACGCGCAACGGCAACCGCAGCGTGGGCGCGATGCTGTCGGGTGAGCTGATCCGACAACGGCCCGAGGGCTTGCCCGACCACACCATCTTCATGCAGATGGAAGGCACCGGCGGCCAGAGCTTTGCGGCCTTTCTGGCCAAGGGCATCACCCAATATTTGATCGGCGACGCGAATGACTACACCGGCAAGGGCTTGAGCGGCGGCCGGGTGGTGGTGCGGCCCAGCATCGACTTCCGCGGCGACGCCACCAAGAACATCATCATCGGCAACACCGCGCTGTACGGCGCCACCAGCGGTGAGGCCTTCTTCCGGGGCGTGGCCGGTGAACGCTTCGCGGTGCGCCTGTCAGGCGCCACGGCGGTGGTGGAGGGCACCGGCGACCACGGCTGCGAATACATGACCGGCGGCACGGCGGTGGTGCTGGGCAAGACCGGCCGCAACTTTGCCGCCGGCATGTCGGGCGGCATGGCCTACGTCTACGACGAAGACGGCCTGTTTGCCAAGCGCTGCAACCCGGCGATGGTCTCACTCGACAAGGTGCTGCCGGCGGCCGAGCAGGCCGCCAGCATCGACCGCAGCGTCTGGCACCAGGTGAATGGCAGCGCTGAGGCCGATGAGACGCTGCTGAAGGCGCTAATCGAGCAGCACCACAGTTGGACCGGGTCTTTGCGGGCGCGCGACATCCTGGACGACTGGCCCACCGCCCGGGCCAAGTTTGTCAAGGTGTTCCCGAATGAGTACAAGCGCGCGCTGGGTGAAATCCATGCCGCCAAGGCTGCCAGCGACACCGTTGCCAAAGCCAAGGCCCCCGCCGTGGCGGTGCCGGCCAAATGATCTGAATCCAGCAAAGACACAGGCACACCGACATGGGAAAAGTCACCGGTTTCATGGAGTTTGAGCGTCTGGAAGAGGGCTACGCGCCCGTGCCCCAGCGCGTGAGGAACCACAAAGAATTCGTCATTGGCCTGAACGCCGACCAGGCCAAGGTGCAGAGTGCACGCTGCATGGATTGCGGCACGCCGTTTTGCAACAGCGGCTGCCCGGTGAACAACATCATTCCGGATTTCAATGACCTGGTGTACCGGGGCGATTGGCAAAACGCCATCACCGTGCTGCACAGCACCAACAACTTCCCGGAGTTCACCGGCCGCATCTGCCCGGCGCCGTGCGAGGCGGCCTGCACGCTCAACGTCAATGACGACCCGGTGGGCATCAAAAGCATTGAGCACGCCATCATTGACCGGGCCTGGGCCGAAGGCTGGGTGCAGCCGCAAGTGCCCACCTTCAAGACCGGCAAATCGGTGGCCATCGTCGGCTCGGGCCCGGCCGGCCTGGCAGCGGCCCAGCAACTGGCGCGCGCCGGCCATGACGTCACCGTGTTCGAGAAAAACAGCCGCATAGGCGGCCTGCTGCGCTACGGCATCCCCGATTTCAAGATGGAGAAATCGCACATCGACCGCCGCATCACCCAGATGCAGGCCGAGGGCGTGGTCTTCAAAACCGGCGTGCTGGTGGGGGCGATGCCGGCGGATGGTGCGGGCAGCAAGGTGACGAATGACGCCAAGCAAACGATCTCGCCCGACGCGCTGAAAGCCCAGTTCGACGCGGTGATCCTGACGGGAGGCTCTGAGCAAAGCCGCGACCTGCCGGTGCCGGGCCGTGACCTGGACGGCGTGCACTTTGCGATGGAGTTTTTGCCGCAACAAAACAAGGTCAATGCCGGCGACAAAGTCAAAGCGCAAACCCTGGCCACCGGCAAACACGTGATCGTGATCGGCGGCGGTGACACCGGCAGTGACTGCGTGGGCACCAGCAACCGCCACGGCGCGGCCAGCGTCACCCAGTTTGAGCTGTTGCCGCAGCCGCCCGCGCATGAAAACGGCCCGCTCACCTGGCCGTACTGGCCCACCAAGCTGCGCACCAGCAGCAGCCATGAAGAAGGCTGTGCGCGCGCTTTTGCGGTGGCCACCAAGGTGTTCACCGGCGCCCGCGGCAAGGTCACCGGGCTGACCACCGTCAACATCGAGTTCAAAGACGGCAAATTGGTGGAGATTGCCGGCAGCGAGAAGCAGTACAAGGCCGACCTGGTGCTGCTGGCGATGGGCTTTGTCAATCCGGTGGCCAGCGTGTTGGACGCCTTTGGCGTGGTCAAAGACAACCGCGGCAATGCCAAGGCCCACACCGACGAAGGCGGCTACCGCACCAACATCGACAAGGTGTTTGCCGCCGGCGACATGCGGCGCGGCCAGAGCCTGGTGGTCTGGGCCATCCGTGAGGGCCGGCAGGCCGCGCGCGAGGTGGACGGCTATCTGATGGGCAGCACCAACCTGCCGCGCTGATGCCCGATCCGGGCCAGTGCAATCCCGTAGGCCCGTGGGCAGCATGCGACAATTCTTGAACGAAGTCGCCCGGCCCGGCCGCCCCATCCCCGTTGAACCCTGACCCGCTGATCGAGATCGACCACGTCACGTTTGGCTACGACAGCAGTCGCACCATCCTGCAAGACGTCAACCTGCGCTTTGCGCGCGGCAAGGTCACGGCCATCCTCGGTGGCTCGGGTTGCGGCAAGACCACTTTGCTGCGCTTGATCGGCGGCGTGTTTGCAGCCAGCAGCGGCCGGGTGGTGTTTGACGGTGCTGTGGTGGACGTGCGCAACCAGGCCCAGGTCTACAAATTGCGCCGCCGCCTGGGCATGCTTTTTCAATTCGGTGCGCTGTTTACCGACCTCACCGTGTTCGACAACGTCGCCTTCCCGCTGCGCGAGATGACCGACCTGCCTGAGCCGCTGATCCACGACATCGTGCTGATGAAGCTCAACGCGGTGGGCCTGCGCGGCGCGGCGCAATTGCGCATTGCCGAGGTCTCGGGCGGCATGGCGCGGCGCATCGCGCTGGCCCGGGCGATAGCGCTCGACCCCGAGCTGATCATGTATGACGAGCCCTTTGCCGGGCTCGACCTGATCTCGATGGGTGTGGCAGCCAAGCTGATCCGCAGCCTGAACGACATCACCGGCGCCACGTCGCTGGTGGTCTCGCACGATGTGCCGCAGTGCATGGCCATCAGCGACCATGTGGTGTTGATGGCACCGCTGGGCCGCATCGTGGCCCAGGGCACGCCGGCCGAGCTGATGGCCTCCACCGACCCGGAAGTGCGCCAGTTTGTCCGCGGTGAGCCCGATGGGCCGGTCAAGTTTCACTACCCGGCGCCTTCGATGGCCGTCGATTTTGGCCTGACGGCCGCGCCATGAATTGGCTGCAAGCGCTCGGCGCCCGCACGCTGGCGGTGATGCAGGGCTGGGGCCACGCGGCGCTGTTTTTCATCGGTTTGATGGGCGTGTTGCCGCAGTCGCTGCGCCGCTTCAACCTGGTGATCGTGCAGATTTACGCCATCGGCAACCGCTCGCTGGTCATCATCCTGGCCTCGGGCCTGGCGGTGGGGTCGGTGCTGGCGCTGCAGATGTATTACGCGCTGGTGACTTACGGCGCGGCCGAGTCGGTGGGGCTGGTGGTCAACCTGTCGCTGGTGCGAGAGCTGGGCCCGGTGGTCACCGCATTGCTGTTTGCCGGCCGGGCCGGCACGTCGCTCACCGCCGAGATCGGGCTGATGAAAGCCGGTGAGCAACTGGCCGCGATGGAGCTGATGGCCATCGACCCACGGGCCCGCGTGCTGGCGCCGCGCTTCATCGGCGGCGTGGTGGCCATGCCGCTGCTGGCAGTCTTGTTTTCGGCGGTGGGCATCCTGGGCGCGTGGCTGGTGGCGGTGGGGCTGATCGGCATCGACGCTGGCAACTTCTGGTCGATCCAGCAAAACAAGGTGGATATCTGGCGCGATGTGGGCAACGGCGTGGTCAAGAGTGCAGTATTCGGCGTGGTCTGCACTTTTGTGGCGCTGTACCAGGGCTACGAAACCCAGGCCACACCCGAGGGCGTGGCCTACGCCACCACCCGCACGGTGGTGGTGTCGTCGCTGGCGGTGCTGGCGTTGGATTTCATCCTCACCGCGCTGATGTTCTCGACGCCGTGATGCGATGCCGTCACGAGATGCGGTAAAACCAGACCCCACGGGAGAGCAAGCGGTGGAAAAAAAAGGCGTTGAGACGGCGGTCGGGCTGTTTGTGCTGCTGGGCCTGGCCGGCCTGGTATTTTTGGCCCTCAAGGCCGCCAACTTGACCAGCTTTGGCCAGGGTGACACCTACAGCCTGTCGGCCCGGTTTGACAACATCGGCGGGCTGAAGGCGCGCGCGCCGGTGCGCTCAGCCGGCGTGGTGGTGGGCCGCATCACCGGCATCCGTCTCGACCCCAAAACCTACCAGGGCGTGGTGGCGCTGGAGGTGGACCGGGGCTATCTGTTCCCGAAAGACAGCTCGGCCAAAATCTTGACGGCCGGCCTGCTGGGCGACCAGTACATCGGGTTGGAGCCCGGCGGCGAAACCGAGAACTTGGCGCCCGGCGCCACCATCAAGCAAACCCAGTCGGCGGTGGTGCTGGAGAACCTGATCGGCCAGTTCTTGTTCAACAAGGCGGCTGAAACCGGTGCCGGCGCGGGTGCAGGTGCCGAAGCAGGCACGGGCGCTGTGCCGGCATCTGCAGCGGGCAAAAAGCCATGAGCGCGATTCTTTTGAGGCCGCCGCTCAGTGGCCGCACGGCGCGCCGGTCGATGGCGCGGTGGGTGGCTGCCCTGCCGCTGCTGTTGCTGTTCCTGGGCGGCTGCGCCAGCCTGCCGAACGAGGGCCAAAACCGCAACGACCCGTGGGAGACCTTCAACCGCCAGGTGTTCCAGTTCAACGAGGGCGTGGACAAGGTGGCCATCAAGCCCGCCGCGCAGGTCTACCAGGCGCTGGTGCCCAACCTGGTGCGCACTGGTGTGCACAATTTTTTCGGCAATATCTACGATGTGTGGACCAGCGCCAACCTGCTGCTGCAAGCCAAGCCCCGGCCGGCGCTGGAGATGGGCATGCGGGTGGTGGTGAACACGTTTTTCGGCATTGGCGGCACGATGGACGTGGCCGACGAAATAGGGTTGGAGCGCACCGGCTACGAAGACTTTGGCCAGACGCTGGGCTTCTGGGGCTTGCGCAGCGGCCCGTACCTGGTGCTGCCCTTCCTCGGCCCGTCCACGGTGCGCGACAGCGCCGGGCTGGCGCTGGATTTCAAGGATTCCGGCATCAGCCGGATCTGGCACGAGCCGCGTGACCGCAATGGCGCCAACCTGCTGCAATTGCTCGACACCCGGGTGCAATTGCTCAACGCCGGCCGGGTGCTGGACGAGATCGCACTCGACAAATACGTGCTGCTGCGCGACGCCTACCTGGCGCGCCGCCGCAGCCTGATCTACGACGGTGACCCGCCCGAGGACGAGGCCGCGCCGGCACCGTTCAAAAGCCTGATCAAGCTCGACAGCAAGCCTGAAATCAAGCCTGAAATCAAGCCGGACGGCAAGTGAACCGCAGCGCGCCGCCGCGCGTTGAGCTTGTCAGGGCCCGATGCCCGACCCAAAAGGATGAACTGATGTTGCGACGCACCTGGATTTCTGCCCTTGGCCTGGCCAGCCTGTTGTTGTCTGCCCCCGCGCTGCGCGCTGAGCCGCTGGCCGCTGACGCCTTTGTGCGGAAGATCTCGACCGATGTGATCGACGCGGTGAAGGCCGACAAAGCCATCCAGGCCGGCGACGTGAGCCCTATCCGCAGTCTGGTAGACGCCAAGGTGATGCCGCATGTCAACTTCCAGCGCATGACGGCCAGCTCGGTGGGCCCGCAGTGGCGCAGCGCCACGCCCGACCAGCAAAAACGCATGATCGACGAGTTCAAGACCCTGATGGTCAACACCTATTCGGGTGCGCTGACGCAGGTCAAAGACCAGGCGGTGGTCGTCAAACCGCTGCGCGCTGGCGCGGCGGACGGTGATTTGGTGGTGCGGTCGGAGGTGCGCGGCAAAGGCGACCCGATCCAGCTCGACTACCGGCTTGAGAAAGCCGGCGACGGCTGGAAGATTTACGACGTGAACGTGGGCGGCTTCTGGCTGGTAGAAGCCTACAAAGGCCAGTTTGCCAAGGACTTGAGCGCGGGCGGGCTGGACGCGCTGATCACCCGGCTGGCCGAGAAGAACAAATCGCTGGCCTCGGCGGCCAAGAACTGATGGCTGACGCGGCGCTGCTGCCACCGGCGGCGATGATCGCGCTGCCCGAGCGCCTGACGATGGCCGAGGCCAGCGCCACGCTGGCCCGGCTAGCGCCGCAGTTGGCGGCCGCCGCTGATCCGGTGCTGGACGCCGCACCGCTGAAGCTGCTGGACAGCGCCGCGCTGGCCGTGCTGCTGGCTTGCCAGCGCCAGGCGGCCGGCCAGGGCCGCGCGCTGCGGATAAGCGGTGCGCCGCCCAAGCTGCGCCAGTTGTCCCAGCTTTACGGCGTCGATTCGCTGCTCGGGGTTTGATCGGGCCGGGTGGGCACGGCCGCTGGCGCGGCGTAGCGCTTGGCGCGCAGGTTGCGCTTGATCTCCTGCAACATCGGCCGCAGCCCAGGCCCTAAGCGCAGCGCCACGCCGGTGGTCAGGATGTCGATGATCGTCAGGTGCAGCAGGCGCGACACCATCGGGCTGTAGCGGTCAAAGTCTTCCGGGTGGTCGGCGGCCAGCATGATCTGGTGGTTTGACAAGGCCAGTTGCGCCAGCGGTGAGCCGCTGGCCGTGATCACGATCAGCGTGGCGCCTTTGCGGCGGGCGATGTCGGCCGCGTCGATCAAATCGCGGCTGCGGCCTGAGTTGCTGATCACCACCGCGCAATCGCCCGGCCCCAGCATGGTGGCGCTCATCACCTGCACATGGCCGTCACTGACGGCTGCCGCGTTGACGCCGAGCCGAAAGAACTTGTGCTGGGCGTCTTGCGCCACGATGCCCGAGTTGCCCACACCGTAAAACTCGATGCGCTTGTGGTTGCGGCCGGCCTCGGTGAGCGCGCTCATCGCCTGGTCAAAAGCATGGCCGGCAGCGTTGTTGCGGTACTTCAACAGCGCCGCCACCGCGTTGTCGATCACCTTGACGATCAGGTCAGCGGGTTTGTCGTCCTCGTCCACCGAGCGGTGCACAAACGGCACGCCCTCGTTGACGGTGCCGGCCAGCTTGAGCTTGAAGTCGGCCAGCCCGTCGTAGCCCACGCTGCGGCAAAACCGCACCACCGTCGGGTTGCTGACAAATGAGCGGTGGGCCAGCTCGCTGACCGGCAGCGTGGCGAAGCTGCGCGGGTCGGCCAGCAGCAGCTTGGCCACCCGCCGCTCAGCCGGCGGCAGCGCCGGGATCGACGCGCGGATGCGGTCAAGCATCGGGCCACCCAGTCATTGCTCTTCGTCCCAGGTGCAGCCGTCCCGTGCCACCATCGCGCTGGCGGCCGGTGGCCCCCAGGTGCCGGCGGCGTAGGTGCGCGGGCCGTTCGGGTCAGCGGCCCAGGCTTGCAGGATCGGCTCGACCCAGCGCCAGGCCTGCTCTTGCTCGTCGCTGCGCACAAACAGGTTCAGCCGGCCGGCAATCGCGTCCATCAGCAGCCGCTCGTAAGCGCCGACGCGCTCACTGGGGAAGGCCTTGTCAAAATCGAGGTCGAGCGAGACCGGCGCCAGCAACTCACCCTGCGCGCTGCCTTTGGCGGCCAGCAGGTGCAACTCCAGACCGTCCTCGGGTTGCAGCTTGATCACCAGTTTGTTGGCGCGTGCCGAGCCCGGGAAGATCGGATGCGGCACACCGCGAAAGTTGACCACGATCTGGGCATGGCGGCCGGCCAGCCGCTTACCGGTACGCAGGTAAAACGGCACGCCCGCCCAGCGCCAGTTCTGCACCTCGGTGCGCAGCGCGACAAAAGTCTCGCAGTGGCTGCCGGCCGGCACCTTGACCTCATCCAGATAGCCCGGCACCGGTTTGCCGTCCAGCGTGCCGGCCTTGTATTGGCCGCGCACCACGTCGCGCGCCACGCTCTCAGGCGTGAAGGGCTTGAGCGAGCGCAGCACCTTGAGCTTCTCGTCGCGGATGGCGTCAGCGTCGTTGGTGGACGGTGGCTCCATCGCAATCATCGTCAGCAATTGCAGCGCATGGTTCTGCACCATGTCGCGCAGCGCGCCGGTGGTGTCGTAATAGTCACCGCGGGTGCCCACGCCCAGGCCCTCGGCCAGCGTGATCTCGATGTTGGCAATGCTCTCGCGCCGCCACAGCGGCTCAAACAGCGCATTGCCAAAGCGCAGCGCCATCAGGTTTTGCACCGCAGGCTTGCCCAGGTAGTGGTCGATGCGGAAGGCTTGCGTCTCGGCAAACACCGAGCGCACCACCCGGTTGATCTCCTGCGCGCTGGCCAGGCTGTGGCCGAGTGGCTTTTCAAGCACCACGCGCACGTTCGGGCTGTTCAGGCCGGCCTGGCCGAGCTGCTGGCAGATCACCGGAAACAGATACGGCGCGGTGGCCAGAAACAGCACCACGGTATCGGCGCCGCGCGCATCGAGCCAGGTTTTGAGGCCGGCGTAATGCTCGGGCTTGGACAAATCCATGCGCCGGTAATGCACCATTTCGGCAAAGCGCGCAAATTCATCGTCACTCGGCCGCTTGGCGCTCTCCACCTCACAAAAGCGCTCGTGGATGAAGTGCCGGTACTCGTCGTCGCTGCGCTCATCACGGGCCACCGCCAGGATGCGCCCATCGGGCGGCAGCTTGCCGTGGCGGAAGGCTTGCAGCAGCGCCGGCATCAGCTTGCGCCAGGTGAGATCGCCGGTGCCGCCAAAAAGAACAAGGTCGAAGGACATGGACAAAACCTGTGGACGAGGGGGTTTGTAACTTTATTACGCGGGGGATGATGCATGAGTTTCTTGGGCGGGTCAATCCGCCCGGCGTGGCGCCGACGCGATGTGATGCAGTGCGCTGCACCGGCGCCGGCCCCGCCGGCTGTCAAGTCAACCGGCATCAAACTGGCGCCAGTTCTTGCCCCGGAACGGCGCATACCAGGCCTTGATCCGGGCCATGTCGGCCTCGGCATCGCCGCTGGGCACAAACACCGGCCCCAAGCCGCTGCGCTTGCGTGGGTAGTCCATGTAGGCCAGCACGATGGGCACGCCGGCCTGGTGCGCAATCCAGTAGAAACCGCTTTTCCAGTGCCGGGTCTTGCTGCGCGTGCCTTCGGGTGGCACCACCAGTTGCAGCGGGCCGTCGGCATCGCGAATGGCCTGGGCCGACGCGGCCACCAGGTTGCTGGATTTGTCGCGGTCCACCGCAATGCCGCCCAGCCAGCGCATCAGCGGGCCCAGCGGCCAGCGAAACAGCGACTGCTTGCCCATCCAGTGGATGTTGAGCCGCAGCGCAAACGCCACCATCAGCGTGTACGGCAAATCCCAGTTGCTGGTGTGCGGTGCGGCGATCAGCACGCATTTGGGATGCTCGGCCGGCAACTGGCCGTCCAGCGTCCAGCCGGTGCAGCGCAAAAAGGCCACTGAAAATGCCCGCAAAACCGTGTTCACGCCAGGGGTGGTGAACAGGGTGCGGTGCATGGGGCTGGATGGGGCCGGCTTGGCGGGCGAACGGGTGGGCGAATGTCGCGCTGCGCCGGCATTGTCGCGGCGCGTTTTGACGGCCCGCACGGGGCTGGCCCACGGCTGCGACGCCGCTGTGTGCCAGCACGCCGCCCGGCCCCGCGTTTTCTGCAATGTCACGCTGCAACAGACTGAGGCAACATTCCCGCCAGACAAGACCCGGTGCCTTCGCTGGCGCCCCGCACCCCCTGATCCCGGAGTTCCCCGCATGCCAATCCTTGCCCTCTTCGTCCGCTGCTCGCGGGCCGCCGCCGCCGCGTTGGCCGCTGCCACGCTGGCACTGCCTGCAGCCGCGCAAACCGTGCTCACGCTGTCCACCTGGCTGCCGCCGGCCCACATGCTGACCGAGACGCAAAAAGAGTGGTGCGAGCTGCTGGCGCAAAAAGCCGCCGGCAAGATCAAGTGCAATGCGCTGCCGCGCGCCGTGTCGGCGGCACCGGGCACCTTCGACGCGGTGCGCAACGGCCTGGCCGATCTGTCGTTCACGGTGCATGGCTACACGCCGGGCCGGTTTGTCACCACCCAGATGGTGGAGCTGCCGTTCATGGGCAACTCGGCCGAGGCCACGTCGGTGGCGTTCCAGCGCCTGTATGCCAAATACCCGGCGTTTGCCGATGAGCACAAGGGTGTGAAGGTGCTGGCGGTGTTCACCCACGGCCCGGGCATCGTCTTCAATACCAAGAAGCCGGTGACCAAGGTGGACGACCTGGCCGGCATGAAGTGGCGCATCGGCGGCGGCATGGTCAACGAGATCAGCAAGGCGATGGGCATGAATGTCACCCTCAAACCGGCGCCCGAAAGCTATGAACTGCTGTCCACCGGGGTGATGGACGGCACGCTGTTCCCGGCCGAGTCGGTGGAGAGCTTCAAGATCGACAAGGTCATCCGCTACGCCACCACCTTCCCCGGCGGGCTGTACAACACCAGCTTCGTCTTCATGATGAACCAGGCCAAATACGACGGCCTGCCGGCCGATGTGAAGAAGGCCGTCGACGACATGTCGGGTGAGTTTGCCGCCCGCATGATGGGCCGGGGCTGGGACCGGGTTGACCGGCGCGGCATGGCCTTTATGCAGGCATCGGGCGTGGCCTTCACCCAGGCCGACCCGGCGTTTGTGGCAGCGGTCAAGGCCAAGACCGGCGGGCTGGAAGAAACCTGGGCCAAGGCGGCCGAAGCCAAGGGCTTGAAAGACGCGAAAAAAGTGATCGCCGAATACCGGGCCGAGATCGGCAAGCTCGAAAAGTGAGGTCCGCCCGGGCCGCGTTGGCCCGGCTGATCTCAGCAGCCGCAGCCGCAGCCGCAGCCGCAAACGCAAACGCAAACGCAAACGCAAACGCAAACGCAAACGCAAACGCAAACGCCGCCGCCCACACGCTGGCCTGCCCACAGGCCGTACCGGAGAACCCCCCTTGAAACGCCTGCTTGATGCGCTGTGCGGTCTGCTGGCCGGCTTCGCGCTGTTTGCCATCATGGCGCTCACCTTGGTCGATGTGCTGGGCCGCAAGCTGCTCAGCCAGTCGGTGTCCGGCTCGTTGGAGTTGACCGAGATCTTGATGGTGGTGGTGATCTTTGCCGCCCTGCCGCTGGTCAGCCTGCACGGTGAGCATGTGGTGTTTGATTCACTCGACCCACTGCTGCCGCCGGGGCTGCGCCGCTGGCAGCAGGCGCTGGTCGACGGGCTGTGCTGCGCCGCGCTGGCCGGGCTGGCCTGGCTGATGTGGGACAAGGCCGGCCAGATGGCCGGCTACGGCGACACCACCGCCCAGTTGAAATTGCCGCTGGGCCCGTTTGTGCAATTGATGAGCGTGCTGTGCGGCGTCACCGCGCTGGTGCACGGCCTGCTGATGCTGCGGCCCACCCGCCACCACATCATCGGCCTGGATGAGCCCGGCCAGCCAACGTTACCCGCCGGGGGCGCGACATGATCGAAGCTCTGCTGGGCTTTGCGGCGGTGTTTGTGCTGGCGCTGCTGCGCATTCCGCTGGCCTTTGCGATGGGCTTTGTCGGCTTTGCCGGCCTCGGCCTGATGCGCGGCTGGGGGCCCACCGCCGCATCCGCCGCCCAGGTGGTCTACGACACCGGCTTTGCCTACACCTTGTCGGTGGTGCCGCTGTTCATCCTGATGGGCAATTTTGTCGCCCGGGCCGGGCTGGCGCATGAGTTGTTCCGCGCCGCGTATGCCTTCATCGGCCATTTTCGCGGTGGCCTGGCCCATGCCACGGTGCTGGCCTGTGCCGGCTTTGGCGCGATCTGCGGCTCGTCGATTGCCACCGCCGCCACGATGGCCAAGGTGGCCTATCCGTCGATGAAAAAGCTGGGCTACTCGGACTACCTGTCCAGCGGCGTGATTGCCGCCGGCGGCACGCTGGGCATCATGATCCCCCCGTCCACCATCATGGTGATTTACGGCATCGTCACCGAGACCAACATCGGCAAGCTGTTTGCCGCCGGCGTGCTGCCCGGGCTGTTGTGCGCTGCGTTGATGATGTGCGGCGTGGCCTGGATCACCTGGCGTGACCCGTCCGCCGGCCCGGCCGGCGAGCGCAGCAACTGGGCGCAGCGCTGGCGTGCGCTGCGCGACATCTGGGGCGTGGTGCTGCTGGTCATCGTGGTGCTGGGCGGCATTTACGGCGGCGTCTTCACGGCCACAGAGGGCGCGGGCATCGGCGCGTCGGGCGCGTTCTTTTTTGCGCTGCTGCGCGGCGCGCTGCCGCCCCGGGTGCTGTTGCAGGTGCTGGTGGAAAGTGCCCGCACCAC
Organism: Betaproteobacteria bacterium; assembly: GCA_031366635.1. Taxonomy (GTDB): domain Bacteria; phylum Pseudomonadota; class Gammaproteobacteria; order Burkholderiales; family Burkholderiaceae_C; genus Pseudaquabacterium. The sequence continues at coordinate 1,376 of JANLOP010000142.1, read as the reverse complement.
CGCGATGCTGTTCACCATCCTGATCGCCGCGATGATGTTCTCCACCTTTGTCAACTTCACCAGCATGCCGGCGGATTTGCGTGAGGGCATCACCCACCTGGGCTTGTCGCCGCTGATGGTGGTGGGCGCGATGATGGTGGTCTACGTGCTGCTGGGCACCATCATGGAAGAGCTGTCGATGGTGCTGCTGACGATCCCCGTGTTTTTTCCCATCGTCACCCAGCTCGGGTTCGATCCGGTGTGGTTTGGCGTGCTGATCGTGCTGGTGGTGCAGATTGGCCTGATCTCTCCGCCGGTGGGCATGAATCTGTTTGTGCTGAACGCGCTGCTCGACGGCGTGACGCTCAAGCAGATCTTTCGCGGCGTCTGGCTGTTTTGCTTCACGCTGGTGATCGCGCTGGCAGTGGTGCTGGAGGTGCCGGCGCTGGCGCTGTGGCTGCCGGGGTTGATGAAGTAGCGCTGGCGCGCCGCCGGGTGGCGGGCAGTGCTGACTACACCCAGTTGTCGGTCAACAAGCCTGGCACGCGCTCGAACTCACGCAAGTTGTTGCTGACCAGCACCAGCCCGTCGCAACGCGCCTGGGCAGCGATATGCAAGTCATTGACACCGATGGGCTGGCCGATCTTTTCAAGTGCGGCGCGGATGCTGCCGTAGTGGTGGGCGGCGCGCTCACCGTAGTCCAGCACCGACAAGCGACTGCGAAAATCGTCCACCACCGCCAGGTTTCGCGCTGGATCACTGCTTTTTTCAGCGCCGTGCACCAATTCAGCCAACGTGATGGCCGATATCGCCATCTGCCCTTCGTGCTGATTGAATGTGGTCAGTGCCGATGGCGGCCGGCGCTTGATCACATAAATCACGATGTTGGTGTCGAGCAGGTATTTCAGCACCAGCGCCGGCCTGTCAAAGTGATTCGCGCTCAGCCTGGTGCTGGCCGGCCCGGTCGGCCATGAAGTCGTCGGTGGCGCTGGCGGCCTGCGCCTCGGGCAGGAAGAAGCTGTCCCAGGCATGGGCCACCGGCGTGATCACGCGCTCAGCCCCCACCACGCGCACCTGCACTTTTTTCACGCTGTCGGGAAATCTTGCTTCCGCCGGTAGGCGCACGGCCTGGCTGCGGTTGTTGGTGAAGACGGTGGTGGTGGACATGACTTGACGAGCAGGCTGCGATATACGAAAAGTATAGCGCTTCGCCTGCAGGTTCAACATCGCTGCAGTGCCGCCCACGGCCTAGGAGCCTGTCGGGCTTGGGGCGTCGAAGCGAAATTTGGCCCCAGCGAGGACAGTTTTTGCCGGGTTTGCAGGCCCATAGCCGTCGCTATGGGACAAAAAGCCGGTGAAAAATGGACCGCTGCGGCCAAATTGCAGCCGACGATCCC
>JANLOP010000098.1:0-2392 GCA_031366635.1 Betaproteobacteria bacterium | reverse complement strand
TTTGCGCCCGCCGCCATTGGGCCGGCGGGCAACCCGACAGGGTAGCGCAGACCCGCCCGGTTTGCTGGCGCGAGGACTGCCCCACCCCCGATGGCCCGCGCCAACACCGGGCCACCGTCACTTCAGGAATCTTCTGCCATGTCGCTTTTTGCCGCCGTTGAACTGGCCCCGCGTGACCCGATCCTGGGCCTGAACGAACAGTTCAACGCCGACCCCAACCCGGCCAAGGTCAACTTGGGCGTGGGCGTGTACTTCGACGAATCGGGCAAGCTGCCCTTGCTGGCCTGCGTGCAGGCGGCCGAGCAGCAGTTGAACGACGCCCACAAGCCGCGCGGCTACCTGCCCATCGACGGCATCGCGGCCTATGACAAAGCGGTGCAGCACCTGGTGTTCGGCGCCGACAGCCCCCTGCTGGCGGCCAAGCGGGTGGCCACGGTGCAGGCCCTGGGCGGCACCGGTGGGCTCAAGCTGGGCGCCGATTTTTTGAAGAAGCTCAACCCTGGCGCCACGGTGCTGATCAGCGACCCGAGCTGGGAGAACCACCGTGCGCTGTTTACCAACGCCGGCTTCCCGGTAGCCACCTACGCCTACTACGATGCCGATGCCCGGGGCGTCAAGGTCGATGCGATGCTGGCCGACTTGGCCGCCGCAGCGCCTGGCAGCATCGTGGTGTTGCATGCCTGCTGCCACAACCCGACCGGCTACGACATCAGCCCGGCCGATTGGGAGCGGGTCATCGCGGTGGTCAAGGCCGGCGGGTTGACGCCCTTTCTCGACCTGGCCTACCAGGGCTTTGGCGACGGCATCAAAGAGGACGGCGCGGTGGTGCGGCAATTCATTGCTGCGGGCATCGATTTCTTCGTCGCCACGTCGTTCTCCAAGAGCTTCTCGCTCTATGGCGAGCGGGTGGGCGCGCTCAGCGTGGTGTGCGGCAGCGCCGATGAAGCCGCAAGGGTGCTGTCGCAGCTCAAGGTCACCATCCGCACCAACTACAGCAACCCGCCCACCCATGGCGCGCAAGTGGTGGCCACGGTGCTCGACACCCCCGCGCTGCGCGCCCAGTGGGAACAAGAGCTGGCCGGCATGCGCCTGCGCATCCAGCAGATGCGCAGCCTGCTGCAGGGCAAGCTCACCGCCAGGCTGCAGGCGGCCGGCATCGCGCAGGATTTCTCCTTCATCACCCGCCAGCGCGGCATGTTCAGCTACTCGGGCCTGAGCCAGGCGCAGATGGCGCGGCTGCGCCATGAATTCGGCGTCTACGGCGTGGATTCGGGCCGCATCTGCGTGGCCGCGCTCAACACCCGCAACATCGACTATGTGGTCGATGCGATGGCCAGCGTGATTCAACGCTGAGGCTGCGCCCGCCCCCCGCAAACCCGGCCGCGCGCCGGGTTTGTGGTTTCTGGGCGCCGCCACCCTGTCCGGCAGGCGACAGAGCCCGGCAAAAGCGCCGGCAAGCAGGTGTTGATCCCAGGTTGCAAACGGCCGCCAAGGTGCAATATTCGGTAAACTGATACATAATTGCTGCACTGCACAAAATCTTGTGTCACTTGTCTGGGCCCTTTCGGGCGGGCCGGTACAAGATCGCACCCAGGGCACTGATGCCCCACCCCACTTGCGGAGACCGCAACCATGCTGTACCAGCTGTATGAAACCCAACGTGCGCTGATGGCGCCGTTCTCCGAATTTGCCAGCGCCTCGGCCAAGCTCTACAACCACCCGCTGTCGCCCTTCACCCAGCTGCCGATGGCGCAACGCGTCTCAGCCGGGCTGGACCTGATGCACCGCCTGGCCAAGGACTACGAGAAGCCTCAGTTCGACATCCGCAGCGTCGAGGTCGACGGCGTCGAGGTGGCGGTGCAAGAGCAGGTGCCGATCACCAAACCCTTCTGCCGCCTGCTGCGCTTCAAGCGCTTCACAGACAACCCGGCGGTGCTGGAGAAAATGAAGACCCAGCCCACGGTGCTGGTGATCGCCCCGCTGTCGGGCCACCACAGCACGCTGCTGCGCGACACCGTCAAGGTGCTGCTGCGCGACCACAAGGTGCTGATCACCGACTGGACCGATGCCCGCACCGTGCCGCTGGCGGCCGGCCCCTTCCACTTGAACGACTACGTGGCCTATGTGCAGGAGTTCATCCGCCATGTCGGCCCCGAGGTCAACGTGATGTCGGTCTGCCAACCCACGGTGCCGGTGCTGGCCGCCGTCTCGCTGATGGCCACCCACGGTGAGTTCACCCCGCGCACGCTGACGATGATGGGCGGCCCGATCGATGCGCGCCTGTCGCCCACGTCGGTGAACAACCTGGCCACCACCAAGAGCTACGAGTGGTTCGAGAACAATGTGATCTACCGCGTGCCGTCCAACTTTGCCGGCGTCGGCCGGCGCGTCT
>JANLOP010000074.1:0-3392 GCA_031366635.1 Betaproteobacteria bacterium | reverse complement strand
CTTGTCGGCAGGCGACCCGCTCTCGACACTGCGCACTAGTGCGCCCTGGGGCTTGCCCAGGCCGATCGACTCGGCAACATCCTTCGTGACCTGGTCGATCTGCACGCCGATACGGCCGCGCGAGACCCGCCCCGAGGAGCGCAGCTGCTCGCTGACGCGCATTGCTTCGTCCATCGGGATCGCGAACGAGATGCCCATGAAGCCGCCGGAGCGCGAATAGATCTGGCTGTTGATGCCGACCACCTCGCCACGCATGTTGATCAGCGGGCCGCCCGAGTTGCCCGGGTTGATCGCCACGTCGGTCTGGATGAACGGCAGGTAGTCGCCCGTGTCGCGCTGCTTGGCGCTGACGATGCCCGCTGTGACGGTGTTGTCCAAACCGAATGGTGAGCCGATGGCCATGACCCATTCGCCCACGCGCAACCGGTTCACGTCGCCGATCTTCACGGCCGGGAAGCCCGTGCCTTCGATCTTCACGACCGCCACATCGGTGCGTTTGTCGAAGCCGACGATTCTTGCCTTGAACTCGCGCTTGTCGGTCAGCGTGACCAGCAACTCGTCGGCACCGTCCACCACGTGGGCATTGGTCATCACGTAGCCGTCGGCACTGAGGATGAAGCCCGAGCCGACACCGCGCTGCTGCGGCTCGTCATCGGCACCGCCGCCGGGGCCACCTGGCGCGCCCGGGCCGCGTGGTGCGCCCCGGCCGCCGGGCAGCGGGATGCCGAAGCGGCGGAAGAACTCTTCCATATTCGGGTCCATGCCGCTGCCCGGGCCGGCGGCGGCATTGCGGCCAGGGCGCTCCAGCGTGCGGATGTTGACCACCGACGGCCCGACCTTTTCCACCAACTCAGTGAAATCAGGCAACTCACCGCGCCCCTGGGCGGCGCCGGCCTGCGGCGCCAGTGAGCCGACAAGCGCCAGCGCCAGCGCCGCGTGCACCGCCAGGCGGCGGCCGGCATGCAGTGGCGGGATCAATATGTCAGTCATTGCAAACATCAACTCACCTCGGTTTGATTTTCAACAGGGAGGGCGGCCGGGCGGGGCCGGCCGGCGCCCCCGGATTTTCAACGGCCTGGCGCCGGCACTCAGCGCTTGCGCTCAAACAGCGCTTCAAATTGCTGCACGGTGGCCATCGGCACTTCACCCACCACCGTGAACCACCAATCGCCGTGGCGGTTGGTCAGCGTGTGGGTGGCGCCCAGGCTGGTGCCCATCGGCTTCTTGTGGCGCTGCGCATCGTAGGGCTCAATGAACACCGAGACCTGGGCCAGGCCATCGGAGAACACCGACTGCAGCACCTGCACTGGCGCATCGGCCTCACTGGCGGTATCCAGCGGCCGCCGGGTGCAACTGACCAGCACAAACCCGGGCACGCTGCGTTGCAGCGTCCAGCCCTCGGCGTCGATCTGTGCGCGCTCGGCTTGCGGCCGCAGCACGCGGTAGCCGTCCAGCCGTTTCATCGGGCCCAGCACCGCCTCAGCCGCCGGTTTGCCGCCGATCACCACGTCGGTGAAGGCCGACGACTCCAGCACCTCACCGGCCGGGCCCAGCACATCGTTGCGCAGCAGCAGGCCGGTGTCGCGGTCAGACCACAGGCGCTGGGCAAACCGGTGCTTGTCGCGCGGCTTGAGCAGCAACACATCCACCTCATGGCCGGCGATGCGGTCTTTGCCGACCGGCTGCATGTCGTAGTTGTCCACGGCGCGCTGCGGCGCGGCCGCCGGCAGGGCTGGAAACTCGGCCACCGGATCGCGCTGCTCCAGCCGGGCCAGCTTGCTGGCGGGCCAGAGGGTGAGCAACTGGTCGTTGTGGCGGTATTGCAGGCGGGCGCGGCCGTCCAGCACCTCGATGCGCTCGTAGCGCTGGCGGCCGTCACAGATGTGCAGCACCCGCGAGCTGGACGCCACACCGCCGGCACTGAACATCAGCGTGCCCTGGTAGCTGCGGTTGGCTGCCGCCTGCTGGATCCGGCTGAGCCAGGCGTTGCTCTCGGCCGAGGCGGTGGCGCCGCTGGCCGCGCCGGCCTGGGCTGTGGTTGGGGCCAAGGTTGGGGCTGATGTCTGGGCCGATACCAGCGCAGGCGCGGCGCTGATAACCAGCCCCAGCGCCAGGCGCCCTGCCATCACCATCACCGGGCCCCGCCCCGCCCTGCCCGGCCGGCAGCCCGCCCGCCCGGCCCGCGCCAAGTGCCTGATCAGCGCACTCACTTGGCTTCGAAGACGATTTGCACGCGGTGCTCGGCCGCGCCACCCGCCACCACGCCATTGGCCAGGGTGCGGTGCGCCTCCAGGTAGCGGTCGAGACCGGCGTTGCGCACCAGGTCAGTGGCATTGGCATTGGCAGTGGCGCCGGGCGCGGCTAGCGCCAACTGGCCGCTGTCGGCCGGGTTGATCGACACCACCCGGGTGACCACCAGCAAGCCCGCCACGGCGACAAAACCAGCCGCCACCGCTGCCGGCGCCACCAGCCATGCGGGCCAGCGGCGCGCCGCAGCAGCGGCCGCTGCAACGGCCGACACGGCCTGGCCCGGCGACAGCGGCACCGGCTCTTGCGACAGCCGGCCGCGCAGGGCGCGCAAAAAAGCTTCGTCTTGCGCCGGCGGAGTGGCCAGATCATCAGACCGCAGCACATCCCCGATCAACTGGTAGGCATGCCAAGTGGCGCGCATATCGGCATCGTGATGCCAGCGCGCCAGCGTGCCAGTGGCGGCGTCGGGCTCAAGATCACCGTCCATCAGCGACGACACCAAACTGCCCACTGCCGCCGAAGCGCTTGCATCATTCGCCGTCATGCTGGTTCAACTCCCACCGATGGATGCATGGCTGCCCGGCGCCAGAAAGCACGCCGCGCGTTTGCCGCTGTTGATAAAACGAGGCTGATGGCCGCCCGGCTCACCACCGCTCACCCTCTCGGGTGTCGAGCAGTGGCCTCAAGCGCAGTGCAATCGCCTCGCGGGCCCGGAAGATGCGCGAGCGCACCGTGCCGATCGGGCAGCTCATCATCTCGGCAATCTCTTCATAACTCAGGCCTTCGATCTCACGCAGCGTGATCGCCTGCCGCAGATCGGGTGACAGGGCTTCGATCGCGGCGTTGACGGTTTGCGCAATTTCCTTGCTGGCCAGCAAAGACTCCGGCGTTGCGCCGTCGGTTAGTTCGCGCCCAACACGGGAAGTTTCATCATCGTCGTCATTTGCGCCGGTCAGCGTGGACATCGACACCAGCGGGTCGCGCTTCAAATCAACCAGCGCTTTTTTGGCGGTGTTCACAGCGATGCGGTACAGCCAGGTGTAGAACGCGCTGTCACCGCGGAACTTGGGCATCGCGCGGTAGGCGCGGATGAAGCTCTCTTGCGCGATGTCCTGCACCAGATCGACATCGCGCACCATGCG
>JANLOP010000034.1:0-13649 GCA_031366635.1 Betaproteobacteria bacterium | reverse complement strand
GAGCGGCGTTGAACCAGCCGGTGATGCCTGGCCAGCGAAGGGCGCAGGCCAGAACCATCGCGCAAATCAAGGTCAACACGGCCGTCATGGGCGCCATGGTGGCCCGCCTTCAACAACGGCTCAAGATGCCTCGGCCAGACGCTTACGAATCAGTGACAGGAGTGAATCGGGAACGTTGGCGGAGGTGCGGAACCGGGCAGTATCCTTTTTTCACAATGCGGGAAATAAGCCGGCAATTGTGTCGCAAGGCTTCGGAAAGAATGTCGCACGACAGGGCTTCGGGCAACAAACCGGGCCGACGCGCCCGCACCGGCGCCAAGCCGGCCCAGCCCGGCCACCCCCTTGAAACGTCACACATCGTCCCTATAATCTATTGTTGGCACTCGTCAATGATGAGTGCTAACAACCGAACCGGCGCAGCCGGCCCCCGGTTGCCCCGCATGTGACGGGATGCCGGCAAGCTGCTGGCGTGCCGCGCTGATGTGAAACCTCCAAGGAGATACGAATGAAACTTCGCCCCCTGCACGACCGCGTGATCGTCAAGCGTCTGGAACAAGAAACCAAGACCGCCTCTGGCATCGTCATCCCCGACAACGTCGCCGAAAAGCCCGACCAGGGCGAAGTGCTGGCTGTGGGCCCCGGCAAGCGCAATGACAAGGGCGATTTCATCGTCCTGAACGTGCAGGTCGGTGACCGCGTGCTGTTCGGCAAGTACTCGGGCCAGACCGTCAAGGTCGACGGCGACGAGTTGCTGGTGATGCGCGAGGAAGACCTGTTTGCGGTGGTCGCGAAGTAAGCCGCACAGCGCGCTTTCGCCCGTCAACCCCCCCCATTTACTGAATTCGGAGATTTTCACATGGCAGCAAAAGACGTTATTTTCGGCGCTGACGCCCGTCACCGCATGGTTGAAGGCGTGAACATCCTGGCCAATGCGGTCAAGGTCACGCTGGGCCCGAAAGGCCGCAATGTGGTGCTGGAGCGCTCGTTCGGTGCGCCTACGGTTACCAAAGACGGTGTCTCGGTGGCCAAAGAGATCGAGTTGAAAGACAAGCTGCAGAACATGGGCGCGCAGATGGTCAAGGAAGTGGCTTCCAAGACCAGCGACATCGCCGGTGACGGCACCACCACCGCCACTGTGCTGGCCCAGTCGATCGTGCGCGAAGGCATGAAGTACGTGGCCGCCGGCATGAACCCGATGGACCTGAAGCGCGGCATCGACAAAGCGGTGATCGCGCTGGTGGCCGAGCTGAAGAAGCAATCCAAAGCCACCACCACCAGCAAAGAGATCGCCCAAGTGGGCACCATCTCGGCCAACAGCGACGAAGAAGTGGGCCGCATCATTGCTGAAGCGATGGACAAGGTTGGCAAGGAAGGCGTTATCACCGTCGAAGACGGCAAGAGCCTGAACAGCGAACTGGAAGTCGTCGAAGGCATGCAGTTTGACCGTGGCTACCTGTCGCCCTACTTCATCAACAACCCCGAGAAGCAGTCGGCGATTCTTGACAATCCTTACGTTTTGTTGTTTGACAAGAAGATCAGCAATATCCGTGATCTGCTGCCCACGCTGGAGCAAGTGGCCAAGGCCGGCCGTCCGCTGCTGATCGTGGCCGAAGAAGTCGAAGGCGAAGCGCTGGCCACCTTGGTGGTCAACACCATTCGCGGCATCTTGAAGGTCGTCGCCGTCAAGGCCCCGGGCTTTGGTGACCGCCGCAAGGCCATGCTGGAAGACATCGCCATCCTGACTGGCGGCAAGGTGATCGCTGAAGAAGTGGGCCTGACGCTGGAGAAGGTCACACTGGCAGACCTGGGCCAAGCCAAGCGGGTTGAAGTGGGCAAGGAAAACACCATCCTGATTGACGGCAGTGGTGCGGCTGGCGACATCGAATCCCGCGTCAAGCAGATCCGGGTGCAGATCGAAGAAGCTACCAGCGACTACGACCGTGAAAAGCTGCAAGAGCGTGTCGCCAAGCTGGCCGGCGGCGTGGCGCTGATCAAGGTGGGCGCTGCCACCGAAGTGGAAATGAAAGAGAAGAAGGCCCGTGTCGAAGACGCGCTGCACGCCACCCGTGCCGCCGTTGAAGAAGGCATCGTGGCGGGCGGCGGCGTGGCCCTGCTGCGTGCCCGCCAAGCGGCTGGCACCATCAAAGGCGACAACCATGACCAGGACGCCGGCATCAAGATCGTGCTTCGCGCGGTTGAGCAGCCGCTGCGCGAGATCGTGGCCAACGCCGGTGAAGAGCCAAGCGTGGTGATCAACAAGGTGCTGGAAGGCACTGGCAACTACGGCTACAACGCGCAGAACGGCGAGTACGGCGACATGATCGAAATGGGCATTCTTGACCCGACCAAGGTGACGCGCACGGCGCTGCAGAACGCCGCGTCGGTGGCCGGCCTGATGCTGACCACCGAGGCGATGGTGGCCGAAGCGCCGAAAGAAGAAGCCGGCGGTGGTGGCATGGGCGGCGGCGGCATGGGCGGGATGGGCGGCATGGGCGGGATGGACATGTAAGGTCATGCCGGCGGCTTTGCTGCCGGCATGACTCGGCGCGTACTTTCACAAGTACCAACGGCTGGCCAATGGCCTGCCGCTGATCGCGCCGGGCGCTCACGGGCCACCCTTTGGGTGGCCCGTTTTGCTTGGGCCACCGTGCGGTGGCCCGCTGGTCGTTTGGCTACCGTTTGGCGGGGGGGTTTCGGTCGTTTGGCTGGCCCGGTCTGGCCCGCTTCACTGGCGGGTTGGGGTGGGCATTGATAATCTTTGCTGAGTGCTTGCCAGGCCCGTTCGGTTGCCACCCCGCGCTTGCCCGGGTCGTGCCTTGCACCCTCTCCTGCACGCGGGAGAGAGGGTTGGGGTGAGGGACGGCCCGGGCGGCCGTTTCCACCCACCGGTTTTAAAGGTCTGTCCACCCCGCTTTCCCATGCCGCGCCACCCCACCCTGCAAGACTTCATCGACGACGAGTTACTTCGCGCGCCGCTGACGTTTGATGGGGTGATCGACACGGTGCAGCAGCACTGGCGGCTGCGCCTGCCCCCGCACAGCCGGCTCGACGGTGACCCGGCGCGGGCCCTGCAACTTCACCGCAACGAGCTGGTGAGCGAGGCGCTGCAATCCCTGCGCGCCGCTGCCCAGCGCGACCAGGCCGCCGGCACCCAGCCATCCACCCCCGCCCACGCCGCCGTCCACAGCGCCGCCCACGCCACGCCGTCCCCGGCGCTGGCCGAACTGTCGCTGATCGACGAAGACGACGTGACGGTGGAGGTCGAGATCGCGCGCTGTAACCAGACCATCCGCCAGACCGCCGAGGCCGAGTTGCGTGAGCTGCACACCTACACCTCGGCGCTGGTCGCGGATGTGAATGTGGCGCGCGACACCAACCCGTTCCGGCCCGAGCGGTTTGTGCGGGCGCTGTGGGACGGCCTGCAGCGGGTGCCGCTGTCGCGGCCGGTGCTGGTGGCGTTTTTGCACCAGGCCGCCGTGCCGCTGGCGCAAGGCCTGCGCCGCGCCTATGGCGCCGCCAGCCAGCGCCTGCAAGCGCAGGGCGTCGCGCCCGCCGCCCACCGCACCATCGTCTACGGCGGCGGCACGGCCTGGGGCGCCGAGATCAGCCGCTACCGCACATCGGCGGGCCTGCACCACCCGCACATCCCGCACATCCCACCCGACGCGCCCAGTCTGCACACCCTGCATGACAGCATGCCCTCGGCGCTGGACGCGCTCGACGCACTCGGCGCACCGGCCCCGCCGGCCCGGCACAGCCACCCGGCCAGCGGGCCCGACCCGCAACTGATCGAGCTGCTGGCCCGGCTGTTCACCGCCATCCAGAACGACAAGTCGCTCGGCGCGCCCGCCGTGGCCCTGTTGCAGCGCCTGCAAGCCACGGTGCTGCGCCTGGCGCTGCACGATGCGTCGCCGCTCGACACCTACGACCACCCGGCCTGGCGCTTCATGGACCACCTGGCGTTTGACATCGCCTGCTGCGCGCCGGCCCGGCAACCGCGCCTGCTGGGCCTGTGCCGCAACCTGGTAGACCACCTGGCGGCGCAGGACGCACCCGATGCCAGCCATTTTTCATGGGCCATCGTGCGCCTGGCCGCTGCGCGACGGCATGGGCTGGACCAGGCCCTGGCCAGCGCCGCGCCGCAAATCCAGCGCCTGCAGCGCATCGCCAGCGACGAGGCGTCGACCGCCACGGTGTCGATGGCGCTCGACATCGGCACTCTCGACACCGTGCCGGCCGACCTGCTGCCCGAGCCCGACGACCCGGCCGCGCCGCCGGCCGGCCACGCCCTGGCCCAGGCCACCACGCCCGGCGCCGCACTGCGCTGCCACCTGCAGGGCGAGTGGCGGCAGTTGCTGTGCCTGTGGCAAGACGACGCGCATGAGCTGCTGCTGCTGGCTGAGCCGGCCACCGGCGCGCACTGGGCGCTGCGCCAGCCGGCGCTGGCCCGCTTGATGGCCGAAGGCCTGGCCTGGCCGATGCGGGTGCGCTCGCTGGTGCGGCGGGCGGCCGACAAAGTGCTGCATGCCATGTGACGGCGCCGGCCCGGCGGCCATCGGCCGCCTTCGGCGAGCCGGCGCGCGGGGACATGGCCTGGCGCTGATGTTGCCGCTGGCCGCCGCGCTGGCCGCAGCGCTGGCGCCGCCGGCCCAGGCGCAGGCCCAGGCTGCGGCGCAAACCCAGGCCCAGGCGCAGGCGCAGGTTCCGGCACAGACCCAGGCGCCCGCTGAGGCGCCCGCGCCGGCCACCCCCCGCCCGCGCATCGGCCTGGTGCTGTCGGGCGGCGGCGCACGCGGGCTGGCGCACGTGGGCGTGCTCAAGGTGCTGGAAGAGCTGCAAATCCCCATCGACGTGATCACCGGCACGTCGATGGGCGCCATCGTTGGCGGCCTGTACGCCAGCGGCATGCGGGCGGCTGACCTCGACCGGGCGCTGCGCGCCGTCAACTGGGGTGAGGTCTTCACCAACCGGGTGCAGCGCCAACAACTGTCGCAGCGGCGCAAAGAGGAAGACTTCGAGATCGCCGCCGCCATCGAGCTGGGCCTGCGCGACGGTGAGTTGCTGCTGCCCAGCGGCGCCGTGTCCAGCCGGGGGCTGGAGTCGCTGCTGCGCCGCTACACCCTGCCAGTGCGCGGCGTGGCCCGGTTTGATGACCTGCCGATCCGCTTTCGCGCCGTGGCCACCGACATGGAGACCGGCGCCGCCGTGGTGCTCGACAGCGGTGACCTGGCGCTGGCGCTGCGCGCCAGCATGAGCGTGCCGGGCGCGTTTGCCCCTACCGAGGTGGCTGGCCGGGTGCTGGGCGACGGCGGCCTGGTGAACAACCTGCCGATCGACGTGGCGCGCGCGCTGGGCGCCGAGATCGTCATCGTCGTCAACATCGGCACCCCGCCGGCTGGCCGCGCCACGCTCAACTCGGTGGTGGGGCTGACGGCGCAGATGATCAACCTGCTGACCGAGCAAAACGTGCAGCGCAGCCTGGCCACGCTGCGGCCGCAGGACGTGCTGATCGCGCCCGCCCTGGGCCCGCTGAGCGCCGGCGATTTTGACCAGGCAGAAAAGTTTTTTGCCCTCGGCGAGGCCGGCGCCCGGGGCCGCAGCGACCAACTGGCCGCGCTGGTGCAAGACGCACCGGCCTACGCTGCCTGGCGCGCCGGCCACCCGGCCCCGCCGCCGGCCAGCGCCCGGCTGGTGGCGGTGACCATCCAGGGCACCACCCGCACCAACCCCGACCGGCTGCTGGCGATGCTGGAGAACAAGGCCGGCGATGCCTTTGACATCGAGCGCGCCGAGCGCGACGCCCGGCGCCTGGCTGCGGGCGGCGACTACACCCGGTCCGACTACCAACTGCTGGCCACGCCCGACGGCGACACGCTGGTCTTCAATCTCGAAGACAAGCCCTGGGGCCCGAACTACCTGAACGCCGGGCTCGACCTCGGCACCGACTTCCGGGGCCGCAGCGCCTTCAACCTGAAGCTGGCGCACAACCGCCACTGGCTGACGCCCAGCGGCACCGAGTGGCGCAACCGGGTGCAGATCGGTGAGGTGCCGCAGATCGGCAGCGAGATTTACCACCCGCTGGCCTGGTCGGCCTCGCGCGCCGACGACTGGTTTGTCAGCGCCAGCGCCGGTCTTGAGCGACGCCGGCTGGCCCGCTACAGCGCCGACGGCGGTGACGAGCTGGCCACCTTCCTGCGCAATGTGGCGGTGCTGGGCCTGGACATCGGCCAGCCCTGGGGCGACGTGGGTGAGCTGCGGCTGGGCTGGTCGCGGCTGGCGCTGCGCGCCGAGCCGCTGTTGGTCTCGGCCCGGCTGGGCGGCGTCGGCGTCGGTGGCATTGGCGTCGGCAAGGCCAGTTGGACCGAGGACGCGCTGCGTGCGCAACTGGTGATCGACCAGCTTGATTTCGCGATTTTTCCGCAATCGGGCTACCGGGGCTCGCTGGCGCTGTGGGCCGGCCAGCGCCACGGTGACCTGAGCGGCGGCTTTTACCGTGCCGAGACCGAGGGCTCGGCCGTGCGCAGCGCGGGCGCCAACACCTTTGAAGCTTTTGCCCGGGTGCAGACCGCCGACCAGCAGCAAGCGATCAACCTGCCGCGCTACAGCCTGGGCGGGTTTCACCAGTTGTCGGGCTACCAGGCCGGCCAGTTGACCGGCAACCATGTGCTGCTGCTGCGGCTGGGCTGGTATCGCCGGCTGTCCGACGCACCGGCGCTGACCCGGGGCTTTTTTGTCGGTGCCACGCTGGAGGCGGGCAACGCCTGGTCACAGCGCAGTGACGTGACGCTGTCGCGGCTGCGCAGCGGCGGCAGCGTGTTTCTGGGTGCCGACACCGGCATCGGCCCGCTCTACCTGGGCCTGACCTACGCACCGCGAGGCCGCGCCGGGCTGGCGCTGTTCATCGGCAGGCCGTAGTGCCCCCCCCGATGCGCCTTCGGCGCCTCCCCCCCAGGGGGGCCGCCGCCAGCGGACCGGCGGAGCCGGATCCGCGGCGTCTACTGGATGGGCGCGAACCTGCGGTCGCGCGGTTGCCGGATCGCCGTTTGATCGCCGTTTGATCGCCGTTGAATCTCGCCGGGCCGCTTCGGCAGGTCACAGCGTGGCCAGCACCTCGCGCAGCCGGGCCACCACCCACTCGGGCTGCTCATGCACGATCCAGTGGCTGGCCCCCGCCCGGCGCTGCACCTGCACGCCCGGCACCCAGGCGGCCAGGCCGTCCAGCAGGCCGGGCAGCAGCGCGTGATCCGCATCGCCCCACAGCACGGTGGTGGGCACGGCCACATTCACCACCGACGGCGGCAACACAAGCTGCTGCAACGCGGTGTCCGTCGGCCCGCGGGGTGGGCGCAGCGGTGACGCGCGGTAGTAATTGAGCGCGCCGTCCAGGCCTTGCCGCCAGACCGCGCGGTACTGCTCGCGCAGCGCCGGCGTCAACCAATGCGCCGGGCCAAAGCGCTGCAGCACGGCAAACAGCCCGGCAAAGTCGTTGGCGGCCAGCTTGGCGGCCGCATCGGGCTGCACCAGATCGTTCATATAGCCGCTGGCGGCCTGCTGCGCCGGGCTGTCACGCAGCTCGCGCAGCAGCGCGCCCGGGTGCGGTGCGTTGACGATGACCAGCCGGCGCACCCGCTGCGGCAGCAAGGCCGCCAGGTTCCAGGCCACGCCGCCGCCCCAGTCATGGGCCACCAGCAAATCCAGCGGCGCACCGGGCGTGGCCACGCTGGCGTCGATCAGCGCGGCCAGGTCGGCCACCAGGTGTTTGGCGCGGTAGGCCGCCACGTCGGGCGGCGCGCTGCTGCGCTCATATCCGCGCAAATTGGGCGCCACGCAGCGCAGCGGCGGCCTGCCGGCGGCTGGCGCTGCCAGCGCGGCCATCACCCCGTCCCAGACAAAAGCGGCCTCCGGAAAGCCGTGCAAAAACAGCGCCCGGCGCGGTGCATCGAGCGGCCCCGCAGCGCGGCACGACAGGGTGATGCCGTGCGGCAGGGCTTGGTCAAACAGCGTGATCGTCATGCGGCCAGTGTGTGGCCGGGGCGCTGGCGCGGCCGTCAAGCCGGCGACAGTGGGGCCGGCGTTGGCGGGTCAGGCGTCGTCGGTCGGGTCGTTCGGGTCGTTCGGGTGGTTCGAGTCACTCGGGGCGGGCGCGTCCTGGCGTGGCGCTTTTGGCGCCTCTTGCCACTGCCGCAGCACCAGCGCCGCATCGCCCAGCCCCTGGCGCGACAAGGCCGAGAACAGTGTCACGCTGATGTCGGCGGCGTCGGTGGCCAGATCGGCCAGCACTTTTTGCGCCTGCATCAATGCCCGCGACTGTTGGTTGCGGTTCAGTTTGTCGGCCTTGGTCAGCAGCACCAGCAACTTCACCTCGCCGGTGCCCACCCGCTGCGACACAAAATCCAGCAACTGGCTATCGAGCGGGGTGAAGCCGTGCCGGCAATCGACCATCATCACGATGCCGGCCAGCGCGTGGCGCATCGCCAGGTAATCGGCCATCACCGCCTGCCAGCGCAGCTTGGCGCCGCGCGCCACTGCGGCATAGCCGTAGCCCGGCAGGTCGGCCCAGCGGCCGTCGGGCGCGTCGGCCGGCCCCAGGTCAAACAGGTTGATGTGCTGGGTGCGGCCGGGGGTTTTGGACGCAAACGCCAGCCGGCGGTGCTGGGCCAGGGTGTTGATGGCGGTGGATTTGCCGGCATTGCTGCGGCCGACAAAGGCCACCTCGGGCAAATCGGGCGGCGGCAGTTGCGCCAGCAGGCTGGCGGTGGTCAAAAAGCGGGCGCTTTGGGTCCACGACAAGGCCGCGCGCACGGCGGGGTCGGTGGGGATGTCGGCGGGTTTGCCCCGAGGCTCTACGATGGTGTTCATCACACATTGTAAAATCGCCGGTTCTGCCCAATCCCGAGGTCTCACGACATGAAGTCGCTGCTCGCCCTGTCGCTGTCTGCGCTGACCTTGTCAGCCCTGGTCTCGGTTTCGGCCTTCTCGGCCACCGAAACCCATGCCGCCGCCAAGGCCGATCTGGCCAAGGGTGAAGAAAAAGCCACCCAGGTTTGCGCCGTCTGCCACACTGCCGACGGCTCACGTGGCGCGCCGGCCAACCCGATCCTGCAGGGCCAGCACCCGGAGTACCTGGCCAAGCAACTGGCCGAGTTCAAGGCCGGCAAGCGCGTCAACGCGGTGATGAGCGGCATGGCGGCCTTGCTGTCGGACGACGACATGAAGAACGTGGCCGCGTTCTACGCCAGCAAGCAGGCCAAACCCGGCTTTGCCAAGAACAAAGATCTGGTGCTGCTGGGCGAGAAGATCTACCGCGGCGGCATTGCCGCCAAGCAGGTGCCGGCCTGCGCCGGCTGCCACAGCCCCACCGGCGCCGGCATCCCCGCCCAGTACCCGCGCCTGGGCGGCCAGCATGCCGATTACGCCGAGGCGCAGTTGACGGCCTTCCGCGCCGGCAGCCGCACCAACTCGGCCCCGATGATGACGATTGCCGCCCGCATGAGCGACAAAGAGATCAAGGCCGTTGCCGATTACGTGGCCGGCCTGCGCTGAGCGGGCAGCCACCGGTTGCGCCGCGTGAAGGGCCGGTCATGCACCGGCCTTTTGGCTTTTTGAGCCGAGTGTGAGCGCCAACCAGCAGCGCGTTGGCCTGCCTGCCTACGCTGACGGATGGCCTTGTCGCATGCATTGCAGGGTGTCACCGCGTAAGGTTTGACGCAGTCAGCCGACGAATCCGCATCTTTTCAGGAGTTTGTTATGCAGCAGCCCAACGACCGTGGCTTGAACCACGCCACCCCGTCCGAGATCACCCCGCGCGCCGCCTACGAGGGCCGACGCAACTGGCTGAAGCGGCTGGCCGCCGGCGCGCTGGGCAGCGGCCTGGCCAGTTGGGCGGCGCGTGATGCGCTGGCAGCCGACGGCGCGGCCAAAGGCGCGGCGCTGGCCGGCGCCAAAAGCGCAGTGGCCGGCGCGCTGACGATGGACAAGCCCACGCCCCGGGCCGACGCCACCAGCTACAACAATTTCTATGAGTTCGGCACCGACAAAGCCGACCCGGCGAAGAACGCGCACACGCTGAAAACCCGGCCCTGGACCGTGGCCATCGAGGGCGAGGTGAAAAAGCCCAAGACCTACGGCATCGACGACCTGCTCAAACTGGCACCGATGGAAGAGCGCATCTACCGGCTGCGCTGCGTTGAGGGCTGGTCGATGGTGATCCCGTGGCTGGGGTTCTCGCTGGCCGAGCTGGTCAAGCAAGTCGAGCCCACCGGCAATGCCAAGTTTGTCGAGTTTCACACCCTGGCCGACCCCAAAACCATGCCGTTTGTCGGCTCGCGGGTGCTGGATTGGCCGTATGTCGAGGGCCTGCGCATCGACGAGGCGATGCACCCGCTCAGCTTGCTGGCCTTCGGCATGTACGGCGAGGTGCTGCCGAACCAGAACGGCGCGCCGGTGCGGCTGGTGATGCCGTGGAAATACGGCTTCAAATCGGCCAAATCGATTGTCAAGATCCGCTTTGTCGAGCAGCAGCCCAAGACCGCCTGGGTCAAGGCCGCGGCGCAGGAATACGGCTTTTATTCCAACGTCAACCCGGGTGTGGACCATCCGCGCTGGAGCCAGGCCACCGAGCGCCGCATCGGCGAGGACGGTGTGTTCAACAAGAAGCGGCCGACGCTGATGTTCAACGGCTATGAGGCCCAGGTGGCGTCGCTGTACGGTGGGATGGATCTGGCGAAGAATTTTTGATCGGCAAGCCTGCCGTCCAGGTCCTCACCCCAGCCCTCTCCCGCGTGCGGGAGAGGGAGCAAGTCACCGCATTTGCCCCCACCATGAACAAACTGCTGCTGCACCGCGCCACCAAGCCCTTGTTGTTTGCGCTGTCGCTGGTCCCGTTTGCGCTGTTGCTGTGGGGCGCCATCGCCAACACGCTGGGTGCGAACCCGGCCGAGGCGCTGATCCGTGGCACCGGCGATCAAGTGCTGCGGTTTTTGTGCATCACGCTGGCGGTGACCCCGCTGCGCGAGATCACCGGCTGGAGCGCGCTGGCCCGGCTGCGTCGCATGTTTGGCCTGTTTGCCTATTTCTACGGCGTCACGCACTTTCTCTGCTACGCCTGGCTCGACATGGGGCTCGACCTGGCCGACATCATCAAAGACATCCCCAAGCGCCCGTTTGTCCTGGTCGGCACGCTGGCCATGCTGCTGATGACGCCGCTGGCCGCCACGTCGTTCAACCGGGCCATCAAGGCACTGGGCGCGGCGCGCTGGAAGAAACTGCACAAGCTGGTGTACGGCATCGTGCTGCTGGGCCTGCTGCATTTTTTCTGGATGCGGGCGGCGAAGAACAATTTTGCCGAGTGGTCGGTGTATGCGGCCATCGTGGCGCTGCTGCTGGGCTGGCGGCTGTGGAATGCCTACCTGGCCCGCAACCGCCGGCCGTTCGGTCAAGCCACAGCGGGCAGCCGGTGATGTGAGCTACCGACCCTGCCAAAGCCGCTGAGCGGTGATCCGCTGTTTGGCGGGTGGCGCGCCCGGCCGCCGCCCGGCGTCAGCGGCGGCCGGCAGCCCAATCGGGCAGCTTCTCGAACGCTGCAAAGGCGTGCTCCAACGCCCACTGCCGCTGCGCACGCTCACTGCCGCCCAGGTAGGCCAGGCAGGCGGCTGACGGCGGGTGGGCGCCCGCCACATCGCGCTGGCAAGCGGCCACCGGCCGAGCCCGCACCGGGTCCTGCCAAAGGCTTTTGCCCGGCAAAAAACTGTGTTGCAGGCTGTTGCGCGACAACTGCTTCAACTGCCGGTAGCCCAGCCCGTGGGTCTGCACAGCGCGCTGGTACTCGTTGCTGAGATCGATGCGCGAGATGCCCTCGTCGTCGGACGCCAGCACCACCGGCACGCCGGCCGCCAGGTAGTCGGGCAAGGGGTGGTCAGCGCCTTTCACACCCAGGATCACGTCGTTGCTGGTCAGGCAGATTTCAGCGGCCACGCCGCGCTGGCGCATCGCTGCCAGCGTCTGCAACCCGCCGTCCTCGTGGCCAATGTCGACCGCGTGGCCGATGCGGTGGGCGCCGGCCACCAACACCGCATCGCGGGTGTGGTGTCGCAGGTGCTCGGGTGGCACCAGGCCGAGCGCCAATTCGCCGGCATGCAAGGCGATCTTCACCTGCGGCGACAAGCGGCCCAGAAATCCGATCATCTCCATCTGCAACCGGTGGTCGCGCAAGGCCACCGGATTGTCTTCGGGCGCCACCAGGTTGATGCCCACCACCCGCGCATCGGCGCTGGCCAGCGCAAAGGCAAATGCAAGCTGGGCAAACACGGCCTCGGGCGCTGCGGTGCGTGTGGTTTGCTGCAGCCAACGCAGGCTGACCGCGCAGCCAGGCCTGGCGTCGGCCGTGCCACAGCGTTGCTGGCTGCGCAGCGCGGCATCGACGGCATCCAGGTCTTGCCGGCCGCCGGCCACCTGCTCGGCCAGGCCGTGGTCCAGCAGCCACTGGCGGCGACGCGCAAAGTCGGTTTCGGCGGCCCACGGCAGCTCGGCAGCCAGCGTGCGCACGGCCGATCCACGAAGCGTGCTCATCAACTTCAGGGGCAGCACCTGCTGGGCGGCGGCGCGGTCGCTCAGTTCCACCACCATCGCGGCGGTGCGCTCGGGCGTGCTCATGCCGGGTGGAAAGTGGGCAAACGCATCAAAAAACTGGTCATGCCCTGAGCGCCTGGCCCACGCCAGGTTGCGGGTGGACATGCGGTCCACCAGCGCGGCATAGGTGGCGCTGTTTTTGTCCTGCGTCAACTCGCGGGCCGGCACCGGCTTGCTGGCGCCGGCGTCACAGGCGCTGGCCACGGCCAGCTTGTCGGCATCAACGCAGGCGTCGTCGTCAGCCCCCAGCGCAAATAGCTCTCGGCATACACCGCGCCGCTGATGTGCGAATGCAGATCAGCCCCCTTGGGCAGGCGCTGGACAAAGTTGCGCAGCAAGGGCGGCCGGTCTTTGTGGTCAT
This sequence comes from Betaproteobacteria bacterium, assembly GCA_031366635.1. Classification (GTDB taxonomy): domain Bacteria; phylum Pseudomonadota; class Gammaproteobacteria; order Burkholderiales; family Burkholderiaceae_C; genus Pseudaquabacterium. The sequence goes on along the minus strand of JANLOP010000034.1, from coordinate 661 downwards.
TGAACCAGGCGGCGGTGCGGTCAGTGTCGGCCGGCGTGGCGCTGCTGGCCGACGTGATCAGGCACAACGCTGCCAGCAACGCGGCAGCGACAGCAGGCACCGGCTTGGCGGCGCCAAGAAATTCGAATGGCTGTCGGTTCATTGATTCATCCGGTTGTGTGGCGGCCAAGGGCCTGAGCCCACGGCGGCACAGCGGCACAGCGGCACAGCGGCACCGCGGCAACATCCTTGATCTCCACGCCAAGCTCAAACGCAATCGGCCGACGCAATGCGACATCGCAGGCGCGAAATCGCAATGTACCCCCCGTGTTTGGGGGGTGGAGGTGGGCACCGGCTGCGCGTCCGACACGGGTCAACCTGCGGCCACCCGGTTGCTGCCCTGCGCTTTGCCGGTATGGCCGCAGCAGACAACGATCAGCCACGGCCGGCAGACTCTGCCCGGGTCGCGCCCGGACTTGGCCGGACCGGTCATGCCCGCGCGGATCGCGCCGCGCCGGATGGTGACTAGGAGCCTGTCGGACTTGGGGATCGTCGGCTGCAATTTGGCCGCAGCGGTCCATTTTTCACCGGCTTTTTGTCCCATAGCGACGGCTATGGGCCTGCAAACCCGGCAAAAACTGTCCTCGCTGGGGCCAAATTTCGCTTCGACGCCCCAAGCCCG
>JANLOP010000003.1:0-1686 GCA_031366635.1 Betaproteobacteria bacterium | reverse complement strand
TCGTTGTCGCCGTCGGCCACGCCTTCGGCCTGCGCGGCGTTGAGCCCCATGTTTTTCCAGCGGCTGATGGCCCATTGCCACTGGCGCGCGGTGGCAGCAAAGGTGCTGCCGCCGCAGTCTTTCAGGATGCTGGTCACGTCGTCGCTGTCCAGGATCGAGAAGTTGGGCTTGAGCCCGAGCGCCGCGCCGTCCTGGCGCAACATGCGCACGCCCAGCGCGTGAAAGGTACAGATCAGCACCTCCCTGGCCGCCTTGCCCACCAGACTCTTGGCGCGCTCGCGCATCTCGGCCGCGGCCTTGTTGGTAAAGGTGATCGCCGCGATGCGATGGGGCTCCAGGCCGGACTGGATCAGGCGCGCAATCTTGTGCGTGATGACCCGGGTCTTGCCCGAACCCGCGCCGGCCAGCACCAGGCACGGGCCATGCAGGTAGTTGACAGCTTCCTGTTGGGCGATATTGAGACCGGTGGAGGCGGCGGGCGTGGGAGAAGAAGGCATTCAATCCATCATAGCGGGGTCACTTGTCCGGCATCCGCAAGGCGCGTGGGCGAAAATGCCCCAGTGCTCCAGGTCCTGCTCATCACCTTTCCGTTTTTCGCGCTGGTCCTGGCGGGTTACCTGGCAGCGCTGCACGGCATGTTGCGGCTTGACGCCATTCCGGGCCTGAACGGCTTTGTGCTGTATTTCGCCTTGCCCTGCCTGCTGTACCGGTTTGGCTCCAGCACGCCGGTGGCGCAATTGCTGAACCCCAGCGTGGCGTTTACCTACCTGTTGTGCGCTCTGGTGATGGTGGGTTTTGTGGTGGCCGTCAGCCTGAACCGGCGCATCGGCTGGAACGACGCCGCGTTCGGCGCGCTGGTGGCGGCGTTTCCGAACACCGGCTTCATGGGCGTGCCGCTGCTGGTTGCCTTGCTGGGCGATGCGGCCGCCGGGCCGGCGATAACCACCATCATGATCGACCTGCTGGTGACCACGTCTCTGTGTGTCGCCTTGTCGCGCCTGGACAGTGCCGATGAACACGGCTTTTCCAAAGCCGCTACCAATGCATTCAGGGGTGTGATGGTCAACCCGATGCCGTGGGCCATTCTGCTGGGCGCGGCGGCATCGGCGGCGCGCCTGGAGTTGCCCAAACCGGTGCTGCAAACGCTCGGTTTGCTGGCCGACTCGGCGTCGCCGGTCGCGTTGTTCACCATCGGCGCGGTGCTGGCGCGCTCCAGGATGCTGGGGGCATCCGGGCGGACGGCGCTGCCGTTGCGCGACTACCTGCCGGTGGCGCTGATCAAGCTCGTGCTGCACCCCTTGCTGGTGCTGCTGGTGGGCGCCGGGGCGATCCAGCTCGGCGTGCCGCTGGACCGCTTCGCGCTGACCGTGCTGGTGCTGGTGGCGGCTTTGCCCAGCGCCAGCAATGTGACCCTGCTGGCCGAGAAATTTGGCGCCGACAACGGCCGCATCGCGCGCATCGTTCTGGTGTCGACGGCGGCCGCTTTCCTGAGCTTCTCGGCGGCCGTGTCACTTATGCTTGACCGATAATCCCGCAGGTGTCGCCTTCCAATCAAGCCTCCGGCCGCAAGCCCGGGCAGCCGCTGCTGATTGCCACCCTGGTGTTTTTGCTGTCCGTCGCCATTTCAGCGGGCCTGCTGTGGCGCGCCCAAGGTGCCTGGCTGGCGGCCAAGCGCGATCAGGCCTC
>JANLOP010000370.1:0-5867 GCA_031366635.1 Betaproteobacteria bacterium | reverse complement strand
GAGCACGGTGTGGCCGGGCGACGCGGTGGGCACGATGAAGGCGGTGATGCCGCGGCCGTCGCCGGGCTTGCCGGACGTGCGCGCAAACACCAGGTTGGCATGCGCCCGCGCCACCTGGCTGTTCCAGCGCTTGATGCCGTTCAAGACCCAGTCGCCGCTGGCATCAGTCGTGCGCACGCCGGTCGAGTCCATCCAGGTGGCGTCGCTGCCGTGGGCCGGCTCGGTCAGCGCGAAGGACAAATGCATCTTGCCGCTGATGATGCCCTCGATGTAGCGCTGCTGGTCCAAGCTGCCATAGGCGGCCAGCACCGGCACGATCGGGAAATTGCCGACGATGGACGATTCATCCTGCAAATCGTTGTGCAGGCCCAGGCCGCGGCCGGCCAGGTGCTCGCGGATGGCGGCGATCATCAGGTTGGACGCACCCTGGCCGCCGCAACTGGCGGGCAGGCCCAGGCGCAGGTGGCCGGCCAGCTCGGCGCGCCGCTCCATCTCCTGGATCAGCGCGCGCCAGGCCGGGTGCGGCCGGCCGTCGTTCTCCCAATCGGTGCGGGCGTATTCGCGCCGGTGGTCGAAGTACTGCGGGTGCAGGCGCTCCAGCGGCTTGATCTCGGCCTCGATGAAGGCGTCCAGCTCGGCCAGCTTGGCCGTGATCTCGGCGGGTAGGCGAAAGTCCATCGCGGTCTCCTGGCGTGGTGGGGGTGGCGTGTTCAGCCGGTGCCGGCAATTGCCGGGTCAACCCCTCAGACCGTACACGTGCGTACGACCTGCGTCAATCGGGCTCACCCGCCGATGGCCCTGGCGCGGCCGTCACAGCACACGGGCCGGCCATTCACGATCAAAGCCGGCCCACCGTCCAGCCGCCGTCCACCACCAGGCTGCTGCCCTGCACATAGCTGGCATCGTCGCTGGCCAGGTAGGCCACCGCTGCGGCGATGTCGTGCTCGCGGCCAAAGCGGCCCAGCGGCATGGCCGCCTCGCGCGCGGCCAGCGTGGCGGCATCGAACTGGGCCAGCGACGCCGCAGTGCCCACCATGCCCGGCAGCACCGCGTTGACGCGGATGCGCGACGGGCTCAGCTCCACCGCTGCGGCGCGTGTCAGGCCGACAACGCCGGCCTTCAAGGCGGCATAGGCCATCGACCCGGCCTGCGGGTAGTGCGCGCCCACCGAACTGAGGTTGATGACCGAGCCGCCGCCGCGCCGCTGCATCTGCGGCGCGGCGGCCTGCAGCGTCCATACCAGGCCCTTCAGGCCTACCGCCAGCATGCGGTCCAAGTCGGCCTCGTCGATCTGGTCCAGCGCTTGAAATCGCACCCACACGGCGTTGTTCACCAGCACGCCGATGGGGGCGCCGAAGTCGGCCTCGATGGCAGCGAAGACGCGGCTGACATCAGCCCGCAGGCCGACATCGGCCGGGTAGCCCCGGGCCTGCAGGCCGGCTTCGCCCAAGGCCTGCACGGCGGGCGCCAGGCGCCGCTGGCTGATGTCCAGGCAGGCCAGGCGGCCGCCTTCGGCGCCCAGGCGTTCGGCGATCGCCAGGCCGATGCCGCGCGCCGCGCCGGTGATGACGCAGACCACGCCGTCAAGCCGGCGCCCGGGGGTCGGGTTGGGGATGGGCGATGTCATCGGGGCCTCACTTTCTTCTGATTTGGTTCACTACCGTACGAACCAGTATCGGGGCGGCAAGGGCAGCGGTCAACGTCAGCCAAGCCTGACCGCGCGGCCCCGGCAAGGTCGCCCGGGGCAACCCGGATGCCGGAAGTACGCATGCGCACTACATTGCCGAATCCTTGATCCCCAGGTGCCCACCATGCAAGCTGCTGTTCTTGAATCCCGTGGCCGCGAAGGCCTGCGCGTGCGCGAATTTGCCGATCCCGTGCCGCAGCCGGGCGAGGCCCTGCTGCGGGTGCACGCCGCCGGGCTGAACCGGGTCGATCTGTACATGCGCGACAGCGGCGTCGGCATCACCCATGCCTTGCCGCTGGTGCAAGGCGTCGAGGCGGCCGGCACGGTGCTGCACGCGCCCGCCGGCAGCGGGCTGCGCGTGGGCCAGAAGGCGGTGCTGTACTCCACCGCCTGCTGCGGCGTCTGCCGCTACTGCCGCGCCGGCGACCAGCCGCTGTGCCTGAACGCCCGCATCATGGGCGAGCACCGCCACGGCGGCTTTGCCCAGACCCTGGCGATGCCGGCGGCCAACTTCTTCGCGCTGCCCGACGCTGCCGATCTGGTGGCGGCCGGCGCCTTGATGACCGGCCACCTCACCGCCTGGCGCATGCTGTTCGGCAAACGCGCGCTGCAGGCGGGCGAGACGGTGCTGATCGTGGGCATCGGCGGCGGCGTGGCGGTGGCCTGTTTGCAGTTGGCGCTGATCGCCGGGGCGCGGGTGATCGTCACGTCCAGCAGCGATGCCAAGATCGCGCAGGCGATCACGCTGGGGGCCAGTGCCGGCATCAACTACCGCACTGAGAAAGTGGCCGCGCAAGCCCTGGCGCTGACCGGCGGCGAGGGCGTGGACATGGTGATCGACAGCGTGGGCCAGGCCAGCTGGGCCGATTCACTGCGCAGCCTGCGCCGGGGTGGCCGCCTGGTGACCTGCGGCGCCACAACAGGCGGCAACCCCGGCGCCGACATCCAGCGCCTGTTCATCCGGCAACTGGAAATCTACGGCTCCACCGGCGGCAGCCTGGACGAGTTCCGCCAAGTGGTGGACCTGTTCGCGCGCGGCCGCATCAGCCCGGTGATCGACCAGCGCTTTGCCTTGGCGGACATCGGCCAGGCCTTTGACAAGCTGGCGCGCGGTGAACAGTTCGGCAAGCTGGTGGTGACGCTGCCATGAACCTGCCCGCCGTTCTGGCGCTGAGCTTTGCACCGGTCGAGCAGACCCATGCCTGGCGCGATGCGGCGCTGTATGCGCTGGCGCTCGGCATGGGCAGTGACCCGCTGGACGGCGACGAGCTGCCCTATGTGCACGAAGGCGCCGCAGGCGGCCTGCAAGCGGTGCCCAGCCAGTGCGCCACTTTGGCCTGGCTGCCGTTCTGGCAACGCGACCCTGCCCTGGCGATCGACTGGGCGCGCATCGTCCATGGCGAGATGCGCTTCACGCTGCACCAGCCGCTGGCCACGCAGGGCCAGGTGCGCGCCCAGCACCACATCGTGGCGGTGCAGGACAAGGGCCCGGGCCGGGGCGTGGTGATGCAGGTCGACAAGACCCTGCACTGCGCCAGCACCGGCGCGCACCTGGCCAGCCTGCAGTCGGTGGAGTTCCTGCGCGGTGATGGTGGCTGCGGCTCGCATGGCCAGCCGCCGCAAACGCTGCCGCCGCTGCCCGCCGACTTCGCGCCCGACGCCCGGATGGACATCGCCACGCCCCGCAGCGCCGCCCTGCTCTACCGCCTGGCCAGCGGCGACCTGATGCCCATCCATGCCGACCCGGCGGTGGCCCGCCAGGCCGGCTTCGAGCGGCCGATCTCGCACGGCCTGAACAACCTGGGCCTGGCCTGCCGGGCCATCCTGAAGCGCTACCTGCCCGGCCAGCCCGGGCGGGTGCAGGCGATGGCGGTGCGCTTTGCCCAGCCCGGCCTGCCGGGCGACACGGTGCGCGTCGAGATGCAGCGGCTTGGCGATGTCATCCGCTTCAGGGCGCGCGCGCTGGAGCGCGGCGTGCTGCTGCTGGACCGCGGTGAATGCCGGCTGCAGGGATTCCAGGCCTGACGGGCAGGTTTGACAGAGTGTAATCGTTCGATTACATTTTTATCGTGTTCAGCGTCAAGGCACTCCCTGAGTTCACGGCTTGGCTCGACCATTTGGCAGACGCCTCGATTCGTGGCGTGGTGGTCGCTCGGATCAAGCGGCTTGAACGAGGTCTACTCGGCGACGTGGAGCCGGTGGGCGACGGCGTCTCCGAGATTCGCATCCATGTCGGGGCCGGATGGCGCGTGTACTTCACGCAGCGTGGGGGCCAGCTTGTTGTCCTTCTGGCCGGCGGATCCAAGCGCACACAGAAGGGCGACATCAAGCGCGCAAAGGCGCTGGCCGCCTTGCTGAAATGAATGAGGAAACGAAGATGAGCACGCAAATCAAGGTAGACGAGTTGCCGGCATTTGATGCCGCCCCTTACCTCGACAGCGACGAGGCCATTGCCGCTTATTTGACTGACATCCTGCAGGCCAACGACGCTGGGCTGCTTTCCGCCGCGCTGGGCGACATCGCGCGCGCTCGTGGCATGACCGAAATCGCCAAGGCCGCCGGCATCACGAGGGAAGCGCTGTACAAGGCCTTGCGGCCCGGCAGCGCGCCGCGCTTCGACACGGTCAACCGCGTATGTACCGCCCTCGGCGTTCGCTTGGTGGTTCAGCCGCTGCATCCGGTTTGACAGCTTGGCCGACGCAGCCCGGCAACCAGTTCTCGCTGAGCACCGCCACCTGCTGGCATGGCGCAAGCCAGAGTTGCTGTGGGCCAAGGCCGAACCAGCGCGCGCTGCAGGCGGGCGGGCGGCCAACAGAACCCACGGTGCCGTACGCCAGCTTCTATACTGAGCCGGCCCTTGAGCCGCGCACGGGGCCAAGGCCAGCACGCTTGCGGGCGTCGCCATCACTGGCTTCACCCGCTGCCCGGTAATGATTCCTCAGGAGCGCAAGACCATGAAGCTCAACGCGTCGGCCCCATCGTTCAAGCCCAGCACGGTGGCCCAGCCCAAACCCTATCCGAATGGCGTCACCTATGACGGCACCGACGTCGGGGCGCTGATCAAGGACTACTTCGTCCTGGAAACGGTGTCGGCCAGCTTTCGAACCACGCTGCCACATGCCCACGTCACGGTCAACATGGACGGCAGCACGAATGTGTCCTACACCTCGCGCCTGAATGTGAAGATCGGCACAGTGAGCACCGAAACCCACTGGAGCACCATCAAGGCCGACTCAGCGCCGATCTACAGCGGGCTGTTCGTGTTCTTCGGCTGGCAGTGAGGCGGGCGGGCCATCCGCGCGGTAAGCGTATTCATGTACGCAGCGCAGCCGGGGCGGGCCCGGCACGATGCCGCTGAAGGTGAAACCGTTGCGTTGCAGCACCCGGCACGACGCGATGTTGTCGCGCGCCACCAGCGCGCGAACCAGCGCGCCGGGCTGGCTGTCGCGCAGCTCGGCAGTTATAAGACCGAGCGCCATGCTGCCCAGGCCTTGACCCCAATAGGGCCGGCCCAGGAAGTACGACAGCTGCCGGCGTTCCAGGCGCACACAACCGATCAGGTGCTGCTTGCCCTGCCGGACCGCGAGCTGCCAATCGCCCAAGCCTGACGGCGGGCAGCGCCAATCGGCCAACACTTTGGCCAGCGCCGGTGGCTGCAGCGACTGCGGGTAGAGCGACAGCAGCAACAGCCGGTCCGACAGCCACTCGGCCAGGGCTGGGCCGTCGCTGTGCTGATAGGGGCCCAGGCCAAGCCTGGGCGCAGTGTTGGGGTCGATCATTGTGGCAAGCGCAGCGGGGACCGATGGCGCGCGGCCAGCCTCAGAGGTTGACAGGATTTCGAGCGTGACCGAGCAAGGCCCCAAAACGTGCCCCGATCCAGGCGCAAAGCACAGCCATAGCCCGACCTATCGAAGACCGGCGGCATCACCGCCAGTCCTCCAGCACCAGCCGGTACAGGTCATCGGCCAAGTGCGCCCGGCTCGATTCCAGCAACGACCTTTCCATCGCGCGCCCTGGGTCGCCGTACCAGACGACTCGGCCGGCCCGGGCAAGCCGCACGATGCCGTTGCGGACGCGCAGGTCGCTCGCGTCGCGTCCCTGCATCAAGCGGACGACGAAGCCGCGGTAGCCAAGCGGCATCTCCGGCTCGTTCGGCGCGGCTTCGGCCAGGGCGGCAAGG
>JANLOP010000364.1:0-15886 GCA_031366635.1 Betaproteobacteria bacterium | reverse complement strand
GCTATCCAGGCAATTTGGTCTGGGTGCAAACGCGGGTTGATGGTGTGCAGCACACGGCCAGAGCCGCTGACGCCGTAGTACAGCTCAAAGTGCGGTAGCCGTTCCAGGCCAGCGTAGCGACCCGGTCGCCAAATGAAAGCTTCAAACCGTCAAGCGCACCGGCAACTTTTCGGGCCCGTAGCGCGGAGTCGTTGTAGGTGTAGCGGTGAATGTCACCTTCAACACGGCGCGACACAATTTCAGCATCACCATGGTGGCGCTCTGCAAATTCAATCAGGCTTGAGATCAGCAGCGGCTGACTTTGCATTAAACCTAGCATTTAAAAATCTCCATGGGTCATCGAACAATGCAACATCATGCCGCAATTAATTTTGGCCTGTCGTACGGGATTCCCCCTGAATCCGCAGCAAGCTGGCGCTTGAGGGACAATTTGCGCATGACCACAGAGATTTCGCAAAGTTTGCGCTGGAACAACCGCTTTGCCCGTTTGGGCACCAGGTTTTACACCCGCGTGCAGCCCCAGGCATTGCCAGACCCGTACTGGATCAGTCGCAACCAGGCGGTTGCGCGTGAGCTGGGTATTGATGCAGACTGGTTTGAATCGCAAGACGTGCTTCAAGCACTGTCGGGTAGCGGCACGCTCTCCGGCAGCGACCCGCTGGCCAGCGTTTACAGCGGCCACCAGTTTGGCCAGTGGGCGGGGCAATTGGGTGACGGCCGGGCGATTTTGCTGGGTGAGCTTGCTACCCCTTCTGGCCAGCAGGAAATTCAGCTCAAAGGCGCGGGCAAAACGCCCTACTCCCGCATGGGCGACGGCCGGGCGGTGCTGCGCTCATCGATCCGCGAGTTTCTGGGCTCAGAGGCGATGGCCGCACTCGGCATTCCCACCACCCGGGCGCTGGCGGTGGTCGGCTCACCGGCGCCGGTGCGGCGCGAGACGCTGGAGACAGCGGCCGTGCTCACCCGCACCGCACCCAGCTTCATCCGCTTTGGCCACTTTGAGCATTTTGCGCATACTGCGCAAGACAGCGCAGCGCTGCGCGCCTTGACCGACGCGGTGATCCAGCGCTTTTACCCCGAATGCCAGGACGCGGCCAGCCCGGCGCTGGCGCTGCTGGAAGCCGTCTCGCGCCGCACCGCTGTGCTGATGGCCGGTTGGCAGGCGGTGGGTTTTTGCCACGGCGTGATGAACACCGACAACCTGTCGATCCTGGGCTTGACGATCGACTACGGCCCTTTCGGCTTTCTCGATGCGTTTGACCCGGGCCACATCTGCAACCACTCTGATCATCAGGGCCGCTACGCCTTTGCGCGCCAGCCCAATGTCGGTTTCTGGAACCTGCATGCGCTGGCCCAGGCGCTGCATCCGCTGGTGGCCCAAGATGTGGGCGACGACATCGAGGCCATCAAAGCCGCGATGGAACCGTTCAAAACGGTGTTTGCCGACACCCTGCAAGCCCGGCTGCAGGCCAAGCTGGGCCTGCTTACCGCGCAAGCCGAAGACGGCGAGCTGTTTGACGACCTGCTGCGCCTGATGGCGCAAGACCGCTGCGATTACACGATGACGATGCGGGCGATGAGCGGCTTCTGCACGGCGGCTGGCGCTGCCGAGACGGCCAACCGCGCCGTGCGCGACCAATTCATCGACCGCGAAAAATTCAGCGCCTGGGCCGTGCGTTACAGCGCCCGGCTGGCCGCCGAGGCCAGCGTCGATGTCGAGCGCGCCGCCCGCATGGACCGCACCAACCCCAAATTTGTGCTGCGGAACCATCTGGCCGAATCGGCAATCCGACAGGCCCAATCGCCATCGGGTGATTTCAGCGAGGTGCAGCGTCTGCTCAGCGTGCTGCAAACGCCGTTTGATGAGCACCCCGAGGCGCCGGCCGCTTACGCCGCGCTGCCGCCTGACTGGTCCCACCAACTCGAAATATCCTGCTCGTCATGAACCCTTTTGGCAAAAAATCCGCCGAGCCGCACGGCCACGACGACGCCCGCTACCCGGTGCGCAAGACCGACGCCGAGTGGCGCGGCCAGCTCGACCCGATGCAGTACAAGGTGGCGCGCCAGGCGGCCACCGAGCGGCCGTTCACTGGCCAGTTTTGGGACCACTGGTCGGACGGCGCCTACCGCTGCGTGGGCTGCGGCCAGGCGCTGTTTGAGAGCGAGGCCAAGTTTGACGCCGGCTGCGGCTGGCCGAGTTGGTTCAAAGAGATCGCGCCCGGCCGCATTGAGCGGTTGGTCGATGACAGCCTGGGCATGCGCCGGGTGGAGGTGCGCTGCGCCAAATGCGGCAGCCACCTCGGCCATGTGTTTGAGGACGGCCCCGAGCCCACCGGTGAGCGTTTTTGCATCAACTCGGCGGCCATCGACTTCGTGCCCAAGGCCTGAGCTGCAACTGGCGGCGGGCGCGTGATCCGCCCGCATTAAAAGCATCACTTTGCATCGCCAGGCGCGCACCCACGCGCCGCTACACTGCCCACCGCATGAAACTGTTGTTCGATTTTTTTCCGATTCTGCTGTTCTTCGGCACCTTCAAATACACCGAATCCCGCAAAGACTGGGCGGCGGCATTTGCCACCGAGCACCTGGGATTTTTGGTCGCCGGCGGCACGGTGGGCAGCACGGAAGCACCGGTGATGCTGGCCACCGTGGTGGTGGTAATCGCCTCCCTGGTGCAAGTAAGCTGGCTCAAGGCGCGTGGCAAGAAGGTGGATCTGATGTTGTGGATCAGCCTGGGCCTGGTGGTGGTGCTGGGCGGTTTGACGGTGTGGCTGCACAGCGAGACCTTCATCAAATGGAAGCCCACCGGCCTGTACTGGGCGATGGCTTTGTCGTTTTTGGTCAGCCAGACGCTGCTGGGCAAAAACCTGCTCAAGCTGATGATTGGCGAGCAGATGCAGTTGCCCGCTTCGGTGTGGTCGCGTCTGGGCTTTGCCTGGGTGGCTTTTTTTGCCGCGATGGGCGTGCTCAACCTGTGGGTGGCCTATCACTTCAGCACCGACGCCTGGGTCAACTTCAAATTGTTTGGCGGCATCGGCCTGATGCTGCTGTTCACGCTGCTGCAAGGGCTGTACATCAGCCGCCACCTGCCCGACGACGACAAGACACCGGCCAAGGATTGACATGACATCAGGCGTTTCAGCCCAGCAGATCGACAGCACTTTGCGCAGCGCCTTGCCGGCATTGCAAAGCCTGCAAGTGATCAATGAAAGCCACCTCCATGCCGGCCACGCCGGCGCCGGTGAAGGCTCGCATTTCAGGGTGCAAATCACCGCCGATTGCATGGCCGGGTTGAGCCGGCTGGCGCGCCATCGGCTTGTGTATGATGCGCTCCGCGATTTGATCCCGCAGGGCATCCATGCCCTGGCCATCGAGGCCCAAAGCCCCGCCAAAGCCTGATCTGGCGCCGCTTTCCAAGATCGCCAACCGCAGCCGCGCGGTGCGACGCCCCCCCTCACCCCACCCACACAAGGCCACTCAGCCCATGATCCGCCAGACTCTTGTTGCCCGCGCGTGCAGCGCCGCCATCGCCGTTGCCCTGCTGCTGCCGCTGGCCGCAGCGGCCCAGAACATCACCCTCGTCAACGGCAAGCCGGTGCCCAAGGCCCGGGTGGATCTGCTGCTGCAGCAAGCCCAACGTGCCGGCCAGCAGGTGACGCCCGAGATGTCGGGCCTGGCCAAAGACGAAGTGGTGCGGCGTGAGATTTTTGCGCAAGAGGCCGAGAAACGCGGCATCGCCGCCCAGCCCGACTACAAGGCCCAAATGGAGCTGGCGCGCCAGAGCATCCTGATCCGCGAGTTGTTTGAGGACTTCAAGAAAAAAAGCCCGGTCACCGACGCCGAGACCAAGGCCGAGTACGACAAGTTCAAAGGCCAGTCCACCGGCACCGAATACCGCGCCCGCCACATCCTGGTCGAAGGCGAAGAAGACGCCAAGGCGCTGATCGCGCAGATCAAGGGCGGCGCCAAGTTCGAAGACCTGGCCAAGGCCAAGAGCAAAGACCCGGGCTCGGGTGAAAACGGCGGTGATCTCGACTTTGCCAAGCCCGAGTCGTATGTGCCCGAGTTTGGCGCGGCCATGACCAAGCTGAAGAAAGGCGAGATGACCGATGCGCCGATCAAGACCCAATTCGGCTGGCACATCATCCGGCTGGACGACACCCGCGAGGCGCAGTTTCCTGATTTTGACGCGGTCAAGGCGCAAATCCAGCAGCGGCTGGCGCAGGCCAAGTTGCAGAAGTTTCAGGACGACATGCGCAAAGCGGCCAAGACCGATTACAAGTTTGCCCAGTGATGTGGCCCCCCGGCTGAGCCAAGCCTCAGCCGACCCCCCGAGGGGGTGGGTGATGCCGATTGAGGCGGTTCAGTGAGGTGATCAAGCGCCTGCGGGCGCTTTTTTCAGGGCCCAGCCGGCAAAAACAGCGCCGGGTCCACCATCACCCGGTTCAGGCTGACCGACCAGTGCAGATGCGGCCCGGTGGCCCGGCCCGTGGCGCCCACCGCGCCCAGCAGCGCGCCAGCGGCCAGGTTGTCGCCCACCTGCACGCTGATCGCGCTCAAGTGGCAGACCATCGACAACAGCCCGGCGCCGTGGTCCAGCCACACCGTGTTGCCGTTGAAGAAATAGTCGCCGCTGTCGATCACCCGGCCGGCCAGCGGCGCCGTCACTGGCGTGCCGCTGGCCGCAGCGATGTCCATGCCGCTGTGTGGCGCCCGCGGCTGGCCGTTGAACACCCGGCGCAGGCCGAATGAGCCTGAGCGAACGCCCGGCACCGGGCTTTGCATCGCCAGCGTGGCCGGCGCGGGCGCACTGAAGGTGTTGATCACGGCCACCTGGTGAGCGCGCTCACGCTGGTGGCGGGCCAGGCTGGCGGCCGACAAGTCGACCTGGCCGGGCGCCACCGTCAGCCGCTGCTCGGCGTAGCGGTGCGGCAGGACGTCAAACGCCACCGGCTCGGCCGCCGCGCCGGGCCCGCGCCGCAGCTGCAACACCGTGTTGCCGGGCGGCGCGTCCAGCGCCAGGCCGACCAGCGCGGTCCAGGCCGCCGGGCTGCCGGTGACCAGCAGCGGCACGTCGCCGAGCCGGGCTTCGGGCCGGTCAGCCGCCGCGCCCAGCGCCACCAGCGCAATGCCGCCCGGGGACGGCCTGGCCGCCGGCAGGCGCACGGCCAGCGGGCTGGGATCGGGGGCCGTCAGCGGGCCGGGCACCGGCTGCGCCCGCAGCGGCCAGGCTGCGCCGACCAGCGCCGCGCAGAGCAGCCAGCGCCGCCGCGCCCGCCTCATCCGGGCACCGCCGCGAGCGACGGCAGCGGCTGCACCAGCCGCCCGGCCTCGATCAGCAACTGCCGATCACAGCGCGCGGCAATGGTGCGGTCATGGGTGACCAGCACCAGCGTGGTGCCGGCAGCGCGGTTCATCTCGAACATCAGCGCCATCACCCGCGCACCGGTGGCGTGGTCCAGGCTGCCGGTGGGCTCGTCGGCCAGCAGCACCGCCGGCTCGACCACAAACGCCCGGGCCAGCGCCACCCGCTGCTGCTCACCGCCCGACAGCGTGCGCGGGTAGTGTTTAAGCCGCTCACCCAGCCCGACCCGGCCCAGCATGTCGGCCGCGTGTTCGCGCGCATCGCGCCGGCCCAGCAGCTCCAGCGGCAGCATCACGTTCTCGAGCGCGCTCAAATGGCCGAGCAGTTGAAAACTCTGGAAGACAAAACCCAGCTTGCGGGCGCGCAGCCCGGCGCGCTGGTCTTCATCGAGCGCAAAAATGTCCTCGCCGTCGAGCCGCACCGTGCCGCTGGTCGGGTGGTCGAGCCCGGCGATGATGGCCAGCAAGGTGGATTTGCCCGAGCCCGACGCGCCGACGATGGCCGTGGACTGCTGGCGCTGCAACGCGAAGTCGATGTCGTGGAGAATCGTCAGGGTGCCGGTGGAATCGGTCACCGAGCGGCTGACCTTTTCAACCGCGATGATGGGATCGCTCATGGGATGGACGTTGGCGCAGCGCAAGCCGCGACGAATGGTGCTGATGCACTGTAGCTTGCTGGCTTTGGCGGTGTGGGGGACGGGGCAGGCTGGCGCGACCAGCGCAACGGCGGCTGGTGCCGCAGCGGCCCCGGCGGGCCTGGCCCCGGGCGCGCCGGCCGGCAAGAAGACCGTGCTGGTGCTGGGTGACAGCCTGTCGGCCGAGTACGGCCTGGCGCGCGGCAGCGGCTGGGTGGCGCTGCTCGAGCAACGCCTGGCACAAGAAAAAATCGCCGCCACGGTGGTCAATGCCAGCATCAGTGGCGACACCACCTCGGGCGGCCGGTCACGCCTGCCGGCGCTGCTCAAGACGCACCGGCCCAGCCATGTGGTGATCGAGCTGGGTGGCAATGACGCGCTGCGCGGCTTGCCGCTGGCGATGACCCGCGACAACCTGACGGTGATGGCGCGCGCCGCCAAGGCCGTCGGCGCCCGGGTGATGGTGGTGGGCATGCAATTGCCGCCCAACTACGGCGCCCACTACGGCGAAGACTTTGCGGCGATGTTTGCCGGCGTGGCCCGGGCCGAGGGCGCGGCGCTGGTGCCGTTTTTACTGGCCGGCGTTGCCGACGGGCCGCAGGCCGACCGGCCGTTCCAGCCCGACCGCATCCACCCGACGGCCGCAGCCCATCCGCAGATGCTGGCCACCGTGTGGGCGGTGATGAAGCCCTGGTTGCGCTGAAGCGCTGGCCCGGGTGGGCCGGCTTGTGTGGCTTGGCGGGTACGACGGGCCGGGCTGGTGTGGCGGGCTTGGCAGGCCCGGCGTGTCTGGCGGCTAACGCGAAATGCCGCGCTCTGGCCGGTCTTGCCGCTCTCGGCGCTGCGGCTCTTGCGGCCGCCGGTCTTCGGCATTTTCGGCCGGCGCACGCGGCTCACGCGCTTCTCGACGCGGCTCGGCGTCCTTGACCGCTCGGGGCGCCGGCGCGGTTGCGGCTGCCGGCATCGTGGCGATCAGCAGCACCGGTGGCAACGCGGCCGGGCGTGCCGCTGGCGGCGCCACGGGTTTGGGCGGGACGACAGGCTGAACGGCCGCCGCAGGTGCCGGCGCTGTGGCCGGATTGACGGCCGGCGTCATGGCCGGATTGATCGCCGGCGTAACGGCCACCATCGGTCGGCCCGGCCGGGTCGGCCGGTCGGACTTGTCCGGCCGGTCCGCCAGCGCAGGCGAAAGCACCGTCGGCGGCAGCACCACCGCCACCGCCGGGCGGCTGTCACGCCGGTCGTTGCGGTGATCATCCCGCCGCTCGTCTCGACGTTCATCCCGGCGGTCATCGCGCCGGTCATGGTGGGCCTCGTCACGCCCGTCGCGGCGCTCTGGCGGGCCCGGTCGGTTTTGCCAATCGCGCCGGTCGTGGCCGCCGTTGCCCTGCAGCACGATCAGCACCGGCACGATCACCAGCGGCGGCGGCGGCCGGTTGTCGATGCGGATCACCAGGCCCGGCGCGGGCGCCGGTGCCGGGGCGATCCAGGCACTCAGCGCCGGGGCGTAGCGCGGCCGGTCCTGGCGTGGCCCAGGTGACCAGCACCAGCGGTCTTGCCACACCACCCAACTGCCGTAGTGGAACGGCGCAAAACCCCAGGGCGCGGCGTCGATCCAGGTCCAGCCCCACGGCGCTACCCAGGCCCAGCGGCCCTGCTGAAATGGCGCCCAACCCACGTCGACCACCCGAGGTCGCCAAACATCGCCGTAGTCGGGGTCGTTGATCCAGTCGCCGTGGCGGTCCAGCGCTTGCCAGCCGGTGATGCCGGCCGGCACCCGGCGGGCGCTGAGCGGCGCATCGTCCAGCCGCTCGTCTCGCGCCACCCAATCGGCAAAGCGGTCGCGGTCCAGCGCCGCCCAGGCGTAGCGGCTGATGCCGCTGGCCGGGTCGAGCCACAGATCGGCGCGCCGGCCGGCGGGGATGTCGATGGCGCTGTCACTGCCCTCAAAGCGCAGCGCACCGCGCCAGGTGGTGGCCTGGGTGGCCGGCCCGGCCCACGGCCGGCGCCCATCGGCCGGGCGGTCAAACCGGTAGTGGCCCGGTTGCCGGGGCAGCCAGCGGCCTTCCGGGGTGAGAAGTTCAGTGCTGAAGTTGTCGCCGGCCGGGCCGTCGGCCAGGCGCAGCGCCAGCGTGCCCGATTGCAAAAACAGCACCAGGCCCTGCTCATCGAGGCGCTGCAGGGTCAGGTCGACATCGGCACCCAGCCGCACGGTGGTGCTGCCCAGCCGCAACTCGGCCCGGCCATCGGCGCCGGTGCGCAGCCGGTCACCGGCGGCCAGCGGCCAGTTGCGCAGCGGCTGCTGCGGCGTGCCCAGCCAAGCGGCGCTGTCGCGGTCATACCAGCGCACATCGCCTTGCACCGTGCTCAGGCTGCCGACAAAGGTGGGCAGCTCACCCGGTACGGCACCGGCCTGGGCCGGGCGGGGGATGGCGGCGCACAGCAGCGCCAACAGCAGGCTGAACAAGCCGATGGATTGCCGCACAAACGCGCGGCGGGGAGCGCGGCGGGGAGCGCGGCGGGGAACTGGCGCAGGCGCGGCAACGCGGGATGGGGCGGGTGTCATGCGGCGTCTCCGCCACCCAGACCCGGGCGGCCTGCTGGTTTAACGCCAACCGCCAAGCCGGGGCCGACCGGCGGGGGTGTCGGGTTTGTAAAGCAGGGGTTTGTAAAGCAGGGCCGGCACGACGGGGTGCGCCGTCACCCCACCCTGCCGCGCCCGGCAAAGGACGCCAGGCCCAGGCTACAAGAACCCGATGGAAATCCACGGCACAAACGCCACGATGACGGTGCCGACCAGCAGCGCGGCCATGTAGCCGACGATGGGGCCGATGCCTTCATCGGGGTTGACCCGGCCAATCGCACAGGCGGCGTAATAGCCCACGCCCAGTGGCGGCGCAAACAGGCCCAGGCCCATCGACAAGATCACCACCATCGCGTAATGCACATCGTGCACGCCCAGTTGGCGGGCGATGGGGAACAGCAGCGGGCCAAACAGCACGATGGCGGGGATGCCCTCCAGCACCGAGCCCAGCACGGTGAAGGCCAGGATCGAGACCACCAGAAACATCGGCGCGCCGCCCGGCAGACCGGCCATCGTCTGCGCCAGCAGGCGCGAGAAGCCCGATTGCGTCAGGCCCCAGGCCATCGCGGTGGCGGTGCCGATGATGAGCAGGATGGCGCCTGACAGCGACGCCGTCTCCACCAGCATCGGCCCGAGCCGCCGCCACGAGAACTGGCGGTAGATCAGCAGCCCGGCCAGCACCGAGTAGGCAATGCCGATGGTGGACACCTCGGTGGCGGTGGCCACGCCCTGCACCACCGCCGCCCGGATGACAAACGGCAGCGCCAGCGCCGGCAGGGCAATCGCAAACAACTTGGCCACCTGGGCCCTGGGCGTGCGCCGCACCTGGCTCAAATCCTCGTGCCGATAGCGCCACCACACCACCGCGCACAGCATCGCGCCCAGCACCACGGCCGGCAGCAGGCCGCCGGTGAAGAGCGCGGCAATCGAGATGCCGGTGACCGAGCCGATGGTGATCAACACCAGGCTGGGCGGCACGGTCTCGGTCTGCGCGCCGGTGGCCGCCAGCAGCGCCACCAGATCACCCGGCTTGGCGCCACGGGCCTTCATCTCGGGGAACAGCGCCGGCGCGATGGCCGCCATGTCGGCCGCCTTGCTGCCGGAGATGCCCGACACCAGGTACATCGCGCCGACCAGCACATACGACAGCCCGCCCTTCACGTGGCCCAGCAGCGCCGCCAGAAACGCGATCATCGCCCGGGCCATGCCGGTCATCTCGATCAGCAGGCCGAGAAATACAAACAGCGGCACGGCCAGCAGGATCAGGTGCGACATGCCCTCGTCCATGCGGCCGACGATCACCGGCAGCGGGGTGGTGGTGGTCAGCGCCAGGTAGCCGAAGGTGGCCAGGCCAAAGCCGAAACCGATCGGAATGCCGGCAAAAACACAGCCACCGGCCACGCCGACAAAAAAGATCAGCAGATTGAACCGGCCCAGGCCGGCAAACAGCGGCGCGGCCAGCCAGAACGCGGCGATCAGCGCGGCGATGATGGCCAGCGCTTGCAGCACGGGTTTGAGGCCGCTGCCGCTGGATTGCCCAGGTGGGCCGGCGAGTTGGGCGGGTTGGGCCGCTTGCCCGGCTTGCTGCCACAGCCGCAGCAAGGTGAAGGCGCCCATCAGCCCCAGCCCCACCGGCAGCGCCGCCGCCCGCCACAAATTGGACAGCTCCAGCGCCGGGGTGGTGATGGCGCGCTCTTCGGCCGCGTATTCCCAGGCCGGCCAAGCCACCATCGCCAGAAACGCACCGCAGGCGACGGTGGTCACCGCCTCCAGCAAGGCCCGGTGGTGCGGTGCCGCCTTGCTCACCAGCGCCGTCATGCGCATGTGCTCACCGCGCCGCAAGGCCACCACCGCGCCCAACATGGCCAGCCACAAAAACAGGATGGATGCCAGCTCGTCTGACCACAGCAGCGGGCGGTGCATCAGGTAGCGCGACACCACGCCGGCAAACAGCACGACGATGTCGGCCAATACCAGCAGCGCGGCCGGCACCTCAACGCACCAGCCCAGCCAGCGGTCAAGCCGCGCCGGCCAGCTTGTGTGCGCTGCATTGGCCGTCGTTACACGGCCCTCATTCATACCAGCTTGCCGGTGAACTTCTCAAGCAGGTTCCAGGCTTCTTCACCGAATTTTTTGTGCCATTCGGCGTAGAAACCGGCCGCACGCAGCTTGCTGCGGAACAGCTCGGGGTCGGTGTTGTTGAACGTCATTCCCTTGCCTTTCAACTCGGCGCTCAGGCTGTCGTTGAGCTTTTTGACATCGTCGCGCTCTTTCAGGCCGGCGGCGGTGATGTTGCGCGTCAGCAGGTCTTTCAGGTCTTGCGGCAGGCGCTCAAACGATTTCTTGTTGCCCAGAAACCAGTAGCCGTCCCACATGTGGTTGGTGATCGAACAAAACTTCTGCACCTCGTTCAGCTTGGCCGTGGCGATGATGGCCAGCGGGTTTTCCTGGGCATCGGCGATCTTGGTCTGGAGGGCGGAATAGACCTCGGCAAAGTTGATCGTCAAAGGCGAGGCCTCAAATGCCTTGAACATCGAGACCCAGAACGGGCTGGGCGGGACGCGGATCTTCAACCCCTTCAGGTCTTCGGGCTTGGTTATGGGGGCGGTGCTGGTGGTGATCTGGCGGTAGCCGTTGTCCCAGATGTGGTCGAACGCAAACAGCGTGCTGTTGGCGGCGATCTGCTTGCGCACATGGGCGCCGAGCTCACCGTCCATCGCCGCCCAGACCTGGCCGTAGTCCTTGAACGCAAAGCCCACCCCGCTGATCTGCGCGGCCGGTACCAGCGTGCCCAGGATCAGCGGCGACAGCGTGAAAAAGTCCAGCGCGCCCGAGCGCCCCTGCGACAGCATGTCGGTGTCATTGCCGAGCTGGTTGTTCGGAAAGACCTGAAAGTCGATGCGGCCCTTGGACTCGGCGTTGATGGCGATCGCCATCTCGGCGGCGCGCACGTTCATCGGGTGCGAGATGGGCAGGTTGTTGCCGTATTTGAGGCTGAATTCGGCCGCCTGCGCGTTGCCAATCGACAGCGCAGGCAGGGCCAGCGCGCTGGCGCTGGTGATGAGTTGGCGGCGAGAAATCGTCATGGGGCTTGTCTCCGGTGGCATCTTGGTTTGTAAAACGGGGGAAAGGCGGCTGAAACACGGTGGTGGTCAGGCTCAATCGGCCACCACGGCCTGCACCTCACCGCGCGCCAACAGCAGCACGCGAACCTCTTTTTTGCTGATCTTGCCGTAACCCGACTTCGGCAATTCAGCCCAGAAGAATACCTGGCGCGGCCAGCGGTAGCGGGCCAGCCGGCCGTCAAGATAGGCCAGCAGCGCGTCGGCGGTCACCGGCTCGCCGCTCTCGGCCGTTGCGGGCGACGGGCCAGCACGCCGCACCACCACGGCCACGCCCACCTCGCCCCAGGCGCGGTCGGCCACGCCCAGCACCGCCACCTCGGCCACGGCCGGGTGGCTGAGCAGCACCTCCTCGCAATCGCGCGGATAGACGTTGGCGCCGCCCGAAATGTACATATCGGATTCGCGGCCCGTGATGTAGAGCAGGCCGCGCGCGTCCAGCCGGCCCAGGTCGCCGGTGTGGAACCAGCCGCCGCGCAGCGCCTTGGCGGTGGCCTCGGGGTTCTGGTGGTAGCCGGCAAACACGGCCGGGCCGCGGCAGCAAATCTCAGCCACCTCGCCGGTGGCCACCGGCTGCATCTGGGCATCGAGCACCGCCACCTCCATGCCGGTGCGCGCATAGCCGCAGGCGCCGATGTGGGCATCGGGGTGCAAATCGTCGGCCGAATGCAGGTGCGCCGGCAGCACGGTGATGCAGCCGGTTACCTCGCCCAGGCCGAAATACTGCACCAGCACCGGGCCCAGCTTTTGCAACGCCAGCCGCTGGTCGGCCCGGTACATCGGCGCGCCGGCATAAATCAGGTAGCGCAGCGATGAATGGTCAAACTCGTCCACCGCCGGATGCTCAACCAGCAGTTTGACGATGGTGGGCACGGTGAACAGGTTGCTCACCCGGTGCCGGGCCACCAGTTGCCAAACGGTTTGCGGGTCCATCTTCTCAGTGGGCAGCAACACGGTGGCCGCACCCCGCGCCACATTCAGCAGCGCATGGATACCGGCGCCGTGCGACAGCGGCGCCACGGCCAGCGAGACATCTTGCTCGGTGGTGCCGGGGATCAGATCGGCCAGGTGGTTGGCCACCACAAACGCCATCTGGCCGTGCGTCAGGATGGCGGCCTTGGGCTGGCCGGTGGTGCCCGAGGTGTAGAAGAACCACAGTGGGTCGTCGTGCGCGACGGTGGCTTCGGCCGGGGCAGCGCCTTGGTGGCGGGCCAGCAGGGTTTCGTAAGTGAGGGCTTCGCAAGTCAGGGCTTGGCGGTTGAGGCCATCGGCCGCTGCGGTGCTTGCCGGCGAGCGGTCTTCTGCCGAGCCATCTTCGGCTGCGTTGCCGGCCGGCGCCTCGCCAATCCACACCACCTGCTTGAGCGCCGATGACGCCGCCTGCACCGCCGCCGCATGGCCGGCAAAGGGCGGCTCAACCAGCATCACCACCGCGCCACTCGACAGGCCCAGGTACGCCACCTCGGCAGGGGCCAGCCGGAAGTTGACGGGCACCCAGACGCAGCCCATGCGGAAGGCGGCCCAGCCGCTCTCGAACAGCGCCCGGTTGTTGCGCGATTGCACCAGGATGCGGTCGCCTTTTTGCAGGCCGATTTGCCGCAGCCCGGCCACCAGCGCGTCCACCCGGGCGTCTGTCTGGGCCCAGGTGGGCTGCTGATCGCCCTGGATCAGCGCGCTGCGCTGCGGCCACAGCCGGGCGGTGTGGCTGAGCAGGCGCGCCAGGTTGCAAACCTGGGCGGTATGCACAGCCGGCTGCGGCGCGGTCTGCATGGGCGTGGTCTGCAGGGGCGTGGCCTGCGTTTGGGCTGTCACTCGGCCGTTTCCAGAATGCTCAAGTAGTTGGCCACCGCCGCGCCGCCCATGTTGAAGACCGCGCCCCGGTGGGCGTTGGGCACCTGCATCGCGCCGGCCGTGCCTGAGAGTTGCATCGCCGCCATCACATGCTGTGACACACCGGTGGCACCAATCGGATGGCCGCGCGACTTCAACCCGCCGGACGGGTTGACCGGAAGACGGCCGTCTTTGCGCGTCACGCCGTCCAGCACCACGCAGCCACCCTGGCCGTGCGACGCCAGGCCCATCGCTTCGTACTCCAGCAGCTCGGCGATGGTGAAGCAATCATGGGTCTCGACAAATTGCAGGTCGTCCAGCGATGTTTTGGCATCCGCCAGCCCGCGCTGCCAGGCCAGCGCCGCGCCTTCAAACCGGGTGGGATCGCGGCGCGACAGCGGCAAAAAGTCGTTCACCTGCGCCCGTCCGCGCCAGCGCACGGCCGGCACTGCGGCGCCGGGGATGGCTTCCATCGACAACACCAGGGCCGCTGCGCCATCCGACACCAGCGAGCAATCCGAGCGCTTCAACGGCCCGGCCACGAAGGGGTTTTTGTCGGACGGCGTGCGGCAGAAATCAAAGCCCAGATCACGCCGCATGTGGGCATACGGGTTGTGCACGCCGTTGGCATGGTTTTTGGCAGCGATGGCCGCCAGCGCATCGCTCTGGTCACCAAAGCGCTCAAAGTAAGCGGCGGCGATCTGGCCAAACACGCCGGCAAAACCGCCCGGGGTGTCGCCCTCTTCTTTGACGTAGCTGCAGCGCAGCAGCACCTCGCCGATCTGCGCATTGGGCAGGGTGTTCATTTTCTCCAGCCCCACCACCAGCACCCGCTTCAGCCGGCCGCTGGCCAGCGCGTCGAGTGCGCCCCAGATGGCGGCCGAGCCGGTGGCGCAGGCGTTCTCAAGCCGCACTGACGGCGTGTGGCGCAGCGCGGGAATAGCCAGCGCGGCCAGCGCGCCGCTGAAATCCTGGCGCAAAAAACCGCCGTTGAAATGGCCGACAAACACGCCGTCGATGTCTTCCGGGCCCAAGCCCGCGCTGCCGATGGCTTGCAGCGCGGCATCGCGGAACAACTGCTCGGCATGCAATGCATCGAGCTTGCCAAACGGCGTGTGGCCCCAGCCGACGATGTGGGGAGTGGGCATGGTGGGGGCTCCGGGGGGCCGTGCGGGCGGCGGGTCTGGCGGCGGGTGGGCGGCGGGTCTGGCGATCCGTCGATCTGGCGATCCAGCAACCTGTCGAAAGGACCGACGGGCGGTTTACGATATGAACCTGTTGCACTGGCTGGCGGTCTGACGGTGCCACAGCACCCGAAATGCTAAGGGTTGCACCGAGCCTGCCGAATGCGGGTGCTGGCCATGCCATCAAATACCGGTTCACTTTGTGGACCCATTACACCGGGTTTATGCCTAACGACCCTCCACTCGGCAAGCCCGACAAAGCCATCACCGCTGCGGCAGGCGAATCGACAAACGCAGCGACAAGCCCGGCGCACGACCGGGCCGCCGCCCCGGCGATTCAACCCGTCAGTGCCTTGGCGGCGGCATCGGTGGCAGCACCTGCGGCGGCCAGCCACGAGACCCCGCCCGAAACCGCCGGCGCGCAAACCCTGCGTCGCGGCCTGGCGGTGTTGCGTCTGCTGACCCGGCTGGGCCCGGGCGGCCTGCGAATGGGCGAGATCGGCCGGCGGCTGGCGCTGAACAAGACCACCGCCATCCGGCTGACCCGCACCCTGGTGGACGAAGGTTTTGTGCTGCACGACCAGGCCAGCGGCGCTTACCGGCTGGGGCCGGAGGCGTTTGCGGTGGGCCTGGCGGCCGCGCCCAGCTACGAGTTGCAGCGCCTGGCCGCGCCCGCGCTGCGCGCCCTGGCGCTGGAATCGGGCGACACGGTGCTGTTCACCGTGCTGCACGGCATCGAAAGCATCTGCCTGTCGCGGGCCGAAGGCGACTTTCCAATCCGCAACCAGTTGGTCAAGGCCGGCGACCGCTGGCCCCTGGGCGTGGGCGCGGGCAGTTGCGCGATGCTGGCCGCGCTGTCCGACGACGACATCACCCGCATCCTGGCGCGCAACGCCGCGCTGCGCGCGCTGCGCTACCCCGGCTGCACCGACGCGGCGGTGCACCGGCTGATCCACGAGACGCGGGCATTGGGCTACTGCCTGAACCCCGGCCTGGTGCTGGAAAACAGTTGGGCGATTGGGGTGCCGGTGTATGACATCCACGGCCGGCCGGTAGCGTCGCTCAGCTTGGCGGCGATCGAGCAGCGCCTGGGGCCGGCGCGGCGGGCGGTGCTGGGCAATCGGTTGATGCAGGTGAGTCGGGAGTTGACGGGGTTGCAGGGGGAGG
>JANLOP010000339.1:0-20602 GCA_031366635.1 Betaproteobacteria bacterium | reverse complement strand
GGGCCTTTGGTCTTCCACACCACATTGAACTGACCATCGGCCTTGATCTCACCGATGAACACCGGCTTGTGCAGGTGGTGGTTTTTGGCGTCCATCGTCGAGACAAAACCGCCCGGCGCCGGGAAGGTCTGGCCGGCCATCGCCGCAATCACCTTGTCGGTGTCGGTGCTCTTGGCCTTCTCGACCGCCGCCTTCCACATCATGATGCCGATGTAGGTGGCCTCCATCGGGTCATTGGTCAGCGGCTTGTCCTTGTGGCCGGCAATGCCCTTGGCCTTGGCGTAGTCGCTCCACTTCTTGACAAACTCGGTGTTGGCCGGGCTCTTGATGCTCATGAAGTAGTTCCACGCCGCCAGGTGGCCTTGCAGCGGCTTGGTGTCCACGCCGCGCAACTCTTCCTCGCCCACGCTGAAAGCCACCACCGGCACGTCGCTGGCCTTCAGGCCCTGGTTGCCCAGCTCTTTGTAGAACGGCACATTGCTGTCGCCATTGATGGTGGAGACCACCGCTGTCTTCTTGCCCTCGGACGCAAACTTCCTGATCTTGGCGATGATGCCCTGGTAGTCGGCATGGCCGAACGGGGTGTAGTCTTCCATGATGTCGGCGTCGGCCACGCCCTTGCTGTGCAAGAACGAGCGCAGGATTTTGTTGGTGGTGCGCGGGTACACATAGTCGGTGCCCAGCAACACCCAGCGCTTGGCGCTGCCGCCGTCCTTGCTCATCAGGTATTCCACCGCCGGAATCGCCTGCTGGTTGGGCGCCGCGCCGGTATAAAACACGTTCTTGCTCAGCTCCTCACCCTCGTACTGCACGGGGTAGAACAGCAGGCTGTTCAGTTCTTCGTACACCGGCAGCACCGATTTGCGGCTGACAGAAGTCCAGCAACCGAAGGTGACGGCCACTTTGTCTTTGCTGATCAGTTGGCGGGCTTTCTCGGCAAACAGCGGCCAGTTGGACGCCGGATCAACCACCACTGGCTCCAGCTTCTTGCCCAGCACGCCGCCTTTGGCGTTGATCTCGTCAATCGCCATCAGCACGGTGTCTTTGAGCACCGTCTCCGAAATGGCCATCGTGCCCGACAGCGAGTGCAGCACACCCACTTTGATGGTGTCCTGGGCAAACGCCGGCACGGCGTACAGGCTGGTGGCAATCGCCGCAGCAGACAGCGCGGCGGTGAAGGTGCGACGGGATGAAGTCATGCGTTGAACTCCTGGCGGGCTGATGCACCCTGTTGATGGACAACGCGAGTCTGGGTGGCCGCCGGCTGGCGGTCCATACGACACATGGCGTATGGCGCTGCGCGCCGCCTCAGAAAAAGTAGTCGCTGTCCAGCATCGCCCGGCGCTGCAATTGCTGCTGGCTTTTGAGCCAGCGCCGGGTGGCAGGCTTGTCGGCCAAGCGCCGTAGATCGGCCTGTTGCCGGGCCAGCACGCTGCGCAGATCACGCGCTTCACGCTCCATCAGGGTGCCGAGTTGGTCGGGCCGCACCGGGCCGTCCATGTCGATGCCGAATTCCAGGCAAAAATCGATCTCCACCCGCTCGATCTCAAACCGCAAGCCGTCCAACTGCTCGGCCAGCACCTTGTTGTAGTGCTTCACCCGGTCGGCGCTGGCGTTGGCGATGTGGCTGGCGTCCACCTGCTCGATCTGCAATTGCAGCTCCAGCAGGGCCAGCAGGTCATTGGCGGCATAAGCCTGGTTGACGCGCTGCATCAGCGCGGTTTTGGCCCGGCGCTCGGCCTCGTCGGGCTCGCGGTCGGGGTGCAGCGCGCTGGCCAGCTTGCGGTAGATCTCACGCACCGACTGCGTGGCCTGCTTCGCCTCGGCCTCGCGCCGCTGCTGGGCGGCCGTCTGGCGCTGCGCATTTGATTTTTTGCCGGGCTGGGCACGGGTCGATGCGGGTTTGGCCGCGTGTGTGGCGTCTTGTGCGGCTTGCTGGGCGGCTGCCTCAGCAGCGATGCGCGCTTGCAGCCGGGCCATGAACTCATCTTCACTGCCGATCTCGTCCATCTCACCCAGGTCGAGCCCGGTCAGGGCCTCGGCCATGCCTTTCATCGACTGCACCCTGTCCAGTTGCTCGGTGTCGAAATCAACCTCGCTGTGCTTGTTGTACAGCGCCTTGATCTCGGCATCGTCGGCATCGACCGCCAGTAAATCATCGGCGCCTTCGGTGATCAGCGCTTGCAGCGTGCTGCGCTCGGTGCGGGTCCAGTCAGGCTGGTCAAACAAGGCGTCCAGCGCCAACAGGTGCTGGCGCCGTTCTGCCCGGAGGCTGGTTTGCAGCGGCAGCATCTGCTGCACAAACGCCTGCTGAAAAACCGGAATGTTGTTCTGCCAGGTTTGCAGCGTCTTGCGCGCTTGTTCAATCTGCCGCAGCAGCGTGTTGAAGCGCTTGTGCGCCGGGCTGAGCGCGGGCTGGCCGGGCAACAATGAAATCTGCAGGTGATGGGGCTTGGGCATGGTACAAAACAGCGGGCAGTGGATGAGAAGCCGCCATTTTCACGATGGCGGACAAAGCCCGCCGCATCACCGGGCCGAAATCACCGCCAGATGCCCCTGGGCGCCATAGGCCAGCAGTTTTTCATCAGCGGTCACCAGCGCCAGGTTGAGCTGGCGCGCGGTGGCGGCCAGCAAGCGGTCAGCGGGGTCGCCATGCAGCGTTCCCGGCAGCCGGGTGCTGGCAACGGCGATGGCGGGCTCAAGCGCTGCGAGCCGGACGCCGGGCAGCGCCAAGGCTTGTGCAATCCAGTCAAGCACATCTTTGGCCAGGGTCAGCCGCCCTTTTGCCACCAACATCGCAATTTCCCAGGGCGTGATCGCGCTCACCCACACCTGCGGTGCAGCCAGGATGCGCTGTTGGGCCCCGGCCGACAGTTGCGAGTCACCATTGACCAGCCAGATCAACACATGGGTGTCCAGCAACACAGCCGTCAAGCGTCGGCCTCCCAGGCCAAATCGAGCGGTGCCACGATGTCTTGCTGCGACAGCACCGTGCCCTTCATGGCCCCAAACAGCGGCTGTAACCCTGGCATGGGCACCAGCCGGGCCACCGGCCTGCCGCGCTTGGTGATGGTCAATGCCTGACCGGTGAGGGCCACGTCATCGAGCAACTTCAGGCATTTGGCCTTGAACTCACCGGCCGGTATTTCATGGGTATTCATGGTTGACTTTCATGGTCACAAAACATGGTCATTGTAGCGACTGGTGTTTTCGACGCCGTGCGCGATACCGCCCACCGCCCCGAGCGCTGAGACGGGGACGCTTCGGGCACTGCCGCCCGATGCAGCCTTTTGGCGGGTGGTGTCGCGTTGTAAAGACCCAACGCGCCGACCAAGCCAAGCACAATCTGGTGATGGTGAACAACGAAAACGCTTCCGCAAACGCTACGGCAACCGCTGTCGATAGCGCACCCAGCGCCACCGCCGGGCCGCCCGCGCCCGCCTGGCGCGACCACAAACGCGGCTGGTGGGCGCTGTCGGTGGTCTACCCGCTGTTGCCGTTTCTCGGCTTGTGGGCGCACCACGTCACGGGCCTGCAGATCGCGCTGGCCCTGCCCATCCTGATCAGCTACGGCCTGCTGCCGCTGCTGGACGCGCTGATCGGCGAAGACCGCAACAACCCGCCCGAGGCGCTGGTGCCGCAGCTTGAAGAAGACCGCTACTACCGCTGGCTGACCTGGGCCACCGTGCCGTTGCACTTTGCCGCGCTGATCGGCTGCGCCTGGTGGGTGGGCACCCACGATCTGGCCTGGTGGGCGGTGCTGATCGTGGCTTTTGTGGCCGGCAGTGATGCCGGCCTGGGCCTGAACACCGCCCATGAGCTGGGCCACAAGGCCAACCCGCTGGAGCAGGGGCTGGCCCGGCTGGTGCTGGCGGTGCCGGCCTACGGCCATTTCACGGTGGAGCATGGCCGGGGCCACCACCGCTGGGTGGCCACGCCCGAAGACCATGCCAGCGCCCGCATGGGCGAGAGCATTTACCGCTTTGCGCTGCGCGAGCTGCCGGGCGGCGTGCAGCGCGCCTGGCAACTGGAATCGGCCCGCCTGCGCGACGCCGGCCAATCTACCTGGGGCTGGCATAACACGGTGCTGCAGTCGTATGCCGTCACGGCGCTGCTGCAACTGGGGCTGGTCGTGGCCTGGGGCTGGGTGATGCTGCCGTTTCTGGCTGTGCACAACCTGGTGGCCTGGTGGCAGTTGACATCCGCC
Organism: Betaproteobacteria bacterium; assembly: GCA_031366635.1. Taxonomy (GTDB): domain Bacteria; phylum Pseudomonadota; class Gammaproteobacteria; order Burkholderiales; family Burkholderiaceae_C; genus Pseudaquabacterium. The sequence continues at coordinate 16,395 of JANLOP010000339.1, read as the reverse complement.
AACTATGTGGAGCATTACGGCCTGCTGCGCCGGCCCAGCAGCAGTGCCGGCCAGCATGCCGGCGGCACCGGCTACGAGGCGCCGCAGCCGCACCACAGTTGGAACACCAACCACCTGGTGAGCAATCTGGTCACTTTTCACCTGCAGCGCCACAGCGACCACCATGCCCACCCGCTGCGGCGCTACCAAAGCCTGCGCCATTTTGAGCAGGTGCCGCAATTGCCCAGCGGCTACTTCGGCATGTTCACGCTGGCCTACGTGCCGGCGCTGTGGTTCCGGGTGATGGACCGCCGGCTGCTGGCGCTGCCGCAAATCAACGGCGATCTGCGCCGCGTCAACATCGATCCGCGGCGCCGCGCGGCACTGCAGGCGCGCTACGGCGCCGGGCCGGGCCAGACCCGGGCTTGACGCGCCGGGCGGGCGGCAGGCCGGCATCTGGCGGGCACTGGGCGGCGTCAAACCGCCCTGCCAGAATGCTGGCGCGTTGGCAGGCGTCCCGCTGCACCACCGCCCGCCCTGCCGCCCAGCCCACTCACCCGCGCCAAGCCGCCCGAGACACCATGACCCAACCCCCGACGCTTGAAACCCTGACCCAATCCAAAATCCACCTGATCGGTGGTGAAAAGGGCGGGGTCGGCAAATCGATGGTCGCGCGCCTGCTGGCGCAGTACTTCATCGATCACGAGATGCCCTTCATCGGCTTTGACACGGACCGGTCCCACGGCGCGTTGCTGCGTTATTACGCCGGTTATGCCTCACCGGTGGTGGCTGATCGTTATGAGGCGCTGGACGCGATCGTCGAGAGCGCCGCCGACCAGCCCGGCCGCCGTGTGCTGGTGGATCTGGCGGCGCAAACCCACGCCCCGCTGGTGAAGTGGATGGACGAGTCGGGCGTGCTGGACCTGGCCGACGTCAACGGCATGACGCTGTATTACTGGCATGTGATGGACGCCGGCCGCGACTCGGTGGACTTGCTGTCGCGCCTGCTCGACCAGTTTGGTGCCCGCCTGCATTACGTGCTGGTGCGCAACCAGTTGCGCGGCGATGATTTCAGCCAGCTCGACAAATCGGGTGAGCAATCGCGTGCGCTGGCGCTGGGCGGCCAGGTGATCACGCTCAAACACCTGCATGACCCGGTGGTGCAGAAGATCGACGCCGGCAACGCCAGCTTCTGGGCCGCCCGCAACAACACCGGCAAAGACGGCCCGGGCCTGGGCCTGATGGAACGCCAACGGCTGAAGATGTGGCTCAGCCACGCGATGGCCGAGATCGACCGGGTGGCGGTTTAGCGGGTCGGGTCTGGCCCCTTCTCCTGCACGCGGGAGAAGGCTGACCAAGTGGCGGCCGTGGCCTGGCCCACCCGCCCCTTCTCCCGCACGCGGGAGAGGGAGAACGGCCCGTCAACTGCGCAGCGGCCCCAGCAACCGGCCCACCCGGCCCAGCACCAAACCCGCCGCTGCGGTGCGGGTCTCGACCCCCAGCTTGGGGAGGATGTGCTCCATGTGCTTGGTCACCGTGCGTGGGCTCAGGCCCAGGATGTCGGCCACGTCGCGGTTGGTTTTGCCGCGCGCCACCCAGTGCAGCACCTCGGCCTCGCGGGCGGTGAGCTTGAAGGCCGCCATCATCAGCTCCAGCACCGCTGCGTCGTTGCTCTCGCTGGCCACGATCAGCCATTCGTCATCGCCGGCCTCGGCGCTGGCCGGCCCCGCCGGCGCCACCGCGCCAGGTGCGCCCGGCAGCCCGGCGCCGTCGCCCATCGCGTGCAGCGCCAAGGTCAGGCGCCGGCCGCCGCGGGCGGTGACCAGCGGCAGCGGCGCCGCACCGCTGCTGCGCGCCGCTGCCTCGCGCCGCACCCAGTCGATCAGCGGCACCGGCGCAAACGGGCCCTCCGCACCAAAGTAGTCGCGTAACAAGCTGCGCGCCAGCCCGGTCTGCCACAGCAGCCGGCCGTCCGCCGGGCGCACCACCAGCGTGGCATGGCCAAACGCATCGAGCGCGTTGCGCGCCTGGCGCTGCACCCGCGCCGTCTGGGTGTGGGCGGCGATGCGCACCAGCACCTCGCGTGGCTGGATCGGCTTGGTCACATAGTCCACACCACCGGCGGCAAAAGCGGCCACCACATGCTCGGTCTCGGTCAGCGCGGTCATGAAGACGATGGGGATGGCGGCGGTGTCGGGCGCTGCCTTGAGCCGCCGCGCCACCTCAAAGCCGTCCATGCCCGGCATCATCGCGTCCAGCAGCACGATGTCGGGCCGGGCCTGGTGGGCGCGGGCGATGGCACTCGGCCCGTCGGTGGCCACCAGCACGGTGTAGCCGGCTTCGTCCAGCGCGTCGTGCAGCAGTTGCAGGTTGTCGGGCACGTCATCGACGATCAGCACCACGTTGCCGGCGGCATGCGCCAGCGCCGGGCATGGCTGCGGCGACGGCGACGGCGCTGCGGTGGGCTGCGGCAAACCGCCAGCGCCGGGGCCGGGGCCGGACGGGGCATCAGGTGGCATCGGGCAGCTCAATCACGCGGGCGGGTTCAGCGGGTTGCAGGTTGGCGGACAGCAGGGTGGCGGCTTGCACCGTGGCGGTTTGCGGGGTGGCGCTTTGCGGGCAGAAGGGACGCACGGTGGCGGCTTGCACGGTGGCGGTTTGCAGGCTGGCGGCCGGCACGGCGCCAGGCCCGGCCGCCGCCAGCGCCGATTGCACCAGATGGCCCAGCGTGTCGAGCTGAAAACCACGCGCCAGCCCGCGCAGCCGGGCGACAAACTCGGCGCTGGCCGGGTGCTCGGCATCGATGGCGTCGAGCTTTTTCTGGATGCCGCGCAGGTAGCCCAGCCGCACCAGCTCGTCCAGTGCGCGCAGCGCGTCGGCCGGCGGCAGGATGGCGGGCAGCGCCGGGGCGGGCAACGGCAGCAGCGGGGGCGGCGCGGCATGCAGCCACTGCAGCGCCAGCCGCGCCTGCAACCAAGCCAGCAACTCGGCCATGCGCACCGGTTTGACCAAAAAATCGCCCGCGGTGATGCCCAGATCGTTGTTCAGCCCTTTGTCAAAGGCATTCGCCGAGACGATGGCCGCCGGTGCATCGCTCAGGCCCTGGTCGCGCAATTGGCGCAGCGTGGTCCAGCCGTCGATGCCGGGCATGGCCAGGTCAAGAAAGATCGCGTGCACCGCCTGCTGGCGCAGCAACGCCAGCGCGGCCTCCCCCGAGCCCGCTTGCAGCAACTCGAAGCCCAGCGGCGCCAGCCGGTCCACCAGCAGCCGGCGGTCGGCGTCCTCGTTGTCCACCACCAGCAGGCGTTGGCGCGGCCCGGCGTAGCCGGTAAGGCGCTGGCCATCGGGCCGGGGGCGCTGGCTGGCGCGGGCGCGCAGCTCGGGCAGGTACAGCTTGACGGCAAAGCAACTGCCTTGGCCGGGCGTGCTGCGCAGCGTCAGCTCACCGCCCATCAGGCCGGTGAGCATGCGGGCGATGGTCAGCCCCAGCCCCGTGCCGCTGCTGGCATTGCCGCCCGCCGCCGTGCCGCGCACAAAGGGCTCAAACACCTGTTGCTGCTCGGCCGGGCCCAGCCCGGGCCCGGTGTCCTCGATCTCGAAGCGGGCCATCTCGCGGGCGTAATCGACGCGAAAAATCACCTGGCCGGCGCCGGTGAACTTCACCGCATTGCCCAGCAGGTTGATCAGGATCTGGCGCAGCCGCTTCTCGTCGGTGCGCACCAGCTCGGGCAGGGTGCCGGTGCGCTGGTGCACAAAGCGCAAACCCTTGGCAGCGGCCTGCTGCTCAAACAGCCGCGCCAGCTCGTCCATGCCCTCGGCAAAGTGCATCGCGGCGGGCTCCAGCGCCAGCCGGCCGCTCTCGATGCGGGCGATGTCCAGCGTGCCCTCGATCAGGCTTAGCAAGTGCTCACCGCCGCGCCGGATCACCTGCACCGCGCCGCGCCGGTGGGCCGGCAGCGCCGGGTCGTCCTCCAGCAACTGGGCATAGCCCAGGATGCTGTTCAGCGGCGTGCGCAGCTCATGGCTGATGGCGGTGATGTAGCGGCTTTTGGCCTGGTTGGCGGCGTCGGCACTGGCCTTGGCCTGTTGCAACTGGTGATCGGTTTGCTGGTGCGACTCGATCTCGCGGCCCAGCGCCTGGGCCTGCGCGTTCAGCGCCTGGGTCTGGCGGCGCGATTCTTCTTGCGCCACCTGCCGGCCGCGCTGGGCCAGCACCGCCCACCAGGCCACCATGCCGGCGATCAGCAACAACACCGCAAACGCCTGGCCAAAACCGGCGCGCAACAGCGGCGCCACCGCCGCCGCACTGATGGCGTCCAGGCGGGCCAGTGAGCGCAGGCCCAGCGCATACAGCGCGCCAAACAGCAGCGCCAGCCCCGGCACCACGGCGCACAGCAGCAGCAGGTAGGCGGCCAGGCCGCCTTCAAGGTGCGGCGCCATGCGCTCGGGCAGCAGGCGCTGCAGCAGGCGTTGCCACTGCGTGGCCAGCCTGGCCTGCGGTTTGCACAGGTCGTCGCAGCGCGCGTCCAGCGTGCAGCACAGCGAGCAGATCAGCCCGCCGTAGGCCGGGCAGGCGGCCATGTCCTCGGGCTCGTAGCGGCGCTCACAAATGGTGCAGCGGCGCAGGCCGTGGCTGGCCAGGGTGGCGCCGTGGCTGGCCAGGTGCTTGGCCGCCTCGGCGGCCTCCACCTGGCGCGCCGCCCGGGTGCGCCGCGCCAGGTAGTAGCGCCCGCCGGTGGCCCAGGCGATCAGCGGTGAGGCCGCCAGCGCGGTGACCAGCGCGATCATGGCCGAGAAAGCCTGAGCCATCGCGCCAAACGCGCCCAGATGCGCCGCCACACTGAGCAGCGACGCCACGCCCATCGCGCCCACGCCCACCGGGTTGATGTCGTACAGGTGGGCGCGGCGGAACTCGATGCCCGGCGGCGACAGGCCGAGCGGCTTGTTGATCACCAGGTCGGCCACCACCGCCATGATCCAGGCGATGGCGATGTTGCTGTACAGGCCCAGCACATGGCTGAGCGCCTGGAACACGTTCAGCTCCATCAGCACCAGTGCGATCACGCTGTTGAACACCACCCACACCACCCGGCCCGGGTGGCTGTGCGTCAGCCGCGAGAAAAAGTTGCTCCAGGCCAGAGACCCGGCATAGGCATTCGTGACATTGATCTTGAGCTGCGACACCAGCACAAACAGCGCCGTGGCCGCCACCGCCCAGCCGTAGTGCGGAAAGACATATTCCCAGGCCGCCAGGTACATCTGGTTCGGGTCTACCGCGCGCTCGGGCGGCACCATGTGGGCCAGCGCCAGGTAGGCCAGCAGCACGCCGGCCAGCATCTTGGCCACGCCCATCAGCACCCAGCCCGGGCCGCCCATCAAGACGGCCAGCCACCAGCGCCTGGCCTGGCCGGGTTTTTTCTCGGGCATGAAGCGCAGGTAGTCGGCCTGCTCACCGATCTGGGTGATCAGCGCAATGCCCACCGTGAGCGCCGCGCCAAAGCCCATCAGGCCAAAGCCGCCGGGCTGGCCGGCCGTGCCGCCATAAGTCGTCAAGCCCGCCAGCTCGTCCGGGCTTTTGACCAGCACAAAGGCCAGCGGCAGCACCAGCAGCGCCAGCCACAGCGGCTGGGTCCAGACCTGCAGCCGGCTGATCGCCGTCACGCCGTGGCTGACCAGCGGGATCACCACCAGCGCGCACAGGCCGTAGCCCCAGGCCGGCGGTATGTCGAAGGCCAGCTCCAGCGCGTAGGCCATCACCGCGGCTTCGAGCGCGAAGAAGATGAAGGTGAAGCTGGCGTAGATCAGGCTGGTGATGGTCGAGCCCAGGTAGCCGAAGCCGGCGCCCCGGGTGAGCAAATCCATGTCCACGCCGTAGCGCGCCGCATACACGCTGATCGGCAGGCCGGCCAGGAAGATGATCAGCCCGGTGGCCCCGATGGCGAGTGCGGCATTCACAAAACCGTGCTGCACCAGCAAGGTGGCGCCCACCGCCTCCAGAATCAAAAACGACGCCGCACCAAACGCCGTGTTGGCCACCCGCCACTCGCTCCACTTGCGGAAGGTGCGCGGCGTGAAGCGCAGCGCAAAGTCTTCCATCGTCTCGCTGGCGACCCAACTGTTGTAGTCGCGGCGGAACTTGATGACTTGCTGCGGCGGGGCGGCGGCCCGGGCGTCCGACGGGTTGTCGGACAAGTTGTCAGCCAGATTGTCGGACGGGTTGGGTGACGGCGTGACCGGCAAGGCCGAGGGGCTGGGCATGGCGCAGTCTGCATCAAGAATCGCGCCAACCACCCGGCAGGCGCGACCCCCAGCGCGGCATTGCGGCCTGGCGGGTTGTCGGGCGCACCCCGCAAATGGGGGGGCGGCGCACCCCCCTTGCTTGGGTGAGCCAGCGGGTATACCTGGGGCATGGCGGAAGGCGATGTGGTGGACAAACGCAGTGCTGCCGATGGCCCACCGCATCGGCATGGTGTTTTGCAGTCGGGCCCCGGCATGGCACTGTCAGAGACAGCCGTGTTGGGCCGGCAGCGCGACCACCGCCGTCAGGTCTCTCAACAAGGAATCATGCGCATGACGAACAAACTCGCAAGACAGTCCCTGGCGGCGATGTTGATTGCGGGCTTGTCGGCCACGGCCTTCATCGCCCAGGCGGCCGACACCGACGCAGCGGCCACCGAGCCGGCTGCGTTAAGCACCAACCCCGCCGCCGCCCCGCTGGTGCCGGCCCAAAAACTCAAGGCACTGGTGGCGCGGGCTGAGCGCAAGCGCCTGAAATCCAGCCCGATGCGCTTTGACCAGGCGCAAGAGGCGGTGGCGTTTTATGTCAACAAGCGCACCGGCCCGATCATCACCCGGGGCCCGAACCGCACCGTGGGCATGCGCGCACTCGACCCGGCGCTGTACCGCGCCGCGCTGGCCGAAGCACGCAAGACGCCGTTTTACGCGTCGGCCTCGGGCGGCGTGATGGCCGCCAATTCTGTGATCGACGCCGCGCCGGGCGGCTTGCTGGGCGCCTGGCAATCGCTGGGCCCCACCAACCAGGGCGGGCGCACGCGGCAGTTGCTGATCGATCCGACCAACACCAACATCATGTACACCGCCTCCGTGGGTGGCGGCGCCTGGAAGAGCAGCAACGCTGGCGCCACCTGGGTGCAACTGACGGATCTGCTGATCCCCAACATCGCGGTCGCCAGCCTGGCGATGGACCCGAAAAACCCGCAAATTCTGTATGCCGGCACGGGTGAGGGCGTGTTCAACGGCGACGCCATCCGCGGCACCGGCATCTTCAAATCCAGCGACGCCGGCGCCACCTGGGCGCCACTCGCCGCCACCGTGCCGGCACCCGGCGTGGCGGGCAATTTCAGCTATGTCTTCAACATCGTGGTCAGCCCGCGCACGTCGCAGCGGCTGTACGCCAGCACCCGCAACGGCCTGTACCGCTCGAATGACGGCGGCACCACCTGGGCCCAGGTGATCAACGGCGGCGCACTCAACGGCTGCCATGACATCGCGATGCAGACCAACCGCTCGGTGGGCTATGTGTTTGCGGCCTGCGGCACCTTCACCCAGGCCAGCGTCTACCGGGCACTCGACGCGCCGGCCTCGGCCTTCAGCGTGGCCTTCAGCACACCCAATATGGGCCGCACCTCACTCGCCATCGCACCGTCCAACGAGAATTATGTGTACGCCATGGCCGCGCACAAAGACACCGACGGCCTGCTGGGCGTGTACCGTTCAACGACCAACGGCAACCCCGGCACCTGGACCACGCAAGTGGACGGCACTGGCGCCACCACCGTCAACAAGGTGCTGTTGAGCAATCCGGTTTATGCCTTCGCCGCCTGCGTGGGCGCGGCCAACGTGGGCGCCTTCAACCAGGGCTGGTACGACAACGTGCTGGCGGTCGACCCGGTCGACCCGAACCGCGTCTGGTCGGGCGGTGTTGACCTGATGCGCTCAGACGACGGCGGCGCAAACTGGGGCGTGGCCAGCTATTGGTGGTTCAACCAGGGCGCCGCCAACTACGCGCACGCTGACAACCACGTGATCCGCTTCCACCCGGGCTACAACGGCAGCAGCAACAAAAAGATGTTTGTGGCCAGTGACGGCGGGGTGTTCCGCACCGACGATGCGCAGGCCGCAGTGGGCACGACGGTGAACAACGTGTGCGGCAATGTGGCCGCCGGTGCGGTGGCCTGGACCGAGCTGAACAACGGCTATGTGACGACCCAGTTCTACCACGGCTCAGCCTACCCGGATGGCAACAGCTACTTTGGCGGCATGCAGGACAACGGCACCTGGCGCGGCACTACCGCCGCCAGCAACTGGCAAAAACTCACCGGCGGTGATGGCGGCTACACGGCGGTCGATACGCTGGGCGACGCCAGCCCGGCCAATGACGTGCTGTTTGCCGAATACACCGGCTTGTCGATCCAGAAATCGACTGACGGCGGGGCCAATTTCTTTGACGCGGTCAGCGGCATCAGCGACACGGGCTTCGCCTTCATCGCGCCGTTTTTCATGAACCCGGGCAACCGCCAGCAGCTGTGGGCCGGTGGCTACGACCTGTGGCGCACCACCAACCAGGCCGCCAACTGGGTGCACGCCAGCAACAGCACGCCGGGCACCGGCTCGGTGTCGGCCATCACCGCGTCAGCCACCGACACCAACAAGGTGATCGTCGGCATGAGCGACGGCTACTTGCTGTTCAACAGCGCCGCGCTGAGCGCGACCAGCGCCACCACCTGGGCCAACACCCGGCCGCTGTCGGCGTTTGTCAGCGGGGTGGCGTTTGACCCGGTCAATTCGACCATTGCCTACGCCACCTACGAGACCTTCAACGGCAGCAGCGTCTACAAAAGTACGGATTCAGGCGCCACCTGGGTGGCGATGCCCGGCAGCGGGGTGAACAAACTGCCGCTAGTGCCGGCGCACACGGTGGTGGTCGATCCGACCAACCCGTCGCGGGTGTATGTGGGCACCGATCTGGGCGTCTACACCTCGATCGACAGCGGCGCCAACTGGTACCGCGAGCTCACCGGGTTTGCCAACGTCAGCGTGGAGCACCTGGAGATCAACGGCAGCGGCAGCAAACAACTGTTTGCCTTCACCCACGGCCGCGGCGCCTGGCGGGTGGTGCTGACGCCCTGAGCTTTGATCCCCGACCGTTTGACCGGCGGGCGGCAGCAGCCGTTGTCGCCCCGCCCGACCCCCGATTTGCCTGATCCCCGGTTTCTTGTCAACCCCGATGGAGCTTCCCGCCATGTCCGTTTTCCACACCTCTGTGCCCACCTCCCGCCTTTTGCGGGCCACCGTGGCCGCGCTGCTGGCTGGCGCCGGCCTGCATGCGGCGGCTGTTCCCGTCACGTCGCGTGCCGCGCTGGCGGGCAATGACACCATCAGTTGGGGCCAGCTTGGCCCGTCGATGACTGACGTACTGGTGCCTGTCAATGTCACCACCGCCGGCGCACGGCTGGCGTCGGTGACCAACCCTACCGGCCCGCTGGTGCGGTTTGACGAGGGTGACGGCGTTTACAGCGGCAACTTTGCGCTGGGCGACCAACTGCTGGCCACGCTGTTCAAGCCCGGCCCGATCAGCATTGATTTCTCCACCGGGCTGTCGCGCATCGGTGCGCAGATCATGTCCAATGACTTTGGCAATTTCAACGGCGTGTTGAAGGTCTACGACGTGAACAACCTGTTGCTGGAAACCCAGACCTTTGCCGGCGTGGCCAGCAACCGGCAAAACAACTCGGCGATCTTCATCGGCATTGCCCGGGCCACCGCCGATATCGACCGGGTGGAGTTCAACATCAGCGGCAGCACCAGCCCTGACTTTGCAATCAACCAAGTGGATTTGCGGGTGGGCGTGGTGCCGGAGCCGGCCACGCTGGCGCTGCTGCTGGGCGGTTTGGCGCTGGTGGGCACAGCGGCGGTGCGCCGCCGCCCACCGGTCTGAAATCAGCTTTGACGGCAGGGCAGCCATCCCGGGCAGCCCATCGCTGGCAGCCCGTCCAGCCCCCCGGCGTCAATCGATGATCGCCTGCGACACCAGATCCTTGATCGCCCGCCGGTAAAACGCCCGCAGCGGGCTGGGCGCCTGGGTCATGTAGACGGCGCAAATCTGCTCTTTCGGCTCGGCCCAGAAAAACGTGCCGGCATAGCCCGCCCACATGAATTCACCGGCCGTGCCGTGCACGCCGGCAATGCCGTCGCCCTGGCGCACCATGAAGCCCAGGCCGAAGGTGTAGCCCGGCACACCCATCAGCAGCGCACCCGGGTTCACCGCCGCCGCCGACAGCACCGGGCCCAGATGGTCGGCCGTCATCAGTTGCACGGTGGACCGCGACAGGATGCGCGCCCCGTCCAACTGGCCGCCATTCAACATCGCCTGGCAAAACCGCAGGTAGTCACCGGCGGTGCTGACACCGCCCGCGCCGCCCGAATCATTGCCCGGCGTCTGGCTGACATCAATCAGCTTGTTGTCCACGCCGGTGGCCGGGTCTTTGGCAAAGGCTTCAGCCAGCCGACCGGCCTTGGCCGATGGCACCTGGAAGCCGGTGTCCACCATCTTCAGCGGGTTGAACAAGCGCTCTTGCAAAAATTCACCCAGCCGCTTGCCTGACACCGCCTCCACCACCCGGCCCTGCACGTCCACCGACAGGCTGTATTCCCAGGCCGTGCCGGGCTGCTGGGCCAGCGGGGCACGGCCCAGGCCGTCGGCCATCTCGGCGCCTGTCAAGGTGCGGGCGTCGTAGTCGAGCGTGGGTTTGAACACACCGGCCTTGATGTAAGCCTCGCGCACCAGGGTGTTTTTGGTCAGCTCGCCGTAGGCCAGGCCCGAGGTGTGGCGCAGCAAATCCTGCACCGTCGGCTCGCGGTTGGCTGGCACCAGCTTGAAGCTGACACCATTGAACACCGGGTCGTAGCCCGGCACGCTGACCATCGGGTTCTTGAACGACGGCAAGAACTTGGACACCGGATCGGTCAACTGCACCTTGCCGTCTTCGACCAGCATCATCAGCCCGGTCGAGGCCAGCGGTTTGGTCATCGAGTAGATGCGAAAGATCGAATCGACCGCCATCGCGCCGCCGGCCGGGTTGTTCAGGCTGCCGAAGGCCTGGCTGTACACCAGCTTGCCTTTGCGCGCCACCAGCACCACCGCACCGGGCAGCTTTTTGTCGGCCACTTCTTTTTGAAACACGGCGCTGATCTTGTCCAGCCGGTCGGCCGACATGCCCACCGACTCGGGCCGGGCAGTGGGCAGCGGCTGGGCCAGCGCTGTTGTGGTGGCCAGCGTGGCCGCCAGCGAGACCAGGGCCAGCAGCCCCAGGTGCCGCTTGTTTGGCAGGTTTGTTGTCATCCGCTTGTTTCCAGTGATCGGGGCTCAGCGCCCCAGGGCTTTCAGCCGGCCCGGCTCAACAATCTCGATCCAGTAGCCGTCCGGGTCTTTGATGAAAGCCACGTCTTTCATCTTGCCTTGCTCGGGCCGCTTGACGTAGGCCACCTGGTGCTGGTCGAACCAGGCCACCGCCGCGTCCAGATCGGGCACCGAGAAGCAGATGTGGCCAAAGCCTTGCGGCTGGGCGTTGCCGTCGTGGTATTTGAAATCGGCTTGCGACTCGGTGCCCCAGTTGTGGGTGAGCTCAAGCACGCCAGTCTGTGAAAACGTCCAGGCGGTGCGCTCGCCGGCATCGGCCGGCACCGCGCTGTCGGGGGTCAGCGGGTTTGTCAGCGGACCGGGCAGGTGGGCCAGAAAGTAAAGCGAGAAGCCCATCTCGGGGAAATCGAGCTTGCGCAGCAGGCGCAAGCCCATCACCTCGGTGTAGAAACCCAGCGCCACGGCCGGGTCTTTGACGCGCAGCATGGTGTGATTGAGGGCAAAACCGCGGGTGGCGGCGGGCGGCTCGGCGCAGACGCCGGGCTGGTGTTCGGTGCTGAAGGTCATCGTGGAGTCCGTGAAGGTCAAATGGCGCTGGCCGCGCTGGCCACCCGCACCAGGCGGGGTGGCGGGGGTGTGCTGGCTGCGGCGGGTGCTTCGCCTGCCAGGTGGCCGGGCGACCGCAGCGGATCGTCGTCAGGCAGCGCGTGGTCGGTGGCTTTGTCGGCCGCGTGCGCGGCGCGGCGAAGGTAACGCATGCAGGTGATGCGCAAAAACGACGCGAAATTGGGCACCTCGCCCCGGTGCGCCAGGATTTCATCGTGGAACAGCGAGACCAGCGCATTGGTGGTGCGGCCCTCGGCCTCGGCCATCTCGGCCAGCACGTCCCACACCATGTTCTCCAGCCGCAGGCTGGTCAGCACGCCGTGGATGCGCAGCGTGCGTGAGCGCTGCTCGTACTGGATCGGGTCGGCCTTGACGAAAAACTCGCACATGAGGTTCTCCTGGAATTTGGGGCAAAGGGCAAGGCCGATGCCCCGTCAAGTGGACGCTGCGGAACCGGCTTGGCCGGGCCGCTGGCGTCGTCAGCCGGCAAACATGCCGGCCGGCCCTCGCAGGCAAGAAACAGTCAGCAGCGACGGTTCCTCGCCTGGCCAGACCCCTTGAGGGGAGCGCCGAAGGCGCTTCGGGGACGGGTCAGATTGCCCGGGCGGTCATCTGCTGGGCAATGTACTCGGCCTGCCGGATGGCCAGCGTGACGATGGTCAGCGTCGGGTTTTCGGCCCCGCCGGTGGTGAACTGGCTGCCGTCGCTGATGAACAGGTTGGGCACATCGTGTGTCTGGCCGTAGGCGTTGCACACGCTGTCTTTGGCGCTGGCGCCCATCCGGCAAGTGCCCAGGTTGTGCGTGCTGGGGTAGGGCGGCGTGCGAAAGCTCTTGATCGCGCCGGCCGCCTCATACACCCGCTGGCCCTGGCGGAAGGCATGCTCGCGCATCGCGATGTCGTTGGGATGGTCATCGAAGTGCACATTGGGCGCAGCGCTGCCCCACTTGTCTTTGACGCTGCTGTTCAGCGTCACCCGATTCGTCTCGCGCGGCATGTCCTCACCCACCAGCCACATGCCGGCCAGGCGGGTGTAGTTGTCCATGTACTCGGTGAACTCGCCGCCCCAGGCGCCGGGGTTCAAGAAAGCGGCCATGAACGGGATGCCGAGTGCCAGCGTCTCCAGCTCATAACCGCCGACGAAGCCACGCTTGGTGTCGTGCACCGCTTCGTCGCGGATGATGCCGGCCATCGTGGTGCCACGGTACATGTGCACCGGGTTCTTGAACATCGCGTAGACCGAGCCGGTCATGTGGCGCATGTAGTTGCGCCCGACCTGGCCCGACGAGTTGGCCAGGCCGTCCTTGAACATGTTCGAGGCCGACAGCAGCAAGAGCCGCGGTGTCTCGATCGAATTGCCGGCGACGCAGACGATGCGCGCTTTCTGGCGCTGCTCCTTGCCGTCCTTGTCGAAGTAGACGACGCCGCTGACCTTGCCCTTCGCGTCGTGTTCGATGCGTGTCACGTGGCTCTCGGGCCGCAGCTCCATGTTGCCGGTTTTTTCGGCCTTGGGCAGCTCGGTGTAGAGCGTGCTCCACTTGGCGCCGCTCTTGCAACCCTGGAAACAAAAGCCGAGCTGCAGGCAGCGGCCCCGGTCGTCACGCGGCTGGCTGTTGATCGCCATGTTGCCGGTGTGCACTTCCTTGTAGCCCAGCTTCCTGGCGCCGGCATTCATCACCTTGAAGTTGTTGTTGCCGGGCAGGCCGGGGATGCCGTTGGTGCGCGTCACACCCATCTTGTCTTCGGCCTTGGCGTAGTAGGGCTCGAGTTCTTTCAGCGTGACCGGCCAGTCCATCAGGTTCGTGCCCTTGATGTCGCCATAGGTGGTGCGCGCCTTGAACTCGTGCTCTTGCAGGCGCAGCGAGGCGCCGGCCCAGTGGGTGGTGGTGCCGCCCACGGTCTTGCAGACCCAGGCCGGCAGGCCGGAGAAGTCTTTGGCCACCCGCCAGGTGCCGGACGTGGTGCGCGGGTCGAGCCAGGCGAGTTGGCTGAACGACTTCCATTCGTCGTTGATGAAGGTCGCGTTGGATTGCAGCGCGCCGGCTTCGAGCACCACCACCTTGATGCCCTTTTGTGCCAGCTCGTTGGCAAGCGTTCCGCCGCCCGCGCCCGAGCCGATGATGACGACCGGGGAGTCGTCGTTGAAGTCGATCTTTGCCATGCTGTCTCCTGATGTTTCTGTGGTCCGGGCTCAACCCATCCAGGGCGGCGGGCTGGCTTCTGCCGAAGGCGCGGGCAGCCACTTCAAATCCTGGAATCCGCGCGTGATGTAGCCCCCCTTCTCCCAGGCCGAGCCGGGGTAGCCGAACACGGCGAAGGCCATGTCGTTGTCGTACAACGAGGTCACGCATTGGCCGCGCACGGTGTTGAAAAAGGGTTGGCCTTCCATGGCCTTGACGATTTCGAGCTTCTTCTTGTCGCTCGCATTCGCGAAGCTGCCGCCGGCCGCGCTGTTCAGCGCGACCACGCCAGCGCGAATCTGGGTCGCCGCGGCGGGGTCGCCAGCGGCTTTGGCGTCGAGGTCTTTGGCGAGCAGCGCGTAGACCGCGTCGGGCAGCTTCTTGTGCGGGTAGAGCACCCGGCCCATCTTCATCAACGCCTCGCCTTCGGCTTTGGACAGGGTCTTCAACTCGACCGCCCACACGGGTGAAGGCGCAAGCGCCGCGAGCACGCTGCCGGTGGCGATCGTGCCCATCAAAATACCCGAGCCTTTGAGGAATTCGCGCCGCGCCAGCGGCAGGTCGAGCTTGGGCACTTCGCCGCTGTCTTCACCGCAAGCTGAAGCGGTCAGCGGGTCGGCCCGGCCGATGGGGATGATGCGCATGGTGTGTCTCCTGGGTGGCGCCGGTGCCGTCTTCGCGGCCTGGCTTGGAAGCAGTGTTGCATCGCAGACCGCTGGGCAGGTGTTAGTCAGCTATATACGCGGGAAATCCCGGAGCCGGGCGCTGAAGATCGACCGTGAGTTCATCGGCGACGTGACCACCCGACCCCGACGACGCGAGCATTGTGCTGGCGATCATCAAGCTGGCGCGAAGCCTGAAGCTCAAGGTCGTCGCCGAAGGCGCCGAGACCGAAGCACGGTTCAATTTTCTGCGCGCCAACGGTTGCGCTGAAATGCAGGGCTTTTACTTTTCACCGCCGCTGCCCACCGATGAGATCACGCGTGCATTGCGCACGGGGCGGCGCCCCGGCTTCGGTGATTGCCGAGGCGCGGTGCTGACGGCGTCGCCTTGGTCGTCCGCGGCCGTGCCATCGGCTCTCGGGGTGCGTGCGAGCAGCGCGTCGAGCGCGTCGTAGACCTCCTGGATCGAGCGCAGGCCCAGCGACTCTTCCAGCATCTGGTAACGCTGCTCGACCATCGGGATCAGCCGTTGCGCAATTTTCTGGCTCCTGGGTGTCAGCGACACCCGCACCCGCCGCTGGTCGTGGGCCATGCGCTCGCGGGTGATCAGACCGGTTTCTTCCATGCGTTGCAACACACCGACGATGCTCGGGCTGGAGATGGAGCAGGCCTCGCACAGCTGGCGCGGCTCGAGCGGGCCCTGTTCGACCATCTCGCGCAGGACGCGCCACTGCTGTTCGGTCAGGCCGAACTCGCCCAGCAAGGGCCTGAAGTGCGCCATCAGCGTTTCGCGGGCGCGCAGCAGCAGGTGGGGCAGGTTGCGGTGGCGCAGGGTGGCAGGCATGGCGGATCGTGGTTTGCTCACATCGCAGTGTAAATGCGACGACCGGCAAGGTCACACCCGGGGAAAGTACCCGGCCCGTGCGATTGTGGGTGGCTTGCATTACTCATGTGTGAGTGATTAAACTGCGGCATGCACAGCACTCCGAGCCGTGGCACCGTCTACGGCACCTTGCTCAACCACCGCGATGCACTCGCGGCGCTCGGCGCTGCCGTTCACGCGCCGCCGTACAAAGCGCCGCCGAAAGCGCCGGTTCTGTACATCAAGCCGCGCAACACCTGGGTCGGCGCTGGCGAAGCGGTGGTCGTACCTGCCGGTGTGGACGAGCTCGAGATCGGTGCCACGCTCGGCCTCGTGATCGGGCGAACCGCCTGCCGCGTTCGCGAGGCCGAGGCCTTGTCGTTCGTGGCGGGGTATGTGATCGTCAACGACGTGAGCATTCCGCATGCGTCGTTTTACCGGCCGTCGCTGCGCTTCAAGGCGCGCGACACGTTTTGTGCGATCGGGCCCGTCGTGCGGCGCGATGCGGTGGGCTCGCCCGACGCGCTCGGCATTTCGGTGGCCATCGACGGTGAGATCGTGCACCGCTGCGGCACCGCGGGCCTGATCCGGCCCGCGGCGCGGCTGCTCGCCGAGGTCAGTGAGTTCATGACGCTCTCACCGGGTGATGTGCTTTCGGTCGGCGTGGCTGCCGGCGCGCCGCGGGCGCGGGCCGGGCAGCGGGTCAGCATCAAGATCGACGCCTTGG
>JANLOP010000338.1:0-17473 GCA_031366635.1 Betaproteobacteria bacterium | reverse complement strand
CTCGACGTGGGCGGTGTTGATGGTGATGCCACGGGCTTTTTCTTCCGGTGCGGCGTCAATCTGGTCGTAGGCCTTGACCTCGCCACCAAACTTGGCCGCCAGCACCTTGGTCAGCGCTGCCGTCAGCGTGGTCTTGCCATGGTCGACGTGGCCAATCGTGCCCACATTGACGTGCGGCTTGGTGCGTTCAAATTTGCTTTTTGCCATTTCAATCTCTCCGTCTGTAAAGAGCGTTGCCCGTGGTGTGTTTTAGGTCTCCAGCACATTGCCTGCCACGGGCAGCTTGCTGACCAGCCTCGCGCAAAGCGAGAGCCGGGTGCCGAAGACCGGCTCGAATTCTGGGCGCCGCGTACGACGCCGGTCCTGCCAACTTACTGGCTGACAGGCTTGCGGATTTACTTGCTGCGCGCGGTGATGATCGCGTCGGCCACATTCTTGGGCGCCTCGCTGTAGTGCTTGAACTCCATCGTGTACGTGGCGCGACCTTGCGACATCGAGCGCAGCGTGGTGGAGTAGCCAAACATCTCAGACAGTGGCACTTCGGCCTTGATGACCTTGCCGCCGCCGGGCATGTCGTCCATGCCTTGGACCATGCCGCGGCGCGATGACAAATCACCCATCACCGAGCCGGCGTAGTCCTCGGGCGTCTCCACTTCCACCGCCATCATCGGCTCAAGAATCACCGGCCCGGCTTTGCGGCAGCCGTCCTTGAAACCGAGCGAGGCTGCCATCTTGAAGGCGTTTTCGTTCGAATCCACCTCGTGGTACGAGCCGAAGGTCAGCGTCACTTTCACGTCCACCACCGGGTAGCCAGCCAGCACGCCCGCCGGCAACGAGTCTTCCACGCCCTTCTTCACTGCGGGGATGAACTCACGCGGCACCACACCGCCCTTGATCGCATCGACAAACTCAAAGCCTTTGCCCGGCTCTTGCGGCTCGATCTTGAGCACGACATGGCCGTACTGGCCCTTGCCGCCCGACTGGCGCACAAACTTGCCTTCGATGTCCGACACACCCTTGCGGATGGTCTCGCGGTAAGCCACTTGCGGCTTGCCAACGTTGGCCTCAACGCCAAACTCGCGTTTCATGCGGTCAACAATGATTTCCAGGTGCAGCTCGCCCATGCCCGAGATGATGGTCTGGCCCGATTCTTCGTCGGTCTTGACGCGGAATGACGGGTCTTCCTGGGCCAGGCGGCCCAGCGCAATGCCCATCTTTTCCTGGTCGGCCTTGGTCTTGGGCTCCACGGCTTGCGAAATCACCGGCTCCGGGAAGATCATCTTCTCCAGCGTGATGATCGCCGACGGATCACACAGGGTTTCACCGGTGGTCACATCCTTCAGGCCCACGCAGGCAGCGATATCACCCGCCAGAATCTCTTTGATCTCCTCGCGCTGGTTGGCGTGCATCTGCAAGATCCGGCCGATGCGCTCTTTTTTGCTGCGGATCGGGTTGTAGACCGAGTCGCCCGACTTCAACACGCCCGAGTAAACGCGCACAAAGGTGAGCTGGCCGACATACGGGTCGGTCATCAGTTTGAAGGCCAGCGCAGCAAACTTCTCGTCGTCGGCAGCGCGGCGTTGCGTGGGCTTGTCGTCGTCGTCGGTGCCGGGCACGGGCGGGATGTCAACGGGCGAGGGCATGAAGTCGATCACACCGTCCAGCATGCGCTGCACGCCCTTGTTCTTGAAGGCCGAGCCGCAGAACATCGGCTGGATTTCAGCGCCGATCGTGCGCGTGCGGATGCCCAACTTGATCTCGTCCTCGGTCAGGTCGCCCGTCTCAAGGTATTTGTTCATCAGCTCTTCCGACGATTCGGCAGCCGCTTCCAGCATGTTTTCGCGCCACTTCTTGGCTTCTTCAAGCAGCTCGGCCGGGATCTCGCGGTAGTCGAACTTCATGCCTTGCGACGCCTCGTCCCAGATGATCGCCTTCATCTTGATCAGGTCGATCACGCCGGTGAAGTGTTCTTCAGCGCCAATCGGGATCACGATGGGCACCGGGTTCGCCTTCAGGCGCACCTTCATCTGCTCGTAGACCTTGAAGAAGTTGGCCCCCGTGCGGTCCATTTTGTTGACGAAGGCCAGACGCGGCACTTTGTATTTGTTGGCCTGGCGCCAGACCGTCTCGGATTGCGGCTGCACACCGCCCACAGCGCAATACACCATGCAGGCGCCGTCGAGAACGCGCATCGAGCGCTCAACTTCAATCGTGAAGTCAACGTGCCCAGGGGTGTCGATGATGTTGATGCGGTGCTCGGGAAAGGCCAGCTCCATGCCCTTCCAGAAGCAGGTGGTGGCCGCCGAGGTGATCGTGATGCCGCGCTCTTGCTCCTGCTCCATCCAGTCCATCGTGGCGGCGCCATCGTGCACTTCACCGATTTTGTGATTGACACCGGTGTAGAACAGGATGCGCTCGGTGGTCGTGGTCTTGCCGGCATCGATGTGCGCGGAGATGCCGATGTTGCGATAGCGCTCGATGGGGGTCTTGCGGGCCATGATTCACTCCAAATACAGGGGCCGCCGGCGGGCTGGTGAAAACCCGGAGGGGCGGCCTGGGGGCTGCGGCGGGGAAAACGTCTTTTCGAAGCCGTCTTTCAGAAACCGGGATTCAGAAGCCGAGTTTCAGAAACCGAGGCTTGGAAATCGAGCTTTAAAAACGGAAGTGCGAGAACGCCTTGTTGGCTTCAGCCATGCGGTGGACTTCATCGCGCTTTTTCATTGCGCCGCCACGGCCTTCGCTGGCCTCCAGCAGTTCATTGGCCAGCCGGGCCGCCATCGACTTCTCGCCACGCTTGCGGGCGGATTCTTTCAACCAACGCATGGCCAGGGCCATCCGGCGAACGGGGCGAACTTCCACGGGAACTTGGTAGTTCGCACCGCCAACGCGGCGGGACTTGACCTCGACCATCGGTTTGACGTTGTTGATGGCGACCATGAATATCTCCAGCGGATCTTTGCCGGCCTTCTTCTCGACCTGCTCCAGCGCACCGTAAATGATGCGCTCGGCGACGGCTTTTTTGCCCGATTCCATGACGACGTTCATGAATTTGGACAGGTCGACCGATCCAAACTTGGGATCGGGCAGGATTTCGCGTTTGGGTACTTCGCGGCGACGTGGCATTTCAATTCCTTTTCAGCTTCAGCGGGTGACCGGGCTGATGGGCCCGCACCGGAGAGATCACGCAACAGAACTCTCGCTTACTCGGCGGCCCTGATCGAGAGGATCGGGGTCAGCCGCAAAAATCACGACGGCGGCTGGGCCGCACGGTGTGACAACGTTTCAAAGGCTGGGCTTCGTGTCCGCCCTTGCATCAGAAAGCCGTCAGGCATTCTTCGGGACAGAAAGCCGTCAAGCTTTCTTCGGGCCAAAAAAGCCGTCAGGCTTTCTTCGGGCCAAAAAGCCGTCAGGCTTTTTTCGGGCGTTTGGCGCCGTATTTCGACCGCGACTGACGGCGATCTTTGACACCTTGCAGGTCAAGTGAGCCGCGCACGATGTGGTAGCGCACGCCCGGCAAGTCTTTGACCCGGCCGCCGCGCACCAGCACCACGCTGTGCTCTTGCAGGTTGTGGCCCTCGCCACCGATGTACGAAATGATCTCAAAACCATTCGTCAGGCGCACTTTGGCCACTTTG
This sequence comes from Betaproteobacteria bacterium, assembly GCA_031366635.1. GTDB lineage: Bacteria > Pseudomonadota > Gammaproteobacteria > Burkholderiales > Burkholderiaceae_C > Pseudaquabacterium. The sequence continues at coordinate 13,838 of JANLOP010000338.1, read as the reverse complement.
CGAAGCGCCGAGTTGGGCTTCTTGGGCGTGGTGGTGTACACGCGAGTGCACACACCACGGCGCTGCGGGCAGTTCTGCATCGCAGGCGATTTGCTCTTGATGACCTCGGCCTGACGGCCGTGGCGCACGAGCTGGTTGATGGTTGGCATAAGTAACTTGTTCCCGTTTGAAGTCACGCTGAATTCGCGGATTTTCGGCTGGTGGGTCGTGCTGTTCTGTCTACCAGCCGATGCACACGACCCGATGCACACGACCCGATGTACACGACTAGACGTACACCGCTGACTGCCAGAACGCGCGATGGGCACTCAGGCCCGCCACAATGGCGAACAAATTTGCAACTTGTCGCCCGCCGAAAAGCCTTCGATTATATGCAGCAGGACGAACAACAACAAGGCCAGGCCATTTGCATGCACACCACCCCGGGTTTGGCGGCGCAGCACCCACCCTGCCGGGTGGTGCTGGACACCAATGTGGTGCTGGATTGGCTGGTCTTCCACGACATCCGCGCGCAGCGGCTGGCGCAGGCGCTGGACCACGGTGAGCTGCTGTGGATGGCCACCGAGCCGATGTTGGCGGAGTTGGCAGACGTGATGTCACGGCCTTTCATGGCCCGCTGGTGCGCCGACACCGCTGCGGTGTTGGCCACTGCCCGGTCGCGATGCCACATCCTGCTGACGCCGGCGATGGCCTTGGTGGCCTTGGATAAGGCGCCGGTCTGCGCTGATCCCGACGACCAGCCGTTCATCGATCTGGCCTGGTCAGCGCCGGCCGCCTGGCTGTTCAGCCGGGACCGTGCGCTGTTGAGCCTGGCCGCCCGCGCCCGGGCGCGGGCGGTTGTCATCACGACGCCCCAGTGCTGGCTGGGGATGGCGGGGGCCGCCTGACTTTGGCGCCGTGCAGGCGAAAAAAAGGCGGCCGAGGCCGCCTTTTTTGATCAGCCCGGCGGTTGCGCAAGGCAACCGCCGCCCAATCAGTCTGCCGCCCCGCCCACCATGCCGATCTCTGGCTGCGCATCCACCGCCGCCATCTGCACGGCCGCCAATTCCTCGGCTTCTTGCAGCGAGATGGCCCGGCGCTCGGTCTCGTCCATGTCTTCCTTGACCTTGCGCGCCTGGTGGTAGGCCATGCCGGTGCCAGCCGGGATCAGCCGGCCGACGATGACGTTCTCTTTCAAGCCCCGCAGCTCGTCGCGCTTGCCCATGATCGCGGCTTCGGTCAGCACCCGGGTGGTCTCCTGGAACGACGCCGCCGAGATGAACGAATCGGTGGACAGCGATGCCTTGGTGATGCCCAGCAGCACGTCCACATAGGTAGCCGGCAGCTTGCCCTCGGACCGCAGGCGGTCGTTGGTGTCGAACAACTCCGAGCGCTCCACCTGCTCGCCCAGGATGTAGGTGCTGTCGCCCGAGTTGGAGATCTGCACCCGGCGCAGCATCTGACGCACGATCACCTCAATGTGCTTGTCGTTGATCTTCACGCCCTGCAGACGGTACACATCCTGCACCTCGTCCACGATGTAGCGCGCCAGTTCTTCCACCCCCAGCAGGCGCAGGATGTCCTGCGGGTCGGCCGAGCCATCGACGATCAATTCACCCTTGTTGACCACCTGGCCTTCGTGAACCAGGATGTTTTTCTCCTTGGGCACCAGCTCTTCATGCTTGTGACCATCGGGGTCGGTGATCTCCAGCCGGTTCTTGCCTTTGGTCTCTTTGCCGAAAGAGATGGTGCCGGTCTGCTCGGCCAGGATGCCGACATCCTTGGGTGAGCGGGCCTCGAACAGCTCAGCCACCCGGGGCAGGCCGCCGGTGATGTCGCGTGTCTTCTGGCCTTCCACCGGGATGCGCGCCAGCACCTCACCGGGTGCCAGGTCCTGGCCGTCGCGCACCTGGATCAGCGCGCCCACCGGGAAGCCGATGGTCACCGAGTGGTCGGTGCCGGGAATCTTGACCTCATGACCCATTGCGTCCAGCAGCTTGACCTGCGGCCGGATCACCTTGGCCACACCGCGGCGCTTGCTGTCGATCACCACCAGCGTAGACAAGCCGGTGACCTCGTCCAACTGCTTGGCCACCGTCACGCCTTCTTCAACGTTCTCGAAACGGGCCTTGCCGGCAAACTCGGTGATGATCGGGCGGGTGAGCGGGTCCCAGTTGGCCAGCACCACACCGGCCTTCACCTGCTGGTCAGCGCGGATGTTGAGCGTGGCGCCGTAAGGCACTTTGTGGCGCTCGCGCTCGCGGCCGTGCTGGTCAGAGATGATGATTTCACCCGAGCGCGAGATCACCACCAACTCGGTTTTGCCGTTGGTCACGTAGCGCATCGTCGGGTTGAACCCGATGATGCCGTCCGACTTGGCTTCCACGCTGTTGGCCACCGCCGCCCGCGACGCCGCACCGCCGATGTGGAAGGTGCGCATCGTCAACTGGGTGCCCGGCTCACCGATGGATTGGGCGGCAATCACGCCCACCGCCTCACCGATGTTGACCAGGCCGCCCCGGCCCAGATCGCGCCCGTAACAGCGGGCGCAGATGCCAAAGCGGGTGGCGCAGGTGAGCGGGGTGCGCACCTTGACTTCATCAACCCCGGCCGCCTCCATCAGGTCGAGCGCGTCTTCGTCCAGCATGGTGCCGGCCGGCAACAGCATTTCCTGCGTCTCGGGGTGCGGCACTTCGATGGCGGCCACGCGGCCCAGGATGCGGTCGCGCAGCGACTCGATCACCTCGCCGCCCTCCACCAGCGCCCGGGTATTGAAGCCGTTGTCGGTGCCGCAATCCAGCACCGTGACCACCAAGTCCTGCGTCACGTCCACCAGCCGGCGGGTCAGGTAACCCGAGTTGGCCGTCTTCAACGCCGTGTCCGCCAGGCCTTTTCGGGCGCCGTGGGTGGAGATGAAGTACTGCAACACGTTCAGGCCTTCGCGAAAGTTGGCCGTGATCGGGGTCTCGATGATCGACCCGTCGGGCTTGGCCATCAAACCGCGCATGCCAGCCAACTGGCGGATTTGCGCGGCCGAGCCGCGGGCACCCGAGTCGGCCATCATGTAGATCGAGTTGAACGACTCCTGGTCCACTTCCTTGCCGTGGCGGTCGATGGTCTTCTGCTTGGACTGTTGCGCCATCATCACCTTGCCGACCTCGTCGCCGGTCTTGCCCCAGATGTCCACCACCTTGTTGTAGCGCTCACCGGCAGTGACCAGGCCCGAGACGTATTGCTGCTCGATCTCTTTGACCTCTTTCTCGGCGCGCTCGATCAGGCCTTGTTTTTGCGGCGGCACCAGCATGTCGTCAATGGCGATCGAGATGCCGGCGCGCGTGGCCAGGCGGAACCCGGCTTGAAGCAGCTTGTCGGCCAGCACCACCGTCTCTTTCAACCCGCACTTGCGGAAAGACGTGTTGATCAGCCGCGAAATCTCTTTCTTTTTCAGTGCTTTGTTGATGTTGCTGAAGGCCAGGCCCTTGGGCAGGATTTCGCTCAGCAAGGCGCGGCCGACCGTCGTGTCCACCAACTTGGTCTCGGGGGTGAAGCCGTCGCCGTCTTTGTCCTTGATCCACTCGGTCAGGCGCACCGCGATCTTGGCGGTGATCTCGACCACGCTGTTGTCCAGTGCGCGCTGGATCTCGATGATGTCCGAGAAGATCATCCCTTCGCCCTTGCCGTTGATGCGGTCGCGGGTGGCGTAGTACAGCCCCAGCACCACGTCTTGCGACGGCACGATGGACGGCTCACCGGAGGCCGGGAACAGCACGTTGTTGGACGCCAGCATCAGCGTGCGGGCCTCCATCTGCGCTTCAATCGACAGCGGAATGTGCACGGCCATCTGGTCGCCGTCGAAGTCGGCGTTGAAGGCCGAGCAGACCAGCGGATGCAACTGGATCGCCTTGCCTTCAATCAGCACCGGCTCAAAGGCCTGGATGCCGAGCCGGTGCAGCGTGGGCGCCCGGTTCAGCAGCACCGGATGCTCTTTGATGACTTCTTCAAGAATGTCCCAAACCACCGGCGTGCCGCTCTCGACTTCTTTCTTGGCCGCCTTGATGGTGGTGGCAATGCCCATCGCCTCCAGACGCGAGAAGATGAATGGCTTGAACAGCTCCAAGGCCATCAGTTTGGGCAGGCCGCACTGGTGTAATTTAAGCGTCGGGCCCACCACGATGACCGAGCGGCCCGAGTAGTCCACCCGCTTGCCCAGCAAGTTTTGGCGGAAGCGGCCGCCCTTGCCCTTGATCATGTCGGCCAGCGACTTGAGCGCGCGCTTGTTGGCCCCGGTCATCGCCTTGCCACGGCGGCCGTTGTCCAGCAGTGAATCCACCGCCTCTTGCAGCATGCGCTTCTCGTTGCGCACGATGATCTCGGGCGCCTTCAACTCCAAGAGCCTTGCCAACCTGTTGTTGCGGTTGATGACGCGGCGGTACAGGTCATTCAAGTCCGACGTGGCAAAGCGGCCGCCGTCCAGCGGCACCAGCGGGCGCAAATCCGGCGGCAGCACCGGCAGCACATTCATCACCATCCAGTCGGGCTTCATGCCGCTTTTCTTGAAGGCTTCCATCACCTTCAGGCGCTTGCTGTTTTTCTTGATCTTCAGCTCGCTGCCGGTCATGTCGTTGCGCAGCTTGTCGATCTCGACATCCAGGTCCATGTCGGCCAGCAGCTTTTGCACGCCCTCGGCGCCCATCAGCGCGACGAATTCATCGCCGAATTCGCCTCGCTTGGCCTCGAAATCTTCCTCGGTCATGATGCTGAATTTCTTCAGCGGGGTCATGCCGGGGTCAACCACCACATAGGCCTCGAAGTACAGCACCCGCTCGATATCGCGCAGCGTCATGTCCAGCACCAAACCCAGGCGAGACGGCAGCGACTTCAAGAACCAGATATGCGCGCAGGGCGCGGCCAGGTCAATGTGGCCCATGCGGTCGCGCCGCACCTTGGTTTGCGTCACCTCAACGCCGCACTTCTCGCAGATCACGCCCCGATGCTTCAAGCGCTTGTACTTGCCGCACAGGCACTCATAGTCTTTGATCGGGCCAAAAATCTTGGCGCAAAACAGGCCATCACGCTCGGGCTTGAACGTCCGGTAATTGATGGTCTCGGGCTTTTTCACTTCACCAAACGACCACGAGCGAATCTTTTCCGGCGAGGCAATGCCGATCTTGATCGCGTCGAAATGTTCGTCCGGCGTGAATTGCTTGAACAGGTCCAGTAAACCCTTCATATTTCTCTCCTGTGCCTGTTTCAGTTGCGCTCGAGTTCCATGTCGATGCCCAAGGAGCGAATCTCCTTGACCAGGACATTGAACGATTCCGGCATGCCGGCTTCAATCGCGTGTTCACCCTTGACGATGCTCTCGTAGACCTTGGTACGGCCGTTCACATCATCTGACTTGACCGTCAGCATTTCTTGCAGGATGTAGGCGGCGCCGTAGGCTTCCAGCGCCCACACCTCCATCTCGCCAAAGCGCTGGCCGCCAAACTGGGCCTTGCCGCCCAGCGGCTGTTGTGTCACCAGGCTGTACGGGCCGGTCGAACGGGCGTGCATCTTGTCGTCCACCAGGTGGTGCAGCTTGAGCACGTGCATATAACCCACGGTGGTGGGCCGCTCAAAGGCCTCGCCGGTGCGGCCGTCGCACAACTGGGCCTGGGTGCGGGTGATGGTCAGCCCCTTCTTGGCGGCAATGTCGTCCGGGTAGGCCAGCTTGAGCATGGCCCGAATCTCAGATTCTTTGGCACCGTCAAACACCGGCGTGGCAAACGGCACGCCCTTGCTCAGGTTGCTGGCCATCTCGATGATATCGGCATCGCTCAGCTCGCCGATATTCTCGGTCTTGCCACCGGATTGGTTATACAGCTCGTCAAAAAACTTGCGCAGTTCGGCGACCTTTTCCATTTCACGGGCCGCGCCCTGCAGCATGTCGCCAATGCGCTGGCCGATACCTTTTCCGGCCCAGCCCAGATGCACTTCCAGCACCTGGCCCACATTCATGCGTGACGGCACGCCCAGCGGGTTCAGCACGATGTCGGCGGGCGTGCCGTCGGCCATGTACGGCATATCTTCCACCGGCACGATCTTCGACACCACGCCCTTGTTGCCGTGCCGGCCGGCCATCTTGTCGCCCGGCTGCAAGCGGCGCTTGACGGCCAGATACACCTTCACCATCTTCAACACACCCGCCGGCAATTCGTCGCCTTGCGTCAGCTTCTTGCGCTTTTCTTCAAACGCCAAATCGAAACTGTGGCGGGTTTGTTCCAGCGAGTTCTTGATCGATTCGAGCTGATTGGCCACGTCGTCTTCCGACGGGCGAATATCAAACCAGTGGTATTTTTCAACCGAGGCCAAATACGCCTTGTCGATCACTGTGCCTTTGGCAATGCGCTGCGGGCCGCCGTTGGCGGTTTTGCCGTTCAGCAGTTTCTCGATCCGGTCAAACGCATCGGATTCAACAATGCGCAACTGGTCATTCAAATCCAGCCGGAACCGCTTCAATTCATCGTCGATGATTTGCTGGGCGCGCTTGTCGCGCTGAATGCCTTCTCGGGTGAACACCTGCACATCAATCACCGTGCCGTTGGTGCCTTGGTCAACCCGCAGCGACGTGTCTTTCACATCGCTGGCTTTCTCACCAAAGATGGCGCGCAGCAGTTTCTCCTCCGGCGTCAGCGTGGTTTCGCCCTTCGGCGTCACTTTGCCCACCAGCACATCGCCCGGCGTCACTTCGGCGCCAACATAGACAATGCCCGACTCGTCCAGCCGCGCCAGTTGCTGCTCGCTCAAATTGGGGATGTCACGGGTGATTTCTTCGCTGCCCAGCTTGGTGTCGCGGGCCATCACCACCAGCTCTTCGATATGGATCGAGGTGTAGCGGTCTTCGGCCACCACCCGCTCGCTGATCAAAATCGAATCCTCGAAGTTGTAGCCGTTCCAGGGCATGAAGGCGACCAACATGTTCTGGCCCAAGGCCAGCTCACCCAGGTCGGTCGATGCACCGTCGGCCACCACGTCACCCGCCGCCACATGGTCACCGCGCCGCACGATGGCGCGCTGGTGGATATTGGTGTTCTGGTTGCTGCGCTGGTACTTGATCAGGTTGTAGATATCCACGCCAACCTCGCCGGCCACCGTCTCAGCATCATTGACGCGGATCACGATGCGGTTGGTGTCAACGTAATCGACGATGCCACCCCGGCGCGATGTCACCACCGTGCCCGAGTCAATCGCCGCCACCCGCTCAACCCCGGTACCGACCAGCGCTTTTTCGGGCCGCAATACCGGCACCGCCTGGCGCTGCATATTGGCGCCCATCAGCGCGCGATTCGCGTCGTCATGCTCCAAAAACGGCACCAGTGACGCGGCCACCGAGACGATTTGCGCCGGCGCCACGTCCATGTACTGGATGCGCTCGGGCTGGGTGAGCACCGATTCACCGGCCTCGCGGGCCGACACCAACTCGTCCGTCAGCGTGCCGTCGTCGCCGAGCGACGCATTGGCCTGGGCGATAACGTATTTGCCCTCTTCAATCGCCGACAGGTAATCGATCTGGTCGGTGACCTTGCCACCGCCCACCCGGCGATACGGGGTTTCGAGAAAGCCATATTCATTCAGCCGGGCATACAGCGCCAGTGAATTGATCAGGCCGATATTCGGGCCTTCGGGTGTCTCGATCGGGCAAACCCGGCCGTAATGCGTGGGGTGCACATCGCGCACTTCAAAGCCAGCGCGCTCTCGCGTCAAACCGCCCGGGCCCAGGGCCGAGACGCGCCGCTTGTGGGTGATCTCAGACAGCGGATTGGTCTGGTCCATGAACTGCGACAACTGCGACGCACCGAAAAACTCTTTCAAGGCCGCAGAAATCGGCTTGGAGTTGATCAGGTCATGCGGCATCAGCGCATCGGTCTCGGCTTGGCCGAGGCGCTCTTTAACGGCTTTCTCAATCCGCGCCAGACCGCTGCGGTATTGGTTTTCAGCCAGCTCACCGACACAGCGCACACGGCGGTTGCCCAGGTGGTCGATGTCGTCCACCTCGCCCCGGCCGTTGCGCAACTCGACCAGAATCTTGACGACATCGAGGATGTCCTCGTTGTTCAAGGTCATCGCGCCTTCGGGGATGTCGCGGCCGACACGGGCGTTGAACTTCATCCGGCCGACACGCGACAGGTCGTAGGTGTCTTCGTTGTAAAACAACCGGCCAAACAGCGCCTGCACCGCGTCCTCGGTCGGCGGCTCGCCGGGCCGCATCATGCGGTAGATGGCGACGCGGGCCGCCAACTCGTCAGCGGTTTCATCGGCTGCCAGGGTCTGGCTGATGTAAGCGCCTTGGTCCAATTCGTTGGTGAACAGGCACTGCACGTCTTTGATGCCCGCCGTGCGCAGTTTCTTGAGCAACAACTCGGTCAACTCTTCATTGGCCTTGGCAATGATCTCGCCGGTATCGGCGTCCACCATATTGCGGGCCACGATGCGGCCAACCACATAATCTTCGGGCACCGAGACAAACTGCGTGCCGTTGGTTTCCAACTGGCGCACATGGCGGGCGGTGATGCGTTTGTCTTTCTCGACCACCACCTTGCCGTCTTTGTCGGTGATGTCGAAGCGCGCCACTTCGCCTTTCAGGCGGTCGGGCACAAACTCCATTTGCGCACCGGCATCCATCAAGCGGAAACTGTCGAAATCAAAGAAATTGGCGAGGATGGCTTCCGGGTTCAGGCCGATGGCCTTGAGCAGAATCGTCACCGGCATCTTGCGGCGGCGGTCCACCCGAAAATACAGGATGTCTTTCGGGTCAAACTCAAAATCAAGCCACGAGCCGCGGTACGGGATGATGCGGGCCGAGAACAGCAGCTTGCCCGAGCTGTGCGTCTTGCCCTTGTCATGCTCAAAAAACACGCCCGGCGAGCGGTGCAATTGCGACACGATCACGCGCTCGGTGCCGTTGACGATGAACGAGCCGTAGTCGGTCATCAGCGGCACTTCGCCCATGTAGACTTCCTGCTCCTTGATCTCCTTGACCACCTTGGCCGGCGACGACTCACGGTCATAGATGATCATCTGCAGCTTGGCACGCACGGCGGCCGCAAAGGTCAGGCCGCGCTGCTGGCATTCCCGCACGTCAAACGGCGGTTTTGCGATGTTGTACTCGATGAACTTCATCTCGACCATGTTGTTGTGTGACACGATCGGGAACGCTGAGAGAAATGCGGCCTGCAAACCTTCGGGCTTGCGTTTGGCCGGCGGCAGTTCTTTTTGCAGGAAGGCGACATACGCCTCACGCTGCATGGTCAAAAGATACGGAACGTTCAACACGTTCGCGCGCTTGCCGAAACTCTTGCGAATTCGCTTGCGCTCGGTGTAGCTGTAGGGGGTTGCTTGCGCCATGGAAACTCCGTTTCGATGCCATCAGCCAGGGCCCGGGCTGATGTTTCGTCGGCGACTGGCACCGGGCGCACGCCTACCCTCATCGCAGGAGGGGGACGGCCCGAAGCTTGGTGGCTGGCCACTACCAGCCGCTGGCGGACAACCCAGGCGTTGCACCAGGGCCCGACCAAACTGGTTCTCTGCAGTCGGTTCAGAGAACACTTGAAAAAGCCCTCCAGAATAACCCGGATGGTTTTTTCAGGTGCTCTTCAGTAATTAAGCCCTGAAAAGCTGAAGGCTGGCAGGCCCGGAAGGCACCCGCCAGCCTTGCAACAGCGGCCGAATTACTTGATTTCGGCCTTGGCGCCAGCATCCAGCAGCTTCTTCAGTGCTGCGTCGGCGTCGGCTTTCGGAATCGCTTCCTTCACCGCCTTGGGTGCGCCATCGACCAGGTCTTTGGCTTCTTTCAGGCCCAGGCCGGTGAGTTCGCGCACGGCCTTGATGACCTGCACCTTGTTCGCGCCGGCTTCAAGCAACATGACGTTGAACTCGATCTGCTCTTCCACCACCGCAGCCGCAGCGCCACCACCGGCGGCCGGCGCGGACATCGAAGCGGCGGAGACGCCGAATTTCTCTTCGATGGCTTTGACCAGGTCATTGAGTTCCATCACGGACATGCTGTCCATGGCGGACAGGAAGGCGTCTTTGTCGAATGCCATTGGGGTTTCTCGATTCAAAAGATAGGTTTGGGGGTCGTGATGCCGTGCATCAATCAGGCGGCAGCGGGTGCGTCAGATACGGGCGCGTCGGCAGCGGGTGCGGCCTCGGCAGCAGGTGCGGCCTCGGCAGCAGGTGCAACTTCGGCAGCAGATGCTGCTTCGACGGCCGGCGCTGCATCAGCGGCCGGCGCTGCATCAGCGGCCGGTGCCGGTGCGGCCTCAACCACCGGTGCCGGTTCGGCGTCAGCGGCGGCAGCCACCTCTACCACCGCCGGTGCCGCCAGCGCGTGTTTCTCGGCCAGGGCCGCCAGCACCGCTGCAAATCGTTGGATCGGCGATTTGAGCAGGCCGGCGATCTGGGCGATCAGCACTTCACGACTGGGGATGGCCGCCAGGGCCTTGACCCCGTTGGCATCCAGCGATTTGCCGGCATACGCGCCACCGATGATGACCAGCTTGTCGTTGCCTTTGGCAAAGTCAGCGATGACTTTGGCTGCGGCAACAGCATCTGTGGAAAAGCCGTAAATCAGCGGGCCAGCCATGCTCTCCGATGCCACCTCGAACGGGGTTCCGGCCACGGCGCGGCGAGCCAGTGTGTTCTTCAGCACATGAAGATACACACCCTTCTCGCGCGCGTCGCGGCGCAGCTTGTTCAGGTGTTCAACGGTGAGGCCACGGTACTGGGCCAGCGCAAGGGTCTGGGACTTGGCAGCTTGCGCTGACACGTCCGCGACCACGGCCGCCTTCTCGTTGCGATTGAGACTCAAAGGTCTGCTCCTCACAAAAATCGCGCCTTCGGGCTGATCGGGATTTACCCAAACCCGCCCTCCGGCGCACCGGGGTTGCAGCGACCAAACCTTCTGGCATCCGAATCGGCCCGGGATTTCTCCCCGGCCAACCCATTTGTCCTTCAGGCGGGACCGCCATCTGCGCTGGCCCATCACAAACTGCCTTTCGGCAGTATGGATGGATTAAGAAGCCGCAAAGCCTCGCCAACGGTCTTGGATGGCCCGCGCCGGGTTTGCATCCGACACGGCCCACCAATTCAAAACCCCGGCGCTAGACAGGCGCCGGGGTGAATTCAAATCAGGCCGGCGTGGCGCTGAGCGATTGCATGTCCACCCGCACGCCCACGCCCATCGACGACGACACCGCCAGCTTGCGCAGGTAAACGCCCTTGCTCGATGCCGGTTTGGCCTTGCTCAGCGCATCCAGCAGCGCGGCCAGATTGCCCTTGAGCTTGTCGGAATCAAACGAGCGACGGCCGATCGTGCCGTGGATGATGCCGCCCTTGTCGACCCGAAACTGCACCTGGCCGGCCTTGGCATTGCGCACCGCCTGGGCCACATCGGGCGTCACCGTGCCCACCTTCGGATTGGGCATCAGGCCGCGCGGGCCGAGGATCTGGCCCAGCGTGCCGACCACGCGCATCGTGTCGGGCGAGGCAATCACCACATCAAAGTCGAGCTTGCCGGCCTTGATCTCGGCCGCCAGGTCGTCCATGCCAACGATGTCCGCCCCGGCAGCGCGGGCTTCATCGGCCTTGGCGCCCTGGGCAAACACCGCCACGCGCTTGGTTTTGCCAGTGCCGTTGGGCAGCACGACAGCGCCACGCACCACCTGGTCGGATTTTTTGGCATCGATGCCGAGTTGCACCGCCACGTCGATGGATTCATCGAACTTGGCCACAGCGCAGTCTTTGACGATCACGATGGCGTCATCGAAGGTGTAGAGCTTGAGCGAATCTACCTTGCCGACGGTCGCTTTTTGGCGCTTGGTGAGTTTGGACATATCAGACTCCTTCCACCGTGATGCCCATCGAACGGGCTGAGCCTGCAATCGTGCGTACCGCTGCGTCCATGTCGGCGCCGGTCAAATCCTTGATCTTGATCTTGGCAATTTCTTCCAACTGGGCGCGGCTGATCTTGCCCACCTTCTCCAGGTGCGGTTTGCCCGAACCCTTGTCGATCTTGATCGCCTTCTTCAGCAGCACCGACGCCGGCGGCGACTTGAGCACAAAGGTAAAGGATTTGTCCGCGTAGGCGGTGATCACCACCGGCAGCTTCAAACCGGGCTCGATACCCTGAGTCTGGGCATTGAACGCCTTGCAGAACTCCATGATGTTCAAGCCGCGCTGGCCGAGCGCCGGGCCGATGGGGGGCGAAGGATTGGCCTTGCCCGCCGGTACTTGCAGCTTGATAAAGCCGACGATTTTCTTTGCCATAAAAGGCTCCTACCGAGTTCAAACGCCCAGGATCAAAAATCCTGAAGCTCCTCGTCGATTGCGACCCTGTGCTGGATCGGCAGCCCGGCGCCGGGTCGCGCCACGCGGACTGCCGTCAAAAATCAAACTTTGGCTTCGACCCTGCGGGTCTCAGCCGAGGTCTGACGAACCCAGTTCGTCAGACCTTCTCGACTTGCGCAAAATCCAGTTCAACACCGGTGGCACGGCCGAAAATAGTCACCGACACCTTGACCTTGGATTTTTCGTAGTTCACATCTTCTACCGCGCCATTGAAATCGGTGAATGGCCCTTCCTTGACCCGCACCAATTCGCCGACCATCCATTCGACCTTGGGCCGCGGTTTCTCCAGACCTTCTTGCATCTGGTTGACGATTTTCATCACCTCGGCCTCGGAAATAGGCGATGGCCGATTTTTGGCGCCGCCAACAAACCCGGTCACCTTGCTGGTGTGTTTGACAAGATGCCAGGATTCATCGTCCATCAACATCTCGACCAGCACATAACCCGGGAAAAACCGGCGCTCGGTGACCGATTTTTTGCCGTTTTTCAGTTCGATCACTTCTTCGGTCGGCACCAGAATGCGGCCGAATTTGTCGTGCATGCCGGCGCGCTCGATGCGCTCGCGGATATTGCGTTCTACGGCTTTTTCCATGCCCGAGTAAGCATGCACCACATACCAGCGCAGCGGCGAAACCGGCGCTGCGACAACGGCAGGCACGTCAACGGCTGCGGCGGCTTCAGGAATCAATTCGGTCATGGCATTTACCTTTTAGCGCTTCCAGCCCAGCACCAGGTCGTACAGCACCCATTCCAGCGTCTTGTCCGTCAAGAACAGGAACAACGCCATCACGATGACAAATGCAAACACATAGCCGGTCATCTGCATCGCCTCTTGGCGGGCCGGCCAAACCACTTTCTTGGTTTCACGGACCGAATCTCGCCCGAAGCCAATCAATTGCTTGCCAGACTCGGACGTGAAGAATGTAGCCACCGCCGCCGCCAGCAGTACCAGCAACACCAGTACGCGCAACCAAAGATCCTGCTTGCTCAGAAAATAGTAAGCGACCACGCCACCGACCAGCAAAACGCCGGCCGCAACCAGCTTGGCTTTGTCAGCGCCGGTTGAAATTGTCTCGACTTGAATATTGGTTGCCATGTGCTTGATGTCTTGCGCCCACCAGCAGCAACGGCCCGCCGGGCTGTTGCAAGCCTGCGGGCCGAGCCGGGTCGGGCCTGGAATCTGATGCGATCTTCGCGGATCGCCTTCAGCGTGGTTCTTGCTTGGCAGGGGCAGAGGGAATCGAACCCCCAACCTTCGGTTTTGGAGACCGACGCTCTGCCAATTGAGCTATGCCCCTGCAGCCAGAACCTGGATTAACTTCTGCTATTACGCAATGATTTTGGCCACCACACCGGCACCGACCGTGCGCCCGCCCTCACGGATGGCGAAGCGCAAGCCCTCTTCCATCGCGATCGGGTTGATCAGCTTGACCGTGATGCTCACGTTGTCGCCCGGCATCACCATCTCTTTG
>JANLOP010000333.1:0-4815 GCA_031366635.1 Betaproteobacteria bacterium | reverse complement strand
TCCATCAAGCACCGCACCAAATGCACATTCTCATCGCTGATCTGCACAAAACAAGACCCACTCGCGCTCAACAACTCCCGTGCCACCAGCAGCCGGTCTCGCAAATAACTCAAATACGAATGAATGCCCAATTCCCAGGTGTCGCGAAACGCCTTGATCACCTCGGGCTCACCGCTCAGGTTTTCATCCGCACCGTCCTTGACATTGCGGTCGTTTTGCCGCATCTGCCAATTGCTGCCATATTTGATGCCATACGGCGGATCGATATAAATGCACTGCACCTGGCCGGCCATGCCCTCGCGCTCGAGCAGGCTGGTCATCACCAGCAGGCTGTCGCCCTGGATCAAGCGGTTGCGCCATTTGTCGTGCCGCCGGTAATACGAGGCCGGTTTGTCCAGTTCATCCAGCGCCAGCGGGTTGCCGTGCAATTCATTGACAAACAACTCGTTCTGCGCGTTGTCGCGGCTTTTAAGCGCGTACAGCCGGGCAATCAGCCGCTCGGGCTCAATATGCTCATGGCGGTACAGGCTGCGGATGTCGATGTCCAGCCGCTGCTGCTGGTCATCCGTGCCGTATTTGTGCAGCCAGTACAGCTCAGGGTCCTGGCCGCGCTGGGTCACCGGGTTTAACGGCAGGGCTTTGCGGGTGGGCGCGCCGGCCAGCGCATCGGCCTCTTGCCCGGCCTCTTCGCGGCTGGGGATGAACAGCCGCTCATCGGCCTTGTGCACCAGCGCATCCACCGGCTGGTGCTGGCCGGGGGCGCTGTCGCCAGCGCTGGCTGCGGCGGTTTTGGAGGGAGGGGCTCTTTTTGTCGGCATGATCAGACGGTCCAGTCTTCGGTGCGCAGCCCAGGTACACGGCCGAACTCGCTGACGTTGTTGGTGACCACTGTGCGGCCGGTGGCCAGCCCGTGGGCCGCTATCCAGGTGTCGTTGTGGCCAATGCCTTGCCCGGTTTTCTCAAGCCGGTGACGGATGGCGCCGTAGTGCACTGCAACGGCCGCATCGGGGATCAGCACCGCCACTGCAGCCTGCAGCGCCGCCAGACGCTGGCGTGCGTCGGCGGCTTGGCTCTTGGACGCACCAAATTCCAGTTCTCCGAGGGTGATCAATGACATGGCCAGTGTCTGGGCGCTAGCCTGCTGCCAGCGTTGGCGCAGCGCTGCAATGGCGCGCAAACGGTCTTTGTTTGCGGGCAGTTTGTTGGCCAGCAACTGGCGTATCGCAATGCAGGCGTTGGTGTCCAACAGGTAGTCAGTAGTCGTCATCGTCAAACAAGCCTGGGCGGTTTTCGTGCGGGCGGGTGTCGCGGATGTTGTCGAACATGTCATCAGGCAGCGCCAGGATGAGTTGGATCACATCCCAGGCGGTCTTGCCGGCAGACGCTGGTGGAGGCGACAAGACCGCCGCATCCACCTCGGCCGCGATGCGCTCAATCTCGGCTTCAAGCTGCTCTTTCACCCGCTCAATCTCGGTCACCTCGATGAAATGCCAGGCCAGCGTGGCCAGCGCCTCACGGTGGCTGTTGACGGCGGGCAACCAGCGCTCACGCATGAAATAGCGCTTCTCGGCCTTGTCGCGGGCAAAGCCGGTGATCTCAACAACCAGGTTGAAGCGCTGGCCACCGGGTGTGCGCACCCGCACGATGAAATCAGGCTGGTAGCGGCGCTCAGCCCCGGCGGCGTCCACATACGGCACATCAAAGCCGAGAAAGGCGTTTTTAACGTAAGCCTCGACGGCGCTGTTTTGCTCCAGCGTTTTGGCGGCAATCTGCTCCCAACTGTCGGTATCGGCCACCACCCGGTTGACATGGCTTTTGGTGGTATTGAACACCGGCTTGCTGGTGCTGCCGTGCACATGGGCGGTGCTGCCGCGTGGGTTGTGGTGGTTGAGCAGCGGCACGATGGTGGCGGCCGGTGCATCCGGTGGGCCGGGCTGGCCGGGCTGAACACCGGCGGCTTGCAGCGCGGCGGCCTCGATGCCCAAATACACGCTGGCGGCCACGCGGCTGGGGTCTTCATGGCGGATCAGGCGTTTGTGGCGGCCGTCGCGCTCACCCACCAGATCGACTTTTTGCGCAAACCACTGCTGGGCGATGCGGCGCAGATCGCCAAAGTGGGCCATCTGCACCCGGCCGTCATCGCCCCGGTAGTAGCGCGCCAGCACCTGGGCCGCGACCCAGAACACCACCTCCTGGTCGCGCAGCCGGTCCAAATCCAGGCGCAGCGCTTCGCGGTCGGCCGAGAAGGCGGTGCCCATGTCGGTGTGCATCGGCGTGCGGGTCAAGTCGAGCTTGAACATCGGCGTGCCGTTGAAATCGGCCGCCAGCGCCGCCGGGCCGTGTTCCAGCTTGTAGCCCAGCAGTTGCGGGAACTCAATAGTCAGTGCCGCCCGCTCGGGCAGGGCGTGCACGGCTTGGCGCTGTTGCAGCGGCGGGGCCTGCAGCTCACCGCCCTGAAAAAGCTTGAACGGCACGCCGATGATGTGGGCGTACTCGGGCGGAAAGCGGCCGGTTTTGGGGTCAAGCAAGTAGTGGCGGCGGCGCAGCGCCCGGCCGGCCACTTGCTCACACAGCAGTTGCGAGCCAAACGCCCGCAGGCCCACGATGTGGCTCACGGTGTTGGCGTCCCAGCCCTCGGTGAGCATGCCCACGCTGACCACGCAGCGGATGTGCTGGCCCAGCTTGCCCGGCCGGCCCACGGTGTTGACCACCTCGCGCAGCAGGTGGGCATCGGTCAGCGCATCGACCGACTGGGCCGGGTGGGTGATGCGGTATTCGCGCTTGAAGGCCTCGATCTCGGGCGCAAAGACGCGCTTGAAGTCATCGTCCACCTGGCCGGAATGCTCCAGCGCGTCAGAGTCAATCAGCAGCGTGGGTGGGCGGCGCAGCGCGGCGCGGGTTTGCGGGTGGAAGTTGGAGAACAGCGGCAACGAGCCGGGCACCGCCCGCGGCCGGCCGTCGGCATCGGCGGTCTCGTAGCCGGCGATCTGCTTGTAGACCTCTTTGGACACGGTTGTGTTGCTGCACACCACGATGAACACCGGCGGGCTGCTGAGCAGGTCGGGCCCGGCCTCACCGCGCGCACGCAAGCCCCGGTCGTAAGCCTCGTAGTGGCGGTAGAACTGCTCCAGCGCGGTGCGCAGCAGGGCGGGCAGTTGCGGCGGCGCTTCACTGGTGATCGGCTTGGCTTGGCCTTTGCGCCGGCCGATGCCGGGGCCGGCAGCGTCCACCCCCTCAACACTTTCGGCCGCCCCCTCGCGGCGCTGGGTGCGCTGGCCTTTGCGCGGCAGCAAATCCTTGCAGTGCTCGTACAGATACCGCAGCACCGGCTCTTCAATCTGCTGGGCGCTGTCGTCCACCGGCAGGAACGGGATTTTGACCAGGCCGGCCTCGATGGCGTCGATCAGGCTGAAGTCACTGACCACCCACGGAAAGTAGCTGTAGGCCGGCCAGCCCGAGCCGCTGAGGTAATACGGCGTGGCCGACAGGTCGTAGACCGCGCGCACCTGCCAGCGCCGAGCCACCGCGCGCAGGCCGCTGTACCAGACGGCGGCGCGCTCGTTCTCGGTGGCGCTTTGCTCTTCGTCGCTGTCGCGGCCTTTGGCGCGCGGCAGATAGCAATGGTGGGCTTCGTCGTTGATCACCAGCAGCCGGCGGCCGGCTTTGAAGCCGGGCAGCAGCCGGCGCAGCATCAGCGCGTCGTCTTCTCGGGCCTCGGTCTTGCGGCCATCGGCGCCCAGCTTGCCATCCAGCGGGCTCTTCTTGTTGCCGCCGATCAGCCGCGGCTCGAAGCTGTGGAAGTTGGTGATCGCCAGCCGGGCGTTCAGCCCGGCCATCAGCGCGGCGTAGGCCGGTGGCACCAGCTTGCGCTGGCGGTAGTAATCGGTGGCCAGGTGGTCTTGGCAGGCCTCGGTGTCGATGCGCAGCACGCCCAGCCGGTCTCGGATGGTGACGCCCGGCGCCACCAGCAAAAAGTAATCGGCGTACTTCGGGTCGTTGCGGTACTGGCTGCGGTTGAGGTAGTGGTACAGCACCAGGCAGGCCATGACGACGGTCTTGCCGGTGCCGGTGGCCATCTTGAAGGCGATCCTGGGCAGTGCATGCGGCAGCGTGAGATCAGCGTCTTGCACACTGGCCTGGGCACGGCGGAGCTGGCCGAGCACAAAGGTGCCGGGGTTGCTTTTGTCGGCCACCTCATTGAGCCAGATGGCGGCCTCCACCGCCTCGCGCTGGGCAAAGAACAGCCGGTGGTGACTGGCCCGCTCGGGGTTGTCAAACCAGTAAGCCAACAGCTCGCGGGTGACGCGGCTGGTGACGCCGGGGTAGCCGCCCTGGCGCCAGCGGCCCAATTGGTCACGCAGCAGATTGACCAGGTAATCGCGGTAGTTGGCGGCCAGCTCGTTCAGGTCGTAGAGCGCGCCTTGCGGTGCATGGCCCAGTGGCACTTGCGGGGTATCGGGCGCAAAAACCCGGCGGCCGTCGCGCCGGTCCCGGTAGTCGAGGTTGCCGTCGGCAGCGGTGGCGTAGTGGTAGAGCGGCTCGTCGTAGGGGCCGTTGAGGATGGGGCCGTCGCCTGTCGCCGCCGCTTTGGCCGCCTTGCCGGCTTGGCTGCGTTGGCCAGGCTTGGCGGGTGTGCTCATGGTGCGCTCATGGTGCGCTCATGGTGCGGGACGGTAGCCGCTCAAACCCGCCGCGCCAACGCCGCCGCCAGCCCCGTGTAGCTGGCCGGCGTCATGGCCAGCAGCCGGGCTTTGTCGGCCTCGGGCAGGGCCAGCGCGGCGACAAAACCCAGCATCAACTCGCGTGTCATCGGCT
>JANLOP010000303.1:0-6480 GCA_031366635.1 Betaproteobacteria bacterium | reverse complement strand
CGCGGCACGGCCCGGCGCCGCCGGCCACCCGGCGCACGCAAAATAGCCTGCCATGAAACTCGCCACTTACCGTGACGGCTCACGCGATGGCCAACTGGTCGTCGTCTCCCGTGATCTGGGCCTGGCCCACTACGCCACGGCCATCGCCAGCCGCTTGCAGCAGGTGCTGGATGACTGGAACTTTCTGTCTCCGCAGTTGCAGGATTTGTCGGTGGCGCTCAACCAGGGCCGGGCGCGCCAGGCGTTTGCGTTTGATGCCCGCCAGTGCATGGCCCCGCTGCCGCGCGCCTGCCAGTGGGCCGACTGCCTGGCCTGCGTCAACCACCGGGTGCGGCTGCGCCAGGCCGGCGGTGCTGAAACGCCCAACCGCTTTTTCACCGAGCCGTGGATCGACCAACGCTGCAGCGACGATTTGCAGGGTGCCCACGACCCGGTCTGGCCGGGTGCCGATGCCGACGCCGACGCCGCTGGCCTCGATTTTTCGGCCGGGCTGGCGGTGGTCACCGGTGATGTGGCCCGGGGCGCCAGCCCGGCCCAGGCGCTGGACGGCGTGCGGCTGCTGATGCTGGTGAACGGTTGGCGCCTGCAAGCGCTGGCGCCGCCCGACCCCGACCCGGTTTCGAGCGCCGCACACCAGGCGCTGGCCGGCGCCTTCAGCCCCGTGGCCGTCACCCCCGACGAGCTGGGCGATGCCTGGAAAGGCGGCCGGGTGCACGGCACCTTGCAGTCCACCTGCAACGGCAAGCGCGTGGGTGGGTGCGAGACCGGGCCGGCGATGACGTTTCACTTCGGCCAGTTGATCAGCCACCTGGCCCAAACCCGCCGGCTGCGCGCCGGCTGCATTGTCAGCAGCGGGCCGATCAGCCCGGCCGATGCGGCCCAGGGCCAGAGTTGTATCGCCGAGAAGCGCGCGGTCGAGATGCTGGCCCACGGCGCGCCGCGCACCGACTTTCTGGGCAGCGGCGACACGGTGCACATCGAGATGACGGGCCGGGACGGCCTGAGCGTGTTTGGCGCCATCGCCCAGCGGGTGGGCGGGCCGACAGCCTCCTAAGGCTAAGGCGCCGGCGTCAGGTGCTGGGCCAGAAAGCGCTCCATCCGGCGCGCAAAGTCGAAGCGGTTGTCGGGCCGCTGCCAGCCGTGGCCCTCGTCGGGGTAGACCACCCACGTCGGATCACGACCGGCGGCGCGCAGCGCGGCGCGCAGTTTTTCAGCGTGTTCGATGGCGACGCGCAGGTCTTGCGCGCCGTGCGCCAGCAGCAACGGCGCCTTGATGCGCGCGGCTTGGGCCAGCGGTGAGTTGGCGGCCAGCATCTCGGCATCGGCCACCGGATCGCCCACCAACTGCGGCCATGAATACAGCCGTCCCTCTTCACTGAAATCCGAGAACCAGCGCCACTCAAACATCAGCCGGGGGTCGGTCACCGCCATCCAGGCGATGCCGCAGCGGTACAGATCTGGGTGGCGCACCAGGCCCATCAGCGTGGCATAACCGCCGTAGTTGGCACCGGCGATGCACACCCGTTTCGGATCGACCCAGCCCTGGGCCACCGCCCATTGCACGGCGTCGGCCAGGTCGTCCTGCATCGCCAGGCCCCACTGCCGAAAGCCGGCCCGGAACAAGCGGCGGCCGTAGCCGGTGCTGCCGCGGAACTCGGGCTCGATCACCACATAACCGCGCGACGCCAGAAACTGCGCGTCAGCGTCCCAGGCCCAGTGGCCGCCGCGCACCCACGGCCCGCCGTGTACCAGCAGCACCGCCGGGCCTGGCGCGGCGGGCCCGGGGGCTGCGGAAGCGGCCGACGCGGACATGGCGGCAGCGGCCGGCGCTGCCAGTGCGGCAGCGGCCAGCGCCAGGCGCCGGGGTGACGGCAAGGTCACCCAGACGGGGATCTCCAGCCCGTCGCGGGCCTTGAAGCGGTGGAAATCCAGCGTGGCCATGCGGCGCGGGTCGATGTCCTGGCGCACCGCGCCCACCCGCTGCCAGGCGGCGCCGGCCACCCGGTACAGCCAGAGCTGGCCCGGGTCCTGGTCAGACGCCGATTGCACCAGCAGCACCGCCGAGTCGCTCAGGCAGCGGCTGCAGGTCAGTGTGTTGGTGCGGCCGGGCAGTTTTTCATCGGCCAATTGCTGCAGCCGGGTCAGCCGGGGGTCGAACCAGACGGTGGTCCACGCGTCGGTCAGCACCCGCACGCCCAGTGCGGCGGGCCTGGCATCGGCCGCGTCGGCCAGGTCATGCAGCAGTTCGCCTTGATAAGTAAAGCCCGGCGTGCTGACCAGTGCCTTGGCCGATGGCTTGCCGGCGTTGAAATCAAAGCGCTTGAGCACCGACGTGCCGGCCGCATTGCCACCGTCGGCGGTGACATAAAGCTGGCCCGCCGCGTCCACATACTCGGGCCAGAAGTCGCGCGACAACGCCGGAAAGCGCGCCAGCACCTGCCAGCCATCGCCGCCCGGCGCGCGCCAGTGCACCGTCACCTGGCCGGCGTGTTCAGCCTCGCCCACCCGGGGCTCACCTTGCGGGTCAAACCACCAGCGCGTCACGCCCTCGGGCATGCCCCGGGCCAGCGACTGCACGCGCCCGGTGACCACGTTCAGCCGCAATGGCACCACATCCAGCAACTCGTGGGCGCCGTCGAAGCGGTATTTGCCCACCACCACCTCGTCGCCGCCGCCCACCGGCACGGCCAGCAACCAGTGGTTTCTCTCCAGCGGCTGGCGCAGGCCACCGGCGTTGCCCACCAAAAAATCACGGCCGGTGCGCACCAGCAGGCGCGGCCGCATGCCGTCCAGGCCGACTGAAAACAGCCCCGGCGCCCAGCGTTGGTCACCGCTGCCGGCATCGAGCTCGACAATGTTGAAGACCAGTCGCTCGTCGTTGACCCACTCGAACGAGCGCACATCGGCATCGCCGAACTGGGCCACCGTCAGCGGCGCGGCCTGGCCCTGCAGGTCAAACACCGCCAGCCCGACCCGGTCACCCCGGTTGACGCTGACCGCCAGCCGCCGGCCCGAGGGCGACAACTTCGCGTCGCGCAAATCGGCATGGCGGTAGAAAGCCTCGACTGGCAGCAGCCCGTCGGCGGCCGGGCCGGGCGCGGCTTTGGCCTCGGCGGCCGCCGCACCGGGCGGCATCAACAAGGCCGCCAGCACGACCGCGCACATCGCCGCGCACGTCGCCGCCCACGCCGCCGCCCACGCCGCCACCAACTCAGCCCAGCCGCCGCACCGCGATTTCATCTTTTGGTTCATGTCGTTCTCCCTGCCCCGGCTTGTAGCACCGGGCCGGCCGGGCGGTGCGGCATTTCATGGCATCGTCGGGTGATGACAGAGTTTCCGCGCACGCTCAAGCACATCACGCTCTGGCTGGTGCTGGGCACGGCCGTGTTTCTGGCGGTGCAGGCCTGGCAGGCGCAGCAGCGGCGCAGCCAGTTCAGCAGCCAGGGCGGGGTGATCGAGTTGCGGCGCGCGGTGGACGGCCACTTTCACTGGCCGGGGCAAGTCAACGGCCTGGCGGTGGAGTTTCTGGTCGATACCGGCGCCACCCGCAGCGCGCTGCCCGAGGCGCTGGCCCGGCAGGCCGGCCTGACGCCGCAGGGCCGGGTGCAATCGTCCACCGCCGGTGGCACGGTGCAGGGCTGGTCCGCCCGCGCCGACCTGACGCTGCAAGGCGGCGTGCGGGTGGACCGGCTGCCGATCACCGTGCTGCCGGCGCTGGGCGCGCCGTTGCTGGGCATGGACGTGCTGGGCAAGCTCAGTTTCAGCCAGTCAGACGGCGTGCTGCGGCTGCGGCCCGCCGCCGATTGAAGGCCCCCGCCGCAGCGCCGCCGGGGCTACCATCCGCTGGACAAACCCGCACGCCAACAACCGCCCACCGAGGAGACGCCCGTGACCGACCCCACTGCCGCTTTTGCCAAGATGGTGCCCGGCTTCGATTTTCTGCAAGGCCTGGTCAAGAATGCCGGCGCCGCGCTGCCCGGCGTGGGCCAGTGGATTGCACCGACGCTGGACCCGGAAGCGATTGAGAAGCGCATCAGCGAGTTGCGCACCGTGCAGTTCTGGCTGGAGCAGAACGCCCGCCTGCTGGGCACGACGATCCAGGCGCTGGAGGTGCAGCGCATGACGCTGAGCACGCTGAAGACGATGAATGTGTCGTTTGCCGACCTGACGGAATCGTTGAAGATCCGCCTGCCCGGGGCGGCCGCGCCAGCGCCGACCAGCGCCAGCCCGGCCAATCCCTTCATGACCACAGCGCCAGCGCCGGCCGCATCGCCCGCCGCCACAGCCGCCGCCACCCCGCCCACCACCCCGGCCGGCGTGGTCGATCCGATGCAGTGGTGGGGCGCGCTGACCCAGCAGTTCACCGAGCTGGCGGCCAACGCGATGAAAGACAGCAGCGCCGGTGCCTTGGTCCAGCAAGGCCTGGCCGCTGCCGGTGAGACGATGAAAAAAGCCAGCACGATGCCGCTGGCGGTGGCGCAGGGCGCGGCGTCGGCGGCGCAATCACTGGCCGGCGCGGCGGTCAAGCAAGCGGCCAAGCCGGAGGTCAAGGCCACGACCAGGCCAGCCGCCGGCAAAACCAGCGCCCGCAAGACCAGCGCCCGCAAATCCGGTTGACCTGACTGCTGACCTGTTCGCTGCCCGCCGTCAGACCTGTCCGACCACAAGTCCAGTGAAACGGAGAAATCGAATGTGCGCCGGGATGGCAGGGGTGGCTGGGTTAGGCGCGTTGCGCAGCCCAGGCTTTACGCCTGGGCAAGCAGCGCAACGCCCCCCAGCCGCCCCTGTCATCCCGGCCCGCAGGGTGAGCCCGTGGCCGGGCCGCACTCGGCGTTGCCCATGCGCGCCGGGTGTGCACCCCGGCTGTGCTGGGCGCCTTGATTGCGGCCCGGCCACGGGCTCACGCACATCCGATTTCTCCGTTTCACTGGACTAGCGGCCCCGCCCATGCCCACCTTCCTCACCGGCCACGCCACCCACCCCGACGCGCACGGCGCGCTGGCGCTGGCTGCCGCCCAGATCGACGCCCAGCGCGCGGCGCACCAGCCGGCTTTTGTGGCCACCCTGGGCTGGGTCTACCTCACCGACCCGCTGGCCCAACAGGCCGACGCGCTGCTGGCCGAGTTGCAACAGCGCTGGCCCGGTGTGCAGTGGGTGGGCAATGTGGGGGTGGGCGTGCTGGCCAGCGGGGTGGAATACCTGGACGAGCCGGCGCTGGTGTTGATGCTCTGTGATCTGCCGCCGGCCGGCTTTCGGCTCTTCAACGGCCGCCAGCCGCTGCCCGCCGGCTGGGCGCACAGCGCGCTGGTGCATGCCGATCCGGCCACCCACGATCTGCCCGAGCTGATCACCGAGCTGGCCGGCCGCACCCGCAGCGGCTACCTGTTTGGCGGCCTGACGGCCTCACGCACGCGCCGTCTGCACATCGCCGACGGCGTGTTCGAGGGCGGCTTGTCGGGGGTGGGCTTCGAGCCCGGGCCGGCGCCAGCCTGGCGCGTGGTGTCGCGCGTCACCCAGGGCTGCCAGCCGCTGGGGCCGGCGCGCCGCATCACCGCTGCCGATCGCAACCTGGTGCTGGCGCTGGACGGCCAGCCCGCGCTGCCGCTGCTGCTGGCCGAGATGGGCGTCAGCCTGAGTCAGCCCAAGGCCGCGCTGGCCGCGCTGCGCAACGCGCTGGTCGGGCTGACCGACGGCGGCGACACGGTGCTGTCGCGCGGCGGCCAGTTTGGCGCCGACACCCGGGTGCGCCACCTGATCGGCATTGACCCGCCGAACCAGGGCATCGCCATCGCCGAGCACGTCAACCTGGGCCAGCAACTGGCTTTCTGCCGCCGCGACGTGGCCGCCGCGCGGCGCGACCTGGTGCGCATCTGCGCTGAAATACGCGACGAGGTAGAGGCCGAAGTGGACAGCGACGCCGAGGCCGAGGCCGACGCAGCAACAGGCAGCGCCGTGCCGGCCCGCGCCGCCGCTGCGGGTGATGGCCCGGCGCCGGCCCCAGCGCGCATCGCCGGGGCGGTGTACGTCTCGTGCTCGGGGCGCGGCGGGCCGCACTTTGGCGCGCCGTCGGCCGAGGCGCAGATCGTGCAGCACGCGCTGGGCGACGTGCCGCTGGTCGGGTTTTTTGCCGGCGGTGAGGTTGCCCACCACCACATTTACGGCTACACCGGGGTGTTGACGGTGTTTGTGGCGCACTGACTGGCAGCGCGGGGCGCCACGCAGCAGCGCCCTGCAAACCCGCCCCGGATCACCGCACCACAGCAGCCCCCGCCCACCCGGCGCAGGGCCCCGCCCCGCATCCCGCCCATCCAGTGCTTGCCGGCCTTTGAGGCGCGCTGGTCTGCCGCCAGGCCGGCGTCTCAAAGGCTGGCAACCCCGCTTTTGCGACGCCTGGCGGCGCACCCGACGCCGATGCCAAGCAGCAGCAACCCGGCCGCAGACGGCTCGGGCACGGCGGCAGTGACGGTGCGGGTGAACGGC
>JANLOP010000049.1:0-5509 GCA_031366635.1 Betaproteobacteria bacterium | reverse complement strand
GTGGCCAGCGCGTCCAGCACCCGGTAGTTGCCGGTGACCCGGCCATAAAAAGTCTCGACGCCGATGATGCCCACCACCAGCGCCGCCGGCACGCCGTAGCGCTGCTCGGCGGCGTCCAGCCAGGTTTGGTTGGCGGCCCAGAAAGCGGCACCGGCGCGGATGCGCTCGGGCTCGATGAAACGGGCCCGGTAGGCGGCCCAGTTTTTGGCCGTGCCGGCCGGTGCCGGCATGATCAGCCGGGCCACCGACGGCACAAACCGGGCCTGCGCCAGTTGCGCCCGGGCCCAGGCCGCATCCAGCCCGTGGCGCTCGGCCAGGGTGTCGGCCAGCGCCATCGCATCGGGGCGCTGGCCGTAAATCACCCCGTCGGCCTCCTGGTCACCGCGCACGGCGGCCGGCCGCTGGGCAGCGGCGGGCTTTTTGGCCTTGCGCTGTGCTTTGTGCGGGCTGGCCGCCTGGGCGGTCTTGCCGGCAGGCCGGGCCTGGGCCGGCTCGCCGATGGCAAAAACCAGCCCGCAGCCGAGCAGCAGGCCCAGCAGCCAGCCTGGCATTGCGCGCTGCTGGGCGGGCGCAGAGAGTGCAGCGGACGCGGCGGATCGAGGCAGTGCAGGGCAGGGCCAGGGTGGCAGCATGCCGGGGATTATCCCGGCGCGGCGCCACCCTGCTGGCGCAGCCGGCCGGCCTCGCGGGCGGTCTGGGCCCACCAACCGCGCTCGGGCAGGCGGCCGCCGCCCGGGGCGTAGCGGCGCCGGTCCAGCGCGTCCAGCGCCTGGGCCAAGGCCTCGCCGGCGGCGCCGTGGCGCAGGCGCACCAGCCCAGCCAGCGTGCGCGGCGGGTGGTGGGGCAACGCCGCCACGCCGGCTTGTTGCAGCCGGCCGCAGAGCCGGCCGTGCAGCCGCTGCCACGGGTCTTGGCGGCGCCGGTCAAACCAGGCCCACAGCGCGCCGCCGGTGGCCGCTGCCGACAGCAGCAGCACCAGTGCACGCGCCAGGTCGGCCCAGTCGGGCGACGCCACGCCCAGGCTCTGCAGCAGATTGAACTGCCGGCTGCGCGAATAGCCCATCACCCACTGCGTCCAGCGGCTGTCCATCAGCTCCCAGGCGCGGCGCAGTTGGCTGGCCAGCGCCGGGCTCATGCGGTTGAAGGCGCCGGCCACCAGGCCCGGCCGGGGCGGCAGCGGGCGGCTGGCGCGCACCCGTTCTGGTGCCACGGCGGCGGTCGGGTCGGCGCGCATCCAGCCGGCGCCTTCGGTCCAGTACTCGGCCCAGGCGTGGGCATGGCTTTGCCGAACGATGCGGAAGCCGTCTTCATCGGGCGGCTCGGCGCCCTGGTAGCCGGTGACCACCCGGGCCGGCACGCCCATCGCCCGCATCAGCACCACAAAGCTGGTGGCGAAGTGCTCACAAAAGCCCTCGCGCCGATCGAGCCAGAACTCGTCGATGGCGTCGCTGCCGTAGCCGCCGGGTTGCAAGGTGTAGACGTAATTGCCCTGGCGCACAGTGGCCAGCAGCGCGGCGGCCAGCGTGCGGGCGTCGGCATTGCCCAGCCGGCTGCGCATCTGGCGCGCCCAGGCAATGCTGCGCGGGTTGTAGCCAGGCGGCAGCAGGCGCATCGAGGCCAGCTCGGCCGGGTCGATCTGCTGGCCGTGCTCAAACCGTGTCCAGGCCTGGGCGCGCAGGCGCAGGCGCTCACCCACCAGGCGGTCGGTGTGCCATTGCAGATCGGGCCCCAGCCAGGGCGCCCAATCCGGCAGCAACATGGCGCTGCCGGGCGGCGGCGGTGTGGCCTCCAGCAAAGGCAGCAGCGCCAGCCGGATCGGCTCCAGCAGCAGGTCGTAGGCCACCGGCAGGCCCGAGGTGCGCAGATCCACCGGCCGCCCCGCCGCGCGGCTGCCGGCCCAGACCGACGGCTGCCACTCCATACCGTCAAAACGCGACAGCACCGGCCCGCGAAAGTACAGCGCCTGTGGCGGCGGTGCCTCACCGTCAAAGCGGATGCGAAAGGCGATGGCGTCGTCATTGGCCAGATCGGCCACACCGCCCAGCCGCAGCGTGCCCGACAGCCCGGTGCGGCCGACGCCGTCTTGCGGCAGGCCCCAGAGCGGGCCAAAGCGCGGGAACAGTAAAAACAGCGCGGCCATCAGCGGCAGGCCCAGCAAGGCGGATCGGGCGGCCAGCCCGGCGGCCCGGCGCAGCGGCGGCCGACCCACCGGCATATTGGCCAGCACCTGGGCGGTGAGCAAGCCCCAGGCCGAGACCACCATCGCCAGCGCGGTGAGCAGTGATTGCGAATACAAGCAATGGGTGAGCACCAGAAAAAAGCCGAGAAAAAACACCACCATCGTGTCGCGCCGGGCGCGCAGCTCCAGCGTCTTGAGCGCCATCAACAGCACCAGCATCGTCACCCCGGCCTCGCGGCCGAGCAGCGAGCGCTCGGTCCAGGCCGTCAGCCCCAGCGCCACGGCCAGCACCGCCAGCACTGGCCAGCGGCCGGGCAGTGCGCCGCTGGTCAGCGCCAGTTGGCTGCGCCACAGCAGCACCACGCCGGTGAGCGCACCGCACCACAGCGGCAGGTGGCTCAAGTGGGGCGCCACTGTCCAGGCGATGACGGCCAGCAAAAACAAGGTGTCGCGGGTTTCGCGCGGCCACTGGCGCCAGGCGACGGCGCGGCTGCGCGGGGCGGACGGGGCTGCCGGCATCCCGGCCTACCCGCCCGGCGCGTGGCAAAGCGCCAGCGCCTCCAGCGCCGCCCGGCGCTGGGTTTCGCCCCCGGCCGGCGCCAGCACCGCACCGGGCAGCCGCAGGCCAAAACCCTGGCCCAGCCGCTCGGCCGCCAGCACCCAGGCCACCAGCCGCGACAAGCGCGCCTCCAGCGGGCCGGCCCCGGCCAGCGCGTAGTCCAGCAGCAGGGTCTGGCTGGCGCTGGCGCTGCTGTCGCGGCTCACCATCTCACCCGACCGGGCGACCTTCTTCCACACCACCTGGCGCAGCGGGTCGCCACGCCGGTAGGCCCGCACGCCTTCAAACTCACCGCCCGCGCCGCTGCGCGCCGGCTGCTCACCGGCGCCGCTGGGCTGGCCGGGCGGCAGCGGCGGGGCCGGCACCTCGGGCGCGGGATAGACCAGGGCCTGCGCTGCCGGCCGCCACACCGTCCAGGCGCGGAACAGGCCGAGCGGGAAGTGCGTCTCCACCAGCAGGCTGGGCAGGGCGTGGCGGCCGCGTGTCCTGGGCTGGAAGCGCAACCGCACGCTGGCGCTGCCTTGGGCCGGCAGATCACAAAACGCCATGCCGTGGCGGCGCGCCTCGTACAGGCCCAGGCCCACGCCGTGGCGCTCGCGGCCCGGGTTGTCGATCACCACCTCCAGCGTGGCCGGCTCACCGGCAAACACCGGCGCCGGGGCCTTGATGCGCAGCACCAGCCGGCGCAGGTTGCCGTGCGTCTGGTGCATCGACACGAGTGCTGCGCCACTGAGCAAAAAGGTGAGCGCAAAACCGAGGTTCAACTGGTAGTTGATCGACGCCAGCAGCATCACCGCCAGCGTGATGCCAAAACCCCAGCCGGCCTTGGTGGGCAGGATGTACAGGTTGCGCTGGGTGAGGGTGCAACTGTCGTCGCGCGGCAGGCGGTTCTCGAACCAGGCGCGCACGGCACGCATCAGCATCGCCGGGCCCGCTCGCGCGTCACGGCAAGCCGACGGCGGCCACCATCGCGCGAACTTGCTCCACCCGGCCCCGGCCGGCGCTGGCCACCGGCAGCAGGCGGTGTGCTGCGGTTTGCGGCAGGATGGCCTGGATGTCGTCGGGCGCCACGTAGTCGCGCTGGGCCAGCAGGGCGCGCGCGCGGGCCGCGCGCAGCACGCCGATGCCGGCGCGCGGGCTCAAGCCCTCGACAAACCATTGGCCTGAGCGGGTGGCGGCGATCAGCGCCTGCAAATAGTCCAGCAGCGATTCGGACGCAAACACCTGCTGCACGGCAGCCTGGGCCAACACCAGCTCGGCCGGGTTCATCACCGCGCCCAGCCGGCCCACCAGGTGACGGCGGTCCTCGCCGGCCAGCAGCGCGCGCTCACTGGCGCGGTCGGGGTAGCCGAGCGTGATGCACATCAAAAAACGGTCGAGCTGGCTTTCGGGCAGCGGGTAGGTGCCGAGCTGGTCACTCGGGTTCTGCGTGGCGATGACAAAAAACGGCTTGGGCAGCGGCCGGGTCTCGTTGTCCACCGTCACCTGCTGCTCTTCCATCGCCTCCAGCAGCGCGCTCTGCGTCTTGGGGCCGGCGCGGTTGATCTCGTCGGCCAGCAGCACCTGGGTGAACACCGGGCCGTGGTGGAAGGCAAACGCCTCTTTGCTGCGCTCAAAGACGCTGACGCCGATCAGGTCCGACGGCATCAGGTCGGCGGTGAACTGCACGCGCGAGAACTTCAGCCCAAGTGAAACCGCCAGCGCGTGGGCCAGCGTGGTCTTGCCGACGCCGGGCACGTCTTCGATCAGCAAATGGCCGCCGGCCAGCAGGCAGGCAATGCAGTCGTCGATCTGCGGCTGCTTGCCGACAATGATCGTGCTAATCTGGCTTGAGAGCCGCTGCAAGCGCTGCGCAAGGTTCGTATCAACCATGCAAAGCACGATACCGGAAAACGTTTCTGAGAGCCGCATGACCACTGCCTTTTACAGCCACCCCGAGTGCCGTTTGCACGATATGGGCGAAGGCCATCCCGAGTGCCCGCAGCGGCTGGACGCCATTGCCGATCAGGTGCTGGCCTCGGGCCTGTCGATTGCACTCGACCACCGCGACGCGCCGCTGGCCACGCTGGCGCAGATTGAGCGCGCCCACTCCCCGCTCTACGTGGCCGAGCTGCGCGAGTTCATGCAGCAGGTGCAGCAGACGGGCGCGTCGCGCTACCTCGACCCGGACACGATGGTCTGCGCCGGCACCTGGCAGGCCGCGCTGCGCGCCGCCGGGGCGGCGGTGGCGGCCACCGACGCGGTGTTCAACGGCGAGGTGGAAAACGCTTTTTGCTCGATCCGCCCGCCCGGCCACCATGCCACCCGCACGGCCACGATGGGCTTCTGCTTTTTCAACAACGTGGCCATTGCCGCCCGCCATGCACTCGATGTGCTGGGGCTGCAGCGGGTGGCCATCATCGATTTTGATGTGCACCACGGCAACGGCACCGAGGACATCATTGCCGGCGACGAGCGGGTGCTGATGTGCAGCATCTTCCAGCACCCGCTGTACCCGGGCAGCGGCGCGCTGCCGATGGGCACCAACATGGTCAACGTGCCGGTGGCGCCGTACACCCGGGGGCCGGCGGTGCGCGAGATGATTGACGCGATGTGGATGGACCGGCTGGATGAGTTCCGGCCGCAGATGGTGTTCATCAGCGCCGGCTTTGATGCCCACCGCGAAGACGAGCTGGGCCAGTTGGGCCTGGTTGAGGCCGACTACGAGTGGATCACCCGGCGCATCAAGGGCGTGGCCGACCGGCACAGCGGCGGGCGCATCGTGTCGTGCC
>JANLOP010000243.1:0-3518 GCA_031366635.1 Betaproteobacteria bacterium | reverse complement strand
TCTCCCTGCTCGAGGGATATGAGCTGGACGGTCCGTCGCTGTATGCCATCCACCTAGCTGATCGCTACAAAACCGTAGTGGTCAAGGCGCTGCTCGGATTCCTGGAAGAGATGACTGTTGACCTGGAGGAGGCAACTTCAGCGTGAGAACCACGCCGGAGTCGCCAATCGAAGAGCCCGACGGCTGCTATCCAGCAGCCCTTTCGAGGGCTGCTTATGGCCGATTGCGGCTACTGGCCATCTGATCGCCAAGCCGCCAAGCCGCCGAGCAACCAATCAGCGGCTTAGCCCGCACCTGCACCCGGCCCTTCACCCACTCGGCCTTGCCGAGCCTCAAGCCTCGTCCAGCGCCGCCAGCACCGCCTCGGCAATCGCCAGGCTGGATGTCAACCCCGGCGACTCGATGCCAAACAGGTTCACCAGCCCCGCCACCCCATGCCGGGCCGGGCCGTCGATGCGGAAGTCAGCCGCCGGCTCGCCCGGCCCGCTGATCTTGGGCCGCAGGCCGGCATATCCGGGTTGCAGCACGCCGTCGGGCAAGGCCGGCCAATAGCGGCGCACTTCGGCATAGAAGGTCTCGGCGCCGGCCGGATCGACGCGGTAGTCGATCGTGTCCACCCACTCGAAGCTGGGGCCGAACCGGGCCTGGCCGCCCAGGTCCAGCGTCAGGTGAACGCCCAGGTGGCTGCTCTGGCCCGGTGCCGGGTAGACCAGGCGCGAAAACGGCGGGCGTCCGGGCAACGTGAAGTAGCAGCCCTTGGCCAGGTGGTCGCGCGGCACCTGGTCTGGCGGCAGGCCGTCGATGCGCCGGGCCAGCGCCGGCGCATGAAGCCCGGCGCTGTTGACCACCTTGCGCGCGCGCAGCGTCATCGGCGACTGGCCGCCGACATCGAGCTCGATTCCGGCCGGCGTGGCACGCGCGCCCAGCACCGGCGAGCACCGCGCCAGCATCGTGCCATGTTGCTCGGCGTCGCCCAGCAGCGCCAGCATCAGGCCGTGGCTGTCGATGATGCCGGTGGACGGCGACAGCAGCGCGCCATGGCATTGCAGCGCCGGCTCCAGAGCGCGTGCCTCGGCCGCGCTCAGCGGGCACAGGTCGGCCACGCCGTTGGCCAGCGCAATGGCGCGCAGCCGGTCGAGCGCCGGCAATTCGTCGGCGCTGGTCGCCACCACCAGTTTGCCGCAGCGGCTGTGCGCGACGCCGTGACTGGCGCAGAAGTCGTAGAGCAGCGCCTTGCCGTGCACGCACAAGGCCGCACGCTGCGAGCCGGGCGGGTAGTAGATGCCAGCGTGGATGACCTCGCTGTTGCGCGCGCTGGTGATGGTGCCGAAGGCATTCTCGGCCTCGAGCACGATCACATCGTGGCCGGCCAGTGCCAGCGCTCGCGCCACCGCCAGGCCGACCACACCGGCACCAATCACAACACAATCGACCTGATCCATCACGCCCTCCTTACACCCATGACACCCATGACACCCACCGTTTCATTGCCCATGGCCCGGCTCCACTGAAAAGTCTCACAGCAAAAGCGCATCGCCAAGCCGCGCCAACTCAAAGCGCGCGCGGGTCGGTCTGCAACAGCAGCGCCACCAGCGAACGCAGGCTGGCCTGCAACGCTGCAAACCCATCGTTGATGGCCAGCGTCTGCTCATCCATGTACAGCTTGCGGTTGATTTCCAGTTGGATGCTGTGGCGGCGCCTGGCGGGGTTGCTGTGGCGGCGCACCAACTCAACCCCTTTGTAGGGGTGGTTGTACGCCACGCTGTAGCCCAGGCCCTCCAGGTGGCGGCAGATGCGTTGGACCAAGGGCGCGCTGGCCGTGGACCCGTCGCGGTCGCCCACCACAAAGTCCGCATGTGCCTCGCCAGGAAAATCGGTGGCAAAGGTTGACGCAACAGCGGGCATGGAATGGCAATTGAGGTGGATGCTGTAGCCGTGCCGCGCATGCGCCGCGTCAATCGCCTGCGCCACCGCCGCGTGGTACGGGTGCCAGCAGCTTGCAATGCGGGCCTGCACCTCGGCCACGCTGAGGCTGCGCTGGTAAATTGGCGCGCCATCATCGGTGGTGCGCCAGACCAGGCCCTTGCCCAGGCGCACTTTGGCCAGCACCAGCGGGTCGGTCTCCACCGGGTGCGGCCAGGGTGCGTCCAGCAATGACACGTCGACTTCGGTGGTGTTGCGGTTGGCGTCCAGGTACGCGCGGGGGAACAGCGCTTCGATCCATGCGACGCCCAAGGCAGGCGCAAAGTCGTACAGTTTTTCGACGTGGGTGTCTTCTGCCTGGCGCAGGGTGGCCAGATTGCAGGAATAGTTGAAGTCAGCCGGGTACGCAACGCCGCTGTGCGGAGAGTCCAGCACCAACGGCGTGGCGCCTTGCAAAAAGCGGATTGACGGGCTCATGGCTGTATTGTCAGGCCATGCCGGGCGCGCGCCCAACAAAGACCCACTCAAAGCCAACAGAAAAAGTCGTCCACTGCCCTCCGCGACAAGGGCGCAATGCCGAACGCATTGCAAATTTCCAGCAATCCGGTACGCCTCACAATGATGTAAGGAACAAAGGAACCAGCATGACCACAGCGACCATTTCGTCAAAAGGGCAGATCACCATTCCGGCGGATGTCCGGCATGCGCTGCAGGTCGATGTTGGCGACCGGGTGGAATTTGTGGAAATTGGGCCCGGCAAATATGAGTTTGTCGCGGCAACACGGTCTGTCACCGAGTTGAAGGGCATGTTTGGCAAAGCCAAACGAGCCGTTTCGATTGAGGAAATGAACCGCGCCATTGCAGCCCAAGGGGCGGCGGCGCGATGATTGGGCTAGACACCAATGTGCTGGTGCGCTACATCATGCAGGACGATCCCAAACAGTCACCCAAGGCAACGGCCTTAGTGGAGTCGCTGGACGGCGTTGGCAGCGGCTACATCACGCTCGTTTCAATGGTCGAGCTGGTGTGGGTTCTGACTGCCAGCTTTGGGTTGACGCGCGCCCAGGTGTCGCAGGCGCTGGACGGCATCATCCGCACGAAGCAGTTCAAGATTGAGAACGCAGACCACATCGTCCGCGCGCTGCGGGTTTTCAAGTTGGGGAAGTCCGATTTTGCGGATTGCCTGATTGAGCGCTCGGCCAACAGTGCAGGTTGCGTGAAGACGGTTACCTTCGACGTCAAGGCGGCAAAACATGCCGGCATGGCGCTCATCGACTGACAGGGGTACAGACGAATAACAAAACCCGCCGAAGCGGGTTTGAAAAAGATCCCTGCGAAGCACCTGCGTGCAACGCATGAAACAGGACTACCCCATGTGCAACCCGCCATTGACAGAGAAATCCGCCCCGGTGGTGTAGCCGCCCTCTTCCGACGCCAGCCAAGCGATGATGGATGCGATCTCCGACGGCTTGCCCAGGCGTTTCACGGGGATGGTGGCCACAATCTTCGCCAGCACGTCTTCACGGATGGCGTTGACCATGTCGGTGCCGATGTAGCCGGGGCTGACGGTGTTGACGGTGACGCCCTTGGTGGCC
>JANLOP010000199.1:0-17510 GCA_031366635.1 Betaproteobacteria bacterium | reverse complement strand
GCATGCAGGCCGATCACCCGCCAGGCCGCCAGGCCCTTGGCGCGGGCGGTGCGCACATAGTCCTCGCCCAGCACCTCCAGCATCGCCGAGCGCGTCATGCGGGCGATCACCGCCAGCGGGATGGTGCCCAGCACGATGGCCGGCAGCACCAGGTGGTGCAGGGCGTCCTTGACCGCCCCGGCCTGGCCCGACAGCCAGGCGTCGATCACCATGAAGCCGGTGACGGGCTCGAAGTAGTACTTGATCAGGTCGATGCGGCCTGACACCGGCGTCAAGCCCCAGCGCTCGGCGACAAACATGATCAGCAGCAGACCCCACCAGAAGATCGGCATCGAATAGCCGGTGACCGACAAGCCCATCAGCGTCTGGTCAAAAACAGTGCCGCGCCGCGCGGCGGCAATCGTGCCGGCCGGCAGGCCCAGCAGCACGGCAAACAGCATGCCGGCAATCGACAGCTCGATGGTGGCCGGGAAGAGCGCGGCAAACTCGGTCAACACACCCTGGTTGGTGGCCAGTGAGGTGCCAAAGTCACCGTGCAGCAGTTGCCAGACGTAATCGAGAAACTGCTTCCACACTGGCTGGTCCAGCCCCAGGTCGTGGCGGAACATCGCCAGCCGCTCAGCGCTGATGCCGCGCTCACCCACCCGCACCTCCACCGGATCACCCGGCACCAAGCGCACCGCCACGAAGGTGACGAACATCAGCGCGATGAAGGTGGGGATGGTCAGCGCCAGACGGCGCAGCAGGTAGGTGAACATGGCTTGCGGGCCCGATCAGGCGCGCCGCTCTCGCGCCACATGCCAGATTTGCAGCAGTTGCACCTCGTCGGCGCGCAACCGGTAGCTGACGAAATAGTTGCGCTGCACGATCAGCTCTCGGGTGTCTTGCAGCCGGCCCTGCCGGCCGAGCAGCGGGAATTCTTCAAGCCGGCCCACTTTCTCGCGGATGGCGTCAACAAATGCCTGGGCTGCCAGCGGTTTGTCATGGGCCTCGATGCGCTCGGCCAGCCGCTGCAAATCGCCCAGTGCACGGCGCGACCAGCGCAATTTCATGCCGGGCCGGGCTTGGCCGAGGTGGTGGCAAACCTTGCAAACACCGCCTGCACCTCGGCATCGCTGGCAAATTCGCCCCGGTCGGCGGCGGCTATCGCCTGTTGCAGATCGGCCACCTGCGGCAGGCGCCAGTCCAGGTAGTCGGCCAGCGCCTCCATCGCCACATGGCTTTTGCTGCGGCCGGTCATCACCGCGTAGGTCTCGATGCGGGCTTTCAATTCACCGGGCAGGCGCAGGCTGACCTGGCTGTCTTTGGTGGTGGGGGCGGTGGGTGCGGTCAACTCGTTCATCTTGAAGCTCCTGACTGAATGCAATTCAATGCAACACAGTGTAATTCATTGTGTTGCATTGTGGTGCAACTACACCGCCCAGGCTATTTCAACTCCACGCCATTGAACTGGTGCGAGCCAAACGGGCTTTGCTTGTAGCCCGACACCTCTTTGCGCATCACCTCGTAAACCACCGAGTGGGCGATCTTGAAGTCGGGTGCGTCCTCATGCTCGATGGCCTGCATCTCCTGGTAGAGCTTGCTGCGCTCTTTGACATCGGCGATGGTGCGGGCTTTCTCCATGCGCTCATCAAAGGCCTTGTTGCACCACTTGCTGAGGTTTTGGCCGCCCGGGCGGGCCGCGTCGCAGCCATGCAGGAAGAAGAAGTTGTCCGGGTCGCCGTTGTCGCCCGTCCAGCCCAGCATGCCGGTGGTGTGCTCACCCTGCTGCATGCGCTTGCGGTACTCGCCCCACTCGTAAGTGACCAACTTGGCATTGACGCCGATCTTGGCCAGGTCGGCCTGCATCATCTCGGCGATGCGCTTGGCGTTGGGGTTGTACGGGCGCTGCACCGGCATGTACCACAGGTCGATTTCCAGCGGCGTCTTGACGCCCGCCGCCGCCAGCATGGCCTTGGCCTTGGCGGCGTCAAACGGGTAGTCCTTGATCGCGTCGTTGTACGACCACAGCGTGGGCGGAATGAAGTTTTTCGCCGCCTGGCCGGCACCCAGGTACACGTCCTTGATGATCGCGGCCTTGTCGATGGCCATGCTCATCGCCTGGCGCACCTCTTTTTTGTCAAACGGCGGCTTTTGCGTGTTGAAAGCCCAGTAGGCGATGTTCAAGCCCGGCGCATTGATCACTTTGAGCGCGGCGTCTTTTTGCATCTCGGGCAAGTCGGCCGGGCGCGGCGCGATCACAAAATGGCATTCGCCGGTCTTGAGCTTGCTGTAGCGGGCGGTGGGGTCGGGGGTGATGGCAAACACCAGGTCATCGACCAGCGCCTTTTCGCCCCAGTAGTCCTTGTTGGCCTTGAAGCGGATCACCGCATCCTTCTGGTAGGTGACGAAGGAGAACGGCCCGGTGCCCACCGGTTGCTGGTCGAACTGCTCTTTCTTGCCCGCCTTGAGCAAGACGTCAGCGTACTCGGCGGAGGCGATGCTGGCGAAATCCATCGCCAGGTTGGCCAGCATCGTGACGTTGGGCTTTTTCAGCGTGATCTTGATGGTCAGCGCATCGATTTTCTCGATGCTCAGCAGATCGTCGGGCAGGCCCATGTCGGCGAAGTAGTCGTACTTGCCACCCGAGACTTTGGCGTAGGGATGGTCGGCCTTCCACTGCCGCTCAAACGAGAACAGCACGTCGTCGGCGTTGAAGTCGCGTGTCGGCTTGAAGCCGCCCACGCCCGAATGAAACTTCACCCCCTTGCGCAGCTTGAAGGTGAAGGTCTTGCCGTCGGCTGAGACCGTCCAGCTCTCGGCCAGCGCAGGCTCCACCTGGGTGGAGCCGCGGGCAAACTGGGTGAGCTTGTCGTACACCGGCCGCGCTGCATCAAAGCTGGTGCCGGTGGTGTTGAGCGCCGGGCTGAAATTCTCGGGTGAGCCCTCCGAGCAATACACCAGGGTTTTGGCATGCAGCGCGGGTGCGGCCAGCAGCGCGGCGCTGAAGGCCAGCGACGCCAGCGTGGTGGGCAGCGACGCCAGCGACGGGTGCCAGCGGCGCGCGGCGGGCCGGCGCAGGCTTTGCGGTTGAACAGGGGTTTGGGGTGACATGGTGCCTCCTTGCAGTGCGCCGATGCTACGGCGGTATTTCAGCCCGCAAGGATCACGCCACCCTGGGACTTTCCTTGAGGGGGCTCTGCGACAATGCCGGCCAACGCCGGTTTCGTGCCCCCGAAACCGGCGTTTTCTTTTTCCACGGGGCCATGTCGAGGACCACCATGCTCAAAAACCTCCCGCGCGCCGGCTTGGCTGCGCTGTGGTTGGCGGCCGCCGTTGCCGCCCCCATCCCCGCAGCCGCCGCAGTGCTGCAAGCCTGTTTTGTCTACGTCAGCCCGGTGGGCCAGGCCGGCTGGACGTTCCAGCACGACCTGGGCCGCCAGGCCCTGGCCAGCGCACTGGGCGACTTGGTGCGCACCCGCTACGTTGAGTCGGTGGCCGAGGGGCCGGACAGCGAGCGCGTGATGCGCGACCTGGCCGGCCAAGGCTGCAAGCTGATTTTTGCCACCAGCTTTGGCTACCTGGAGCCGGCGCTGCGGGTGGCGGCCGACTATCCGCAGGTGCGCTTCGAGCATGCCGGCGGCTACAAGACAGCGGCCAATCTGGGCACCTACAACGCCCGCTATTACGAAGCCCGCTGGCTGGCCGGCTGGCTGGCCGGCAAGCACAGCAAAACGGCGGTGGCGGGCTATGTGGCCGGGTTTCCGGTGCCCGAGGTGGTGCAGGGCATCAACGCTTTCACGCTGGGCATGCGCGCCGCCAACCCGAAGGCCGAAGTCAAGCTGGTGTGGCTGAACGCCTGGTTCGACCCGTCGCGAGAGCGCGACGCCGCGCTGACGCTGATCAACCAGGGCGCCGATGTGCTGACCAACCACAGCGGGTCCACCGCCGTGGCCCAGGTGGCCGAGGAAAAAGGCGTGGCGCTGCTGGCCTACCAGAGCGACATGGCGCGCTTTGCGCCCACCGCCCAACTGGCGGCGGTGACACACCACTGGGGCCCGTACTACACCCAGGTGGCCACGGCAGTGCTGGCCAACACCTGGCGGCCTGAGGCCGTGTGGGGCGGCATGAAGGACGGGCTGGTGCAGTTGTCGGCGGTGAACCCGGCGCTGCCGGCTGGCGTGAAAGCCGAGCTGGCGCAGCGCCAGCAGGCGCTGCTGGACGGCCGCTTCAAGCCGTTTGGCGCACCGCTGATCGACAACACCGGCCACATCCGGCTGGCCCAGGGCGCGCTCAGTGATGCGCAGATTGCGGCGATGGACTGGCTGGTGCAGGGAGTCAGCGGCAACTTGCCGGCGGCACGTTGAGCGCCCCGCAGCCGGCCGGCCGCGTCGGCATCAAACCCGCAAGCGACCCGCCGCCGCGCCAAACGCATAGCCGTCCATGCCCAGGCAGCCGTAAGTCAGGCTGTGGTGCAGGCGGCGGCCGGCGCCCGGCGCGCCGGCACCAGCGGCGACAAAAAACGGCAGCAGATGCTCGTCGGTCGGGTGCATCAGCGCGGCAAAAGGCGCCTGGCGCCGGTAGTCCAGCAGCGCCGGCCAGTCGGCAGCGGCGCTTTTGTCGGCCCACCAGCCCCGGAAAGCGGCGCACTCTTTGATCTCGGGCGCGTCCAGTGGCGGCCGGCCGCCGGCGCCAAACACCAGCCGCAAGTTGTGCGTGATGCTGCCGCTGCCCAGGATCAGCACGCCTTGCCCGGCCAGCGGCGCCAGCGCCTGGCCCAGCGCAAACAACTGCGTCGGTGACCAGTCGGGCGGAAACGCCAGCGGCAGCACCGGCACATCGGCGGCCGGCCACATGAAGCGCAGCGGCGTCCAGATGCCGTGGTCCAGCCCGCCTTCTGCGCTGCTGTGCACCGGCAGGCCGGCGCCACGCAGCAGCGCGGCCACCTGCGGTGCCAGGCTGGGCGCGCCGGGCGCGTCGTAGCGCAAGCGGTACAGCGCATCGGGGAAGCCCGAAAAATCATGCACTGTGTGGTGCTGGGCGGCCCCCAGCAAGGTGGGCTCACCGGTCAGCGAATGGGCCGAGATCGCCAGGATGGCCTGCGGCCGCACAGCCGCTGCCTCGACGGCCGGGCCGAGTGCCGACCAGAACGCGCCCGCCGCGCCCGGCTCCAGCGCGGTCATCGGCGATCCGTGGGACAAAAACAGCGGGGCGATGGTTTTGCTCATCCCCGCATTTCAGCAGCGCCGGCACCGCGCAGGGTTCGAAGTGCCTGCATGCAGCCTTCAAACCCGGCGTTTCTGCCTCTCCCTCCAATGCAGAGGGTTGGGTGAGGGTAAAACCCAGGCCGCCACCGCGCGGGTGTACTGTGCCGCCCGATGAATCCGCCCACCCACCCCGCCGCCCGCCAACACACCTTGCCGGTGTCGATGTGGGCGCTGGCCTGGCGCCAGGGCTGGCGTGATTTCCGCGCCGGTGAGCTGCGCCTGCTGATGGTGGCCGTGGTGCTGGCGGTGGCCGCGCTTAGCGCGGTGGGGTTTTTTGCGACCCGTCTGGAGGCCGCATTGGCGCGCGACGCCGGCCAATTGCTGGGCGGTGATGCGGTGCTGGCCAGCGACCAGCCGGCGCCCGCCGCCTTTGCCGAGCGCGCCCGTGCACTGGGCCTGCTGCAGACCGGCAGTGCCAGCTTTCCCAGCATGGCGCGGGCGCCGGACGACAAAGGCGGCGCGGCCCGCCTGGTGGCCGTCAAGGCGGTGGCTGACGGCTACCCGCTGCGCGGCCAGATGCGGCTGGCTGACCGGCCGGGCGGGCCCGAAACGGCCGTGGCCAGTGGCCTGGACAGCGTGCCCCAGCGCGGCACCGTGTGGGTGGAGCCTGCCGTGCTGGACGCCCTGCAAGTGCAGCCCGGTGACGGCCTGCTGCTGGGCGAGACACGCTTCAAGATCGCCCGGCTGATCGTGCAAGAGCCCGACCGGGGCGCCGGCTTCATGAGCTTTGCGCCGCGCGTGATGCTGCACGCCGACGACCTGGCGGCCACTGGCCTGGTGCAGCCGGCCAGCCGAATGACCTACCGGCTGATGGTCGCCGCCAAGCCCGGTGGCCGGGCGGCCGATGGCGCCGGTGTGCGCGAGTTTGTGCGCTGGGCCGAGGCCCAGGTGGCCAGCACCAAACTGCGCGGCTTGCGCATCGAATCCCTCGAATCGGGCCGGCCCGAGATGCGCCAGACACTCGACCGGGCGCAGCGCTTTTTGAACCTGGTGGCCTTGCTGGCCGCGCTGCTGGCAGCGGTGGCGGTGGCGATTGCGGCGCGCGATTTTGCGCAGCGCCACCTGGATGACTGCGCCATGCTGCGCGTGCTGGGCACGCCGCAGCGGGCGATGGCCGGCGCTTACGCGCTGGAGTTTGGCGTGGTCGGGCTGATCGCCAGCGCCATCGGCATCGGTGCCGGCTTCGCCGTTCATTTTGTTTTTGTCAGCCTGCTGGCCGGCCTGGTGGACGCCAACCTGCCGCCCGCCGGTGCCGCCCCGGCGCTGTTTGGCCTGGGCGTGGGCATGACCTTGCTGGCGGCGTTTGGCCTGCCGCCGGTGCTGCAATTGGCCAGCGTGCCGCCGCTGCGCGTCATCCGGCGCGATGTCGGCACGCCGCGCGCCGCGTCGGCTGGCGTGTTGCTGGCCGGCATCGCCGGCTTTGCCGCGCTGCTGGTGGCGGCGTCGTCCGACATCCGCATGGGCCTGCTGGCGGTAGGCGGCTTTGCCGGCGCGATCTGCGTTTTTGCGCTGATGGCCTGGGCCGCAGTGGCCTTGTTGCGCCGGGTGGTGCCGGCCGCCGGTGCTGCGCGCTGGTGGACTTTTGGCGCCAGCGCGCCGCGCTGGCTGGTGCTGGCCACCCGGCAACTGGCGGCCCGGCCGGCGCTGGTGGTGCTGCAAGTCTCGACGCTGAGCGTGGGCCTGCTGGCGCTGATGCTGCTGGTGCTGCTGCGCACCGATCTGATCTCGGCCTGGCGCGCCGCCACGCCGGCCGATGCGCCAAATCGCTTCGTCATCAATTTGCAGCCCGAGCAGGGCGCTGACTTTCAGGCCGCGCTCAAAACCGCCGGCGTGGCCCGCTACGACTGGTATCCGATGATCCGCGGCCGGCTGGTGGCCATCAATGGCCGCGACGTGGCACCCGGCCAGTACCCCGACGAGCGCGCCCAGCGCCTGGTCGAGCGCGAGTTCAACCTGAGCCATGCGGCGCAGATGCCCGGCCACAACCTGCTGACGGCCGGCGCCTGGCTGGCCGACGAGGCCGATGCGCTGAGCGTGGAGGCCGGCATCGCCCAGACCCTGGGCCTGAAGCTGGGCGACCGCTTGAAGTTCGACATCGCCGGCAGCGCCCGCGAGGGCCGCATCACCAGCCTGCGCAAGGTGGACTGGGGCTCGATGCGCGTCAACTTCTTCGTCATGTTTCCGCTGGCGCGCATGGACGATCTGCCGATCAGCTACATCAGCGCCTTCCGCGCCCCGGCGACGGCGTCGGCGCCAGATTTCGACCGCAACCTGGCACGGCAGTTTCCCAACCTGACGACGGTGGATCTGTCGGCCTCGCTGGGCCAGGTGCAGCGCGTGCTGGACCAGGTGGTGCGGGCGGTGGAGTTTTTGTTCGGCTTCACGCTGGCGGCCGGGCTGGTGGTGCTGTTTGCGGCGGTGAGTGCGACGCGCGAGAACCGCGCCCGTGAATATGCGGTGATGCGCGCGGTGGGCGCCGGCAGCGCCTTGCTGCGCCAGGTGCAGCGGGCCGAGCTGCTGGGCGTGGGCGCGCTGGCCGGCCTGCTGGCCGCGCTGGCGGCGGTGGTGCTGGGCGGCCTGCTGGCGCGCCAGGTGTTTGAGTTTGCCTGGGCACCGTCACCGTGGGTGCCGCTGTTCGGCACCCTGGCCGGCGCGCTGCTGGCCTGGGGCGCAGGCTGGTGGGGCCTGCGTGAGGTGCTGCGCCGGCCGGTGATGGACACGCTGCGGCGGGCGGTGGATTAGCCGGCGGCCCCGCCACAGTCACCCTGGCGCCAGCCCGGGCCGGCGCGGCTGCGGCACACTGCGGGCTTCACTGCCAAGGCCACCCGATGAGCACCCCCCCGATCACCCGCACCCGGCTTGGCCACAGCGATTTGCAGGTCAGCCGCATCTGCCTGGGCACGATGACCTTTGGTGAGCAGGTGGACCAGCCCACCGCCTTCACGCTGCTCGACCATGCGGTTGAGCGCGGCATCAACTTCATCGACACCGCCGAGATGTACGCCGTGCCGGCCCGGCGCGAGACCTACGGCGCCACCGAGACGATCATCGGCCGCTGGCTGGCGGCCCGCCCCGGCATGCGCCAGCGCGTGGTGCTGGCCACCAAGGTGGCCGGGCCGGCGCGTGGCATGGATTGGCTGCGCGGCGGCGCCGACAACCTGCTGCCCGAGGCCATCGTGCAGGCCTGTGACGACAGCCTGCGCCGGCTGCAAACCGACGTCATCGACCTGTACCAGATTCACTGGCCCAACCGCAATGTGCCGGCCTTTGGCGCGGTCTATCTCGATCCGGCCAAAGACCGGGCGTTCACGTCGATCCAGGCCCAGTTGCAGGCACTGGCCGGGCTGGTGAAGGCCGGCAAGGTGCGCCAGATCGGGCTGTCCAACGAGACGCCGTGGGGTGTGGGTGAGTTTTTGCACCAGGCTGCGCTGCATGGCCTGCCGCAGGTGGTGTCGGTGCAAAACCCGTACGCGCTGGTCAACCGGGTGGCCGACAACGGGCTGGATGAGGCGCTGCTGCGCTCGGGCGTGTCACTGCTGGCCTACAGCCCGCTGGGTTTTGGCACGCTCACCGGCAAGTACGACGGCCCAGGATTTGACGCCGACCAGCCCGGGCTGGGCCGGCTGGCGCGGTTCGAGTCGATGCGCAAGCAGCGCTGGGCCCGGCCCGAAACCTTGCTGGCCGCACGCCGCTACAACGCGCTGGCCCAGGCGCACGGGCTGTCGCCCGGCCACCTGGCGCTGGCCTTTTGCTACACCAGTTGGCGGGTGGCCAGCACCATCATCGGCGTCACCAGCCTGGCCCAGCTTGATGACAACCTGGCAGCCTGGGGCACGGCGCTGTCGCCCGAGTTGCTGGCGGCCATCGACACCATCCGCTGGGCGCTGCGCGACCCGGCGCAGTGAGCCTGCATGGGTCAAGCGTTGGTCAAGCGTTGATGCTGCGTTGAGCCGCAAAGGCAAACACGTCAGCGAGACGCCCGCCACGCTGGCGTTGCGGGCGGCGGGCGTGGCCTTCACCGAGCATGTCTACGACTATGTTGAGCGGGGCGGCACGGCCGAATCCGCGCGCCAGCTTGGCTGGCCCGAGCATGCAGTGGTCAAGACCCTGGTGATGCAGACCGAGCGAGCCCAGCCGCTGATCGTGCTGATGCACGGCGACAAGCAAGTCAGCACCAAAAACCTGGCGCGTGCCATCGGCGTCAAAAGCATTGAGCCCTGCACGCCTGAGGCGGCACAGCGCCACAGCGGCTATCAAGTTGGCGCCACGTCGCCGTTTGGCACACGCAAAGTGATGCCGGTGTATGTGCAGGCGTCGGTGCTGGGCCTGGCCACGCTGCTGATCAACGGCGGGCGCCGGGGCTATTTGCTGGGGCTGGCACCCGCAGTGCTGGTGCAGGTGCTGGGCGCACAGGCAGTGAGTTGCGCCCTCTGAAGCCAAATCCAAACCCGATCTGACCCCGCGCTGGACGCGGGGCACGGCGCTCAGCGTAGGGCGGTGGTGGCAAAACCCACCGGTGTGAGGCCGTCGGCCGGCAGCAAGGTGGTTTGTGCCGGCCACACTGCCAGCGTGGGCCCGGGTGGCGGCGCCGGGGCCGGCTGCCGCAGCCGGGTCGCGGCCGAAGAGGGCATCGCCGTGGTCGTCGATGCGTCGGCGCTGTTGCTCAGCGGCCGTTGGTCGTTGGACCACCAGGTTGCGGCCAGCATCACCAGCAGCGTCAGGCCGTTGGCGACCCGGGGCACCAGGGAGCGGTTTAGTGTCGGAAAATTTTCCATATCGAGAAGTATCCGCTTGTTACGAGGCTGTCTCAAGGCGACGATCACCCGCAGGCAGGGGGTTGATCCCCCCAATTCAGGGGGGGTGCTAACCGGCCGCCTGAACAGACCGTGATGGATGCACGAATGCCGGCTATTTGCCGGGGCATCGGGTCTGCCAAAACAGCCTGGCGCGGGCGGCATCAGCCGGCGTT
This sequence comes from Betaproteobacteria bacterium, assembly GCA_031366635.1. Classification (GTDB taxonomy): domain Bacteria; phylum Pseudomonadota; class Gammaproteobacteria; order Burkholderiales; family Burkholderiaceae_C; genus Pseudaquabacterium. The sequence continues at coordinate 7,295 of JANLOP010000199.1, read as the reverse complement.
TTGGCCGGTCTCGGCAAACATCGCTGCCAGGTGCGCCTCACCGCGCTCCAGCACAAAGTAGCGCAGCGCCTCGGCGGCCGGCGACAGCAGCTTGGCGGCGGTATTGACCACATGCCAGCGCCGCATCAGCGGCAGGCCTTCTACCGGCGGCACGCGGATCAGGCCGTTGCGCCATTCCAGCCCGATGGTGTGCATCGATATCAGGCTCACGCCAAGGCCGGCCATCACCGCTTGCTTGATGGCCTCGGTGCTGTTCATCTCCATCACAAACACCGGCTGCAGGCGGTAGGTGTCGAGAAACTCTTGCAGCGCCGCCCGGGTGCCCGATCCCGGCTCGCGCACGATAAAGGGCTCACGTGCCAGTGCGGCGGCAGGCACGCTCTCGGCTTGCGCAAAAGCGTGGCCGGGGGCGGTGACGAGCACATGCGGATGCATCGCAAACGGCTCGGCCCGATTGGCAAAATCCTTTGGCGGCCGGCCCATGATTGTCAAATCGACCTCGTTGGCCTGCATCATCGCCACCAGTTGCTCGCGCCCACCCAGCCGCAGCCGCACCTCGATGGCCGGGTGCTCACGGTGAAACTGGGCCAGCAATTGCGGCAAAAAATACTTGGCCGAGCTGACCATGCCGATGGTCAGCAACCCTGATTCGATGCGCTTGAAGCGCGCCATCGCATCGTCGGCCTCTTTCAAGGTGCCCAGCAGCCGCCGGGCATAGACCAGAAAGTATTCACCCGAGGTGGACAGCGACAGGCGGCGCCCGGTGCGGTCAAACAGCGGCAGGCCGACCTGGCTTTCAAGCTCCTTGATCTGCATTGACACCGCCGGCGGCGTCAGGTGCAGCGCCTCGGCGGCGCGCTGCACGCTGGCCAGGCGGGCCACCTCGGCAAATACGCGGAGCTGACGGAAGGTGACATTCATGGTGTGTGGCCCGCTGTGCATCAGTCTCAATTAAGTAAAAGCTTAAGTCAAAACCAAGAATTTCTGACTTTTACTTATCCCGTTTCGTTTTTACAGTGAGTCCGTGATGTCAGCCCACCCACCGAGGAGACCCCTGTGAACCTACCGCTGGATACCACCACCCTGAGCACGTCGGACACCGAGCAGATCACCGACAAGAAAAAGCGCTACAGCGCCGGTGTGCTCAAGTACAAGCAAATGGGCTACTGGCAGCCCGATTACGTGCCCAAAGACACTGACGTGATCGCGATGTTCCGCATCACCCCGCAAGAAGGCGTGGACGAAGAAGAGGCCGCTGCGGCCGTGGCCGGTGAATCGTCCACCGCCACCTGGACGGTGGTGTGGACCGATCGGCTCACCGCCTGCGACCTGTACCGCGCCAAGGCCTACCGGGTGGATGCGGTGCCCAACACCGGCCCCGGCACCAAGACCGAGGCCCAGTTTTTTGCCTACATCGCCTACGACATCGATTTGTTCGAGGGCGGCTCGATTGCCAACTTGACGGCGTCGATCATCGGCAATGTGTTCGGCTTCAAGGCGGTGAAGGCGCTGCGGCTGGAAGACATGCGCATCCCGGTGGCCTACTTGAAGACCTTTCAAGGCCCGGCCACCGGTGTTGTTGTGGAAAGAGAGCGGCTGGACAAGTTTGGCCGGCCGCTGCTGGGCGCCACCACCAAGCCCAAGCTGGGTTTGAGTGGCCGCAACTACGGCCGGGTGGTGTATGAGGGCCTGAAAGGCGGGCTCGACTTCATGAAGGACGACGAGAACATCAACTCGCAGCCCTTTATGCACTGGCGTGACCGGTTTTTGTACTGCATGGAGGCGGTGAACAAGGCCAGTGCTGCCAGCGGTGAGGTCAAGGGCCACTACCTGAACGTGACCGCCGGCACCATGGAAGAGATGTACCTGCGGGCTGAATTTGCAAAAAGTCTGGGCAGCGCGATCATCATGATCGACCTGGTGATCGGCTACACCGCCATCCAGAGCATGGCGCTGTGGGCGCGCAAAAACGACATGATCCTGCACCTGCACCGGGCCGGCAACAGCACCTACTCGCGGCAGAAGAACCACGGCATGAACTTCCGCGTCATCTGCAAATGGATGCGCATGGCCGGCGTTGACCACATCCACGCCGGCACGGTGGTGGGCAAATTGGAAGGCGATCCGCAGATGATCCGCGGCTTCTACGACACTTTGCTCGACACCCACACCCCGATGCAACTCGAAAAAGGCCTGTTCTTTGAGCAGCCCTGGGCCTCTTTGAACAAGGTGATGCCGGTGGCCTCGGGCGGCATCCATGCCGGCCAGATGCACCAGTTGCTCACCTACCTGGGCGACGACGTGGTGTTGCAGTTTGGCGGCGGCACCATCGGCCATCCGCAGGGCATCCAGGCGGGGGCCACGGCCAACCGGGTGGCGCTGGAATGCATGGTGCTGGCGCGCAACGAGGGCCGCGACATCTGGAACGAGGGCCCGCAAATCCTGAAGGACGCCGCCCGCTGGTGCTCACCGCTAAAGGCCGCGCTCGACACCTGGGGCGACATCAGCTTTAACTACGAATCCACCGACACGGCCGACTTTGTGCCCACGGCCACCGCCTCGGCCTGATCCGGCCTGACGGCCCCCGAACCTGTCGCTTCGCGTCAGGCCCCCCGAGGGGGGCATGAGCAAAGTGGCCAAGCAACATTTGCTCATTAGGAGATACCACCATGATGACCAACCACGGCAAGCGCGTGACGCAGGGCCAGTTTTCGTACCTGCCCGACCTGACGGATGCGCAAATCACCAGCCAGATCGAGTACGCGCTGAAAAACAGTTATGCCGTCGGCGTGGAATACACCGACGACCCGCACCCGCGCAACACTTACTGGGAGATGTACGGCAACCCCATGTTCGATTTGACCGACCCGGCCGGCATCCTGATGGAGATCAACGCCTGCCGCCAAGCCTTCCCCAATCACTATGTGCGGGTGACGGCGTTTGATTCCACCCAGGGGGTGGAATCGGTGCGCATGAGCTTCATCGTCAACCGGCCGGCAACCGAGCCCGGCTTTGGCCTGGTGCGCCAGGAAGTCGGCGGCCGGCAGGTGCAATACACCGTTCACAGCTACGCCACTGACCGTGGCGAAGCTGAACGGTATTGACGCCCACCCCCGAAGCGCCTTCGGCGCTCCCCCTCAAGGGGGCACGCCAGCGGCCCGGCATAGCCGGATCTGCGGCGTCCACTTGGCAACCCTACCGCTGCTCCACAGCCCAATCATGGCAACCTCTACCGAATCGATACCCAGCGCTGCCGTAGTTTCGGCGGCTACGGCGCTGTCCGTGGGCGAGGTGCTGGCGCAGAGCCAGGTTGAATCGGTGATGGACGAGCTGGACCGGGATTTGATCGGCCTGGCGCCGATCAAGGCCCGCATCCGCGACATCGCCGCGCTGCTGGTGATCGCCAAGCTGCGCGAGCAGTTGGGCATGGCGGCGAGCAAGCCGTCATTGCACATGTGCTTTTCAGGCAACCCCGGCACCGGCAAAACCACGGTGGCGCTGCGCATGGCGCAAATCCTGCACCGGCTGGGTTATGTGCGCAAAGGCCATGTGGTGAGTGTGACCCGCGATGACCTGGTGGGCCAGTACATCGGCCACACCGCGCCCAAGACCAAAGAGGTGCTGAAAAAAGCAATGGGCGGTGTGCTGTTTATCGACGAAGCTTATTACCTGTACCGGCCGGAGAACGAGCGGGATTATGGCCAGGAGGCCATCGAGATCTTGCTGCAGGTGATGGAAAACCAGCGCGACGACCTGGTGGTGATCCTGGCCGGCTACAAAGACCGGATGCAGACGTTTTTCCAAAGCAACCCGGGCATGAGTTCTCGTATCGCCCACCACCTGGATTTCCCCGATTACAGCGCCGGCGAGTTGCTGCAAATTGCCGACCGCATGCTGCTGGACGGCCACTACCAGTTTGGCGACGGCGCGCGCCAGGTCTTTGACGAGTATTTGCAGCGGCGCATTGCCCAGCCGCACTTTGCCAATGCGCGCAGCGTGCGCAATGCGCTCGACCGGCTGCGGCTGCGCCAGGCGTCGCGGCTGTTTGCCGACCGCGACCGGCCGCTGACGCGGGACGATTTGAGCACCATCGCCGTCAGTGACATCCGGGCCAGCCGGGTGTTTGGTGCGCCCCACGACGACCAGAACAACCCCTGAAGAAAGAACGCCATGCATCTAGGCCGCACCACCCTGTCCAAATTCCTGATCCAGCAATTGGCCGGCGCCGAGGACCACGGCAAGCTGGCGGCCTTGCTGGTGGACGTGGCTGCCGCCGTCAAGGCGATCTCGGCGATGACGGCCAAAGGCGCACTCGGTGGCTATCTGGGGGCCATCGACCAGACCAATGTGCACGGCGAGCAGCAAAAAAAGCTCGACGTGCTGGCCAATGACGCGATGGTCAACGCCACCGAGTGGGGCGGCCTGGTGGCCGGCCTGGCCAGTGAGGAGCTGGACGAGCCCTACATCATCCCCGAAGGCTATTCGCGCGGCCCGTATTTGCTGGTGTTCGACCCGCTTGACGGCTCGTCCAACACCGATGTCAATGTCTCGGTTGGCACCATCTTCTCGGTGCTGCGCCATGACAGCACCGACGCCCCCGGCAGCGCCGACTACCTGCAAGCCGGCACGGCGCAGGTGGCGGCCGGCTACGCCATTTACGGCCCGGCCACGATGCTGGTGCTCAGTGTGGGCCAGGGCACACACGGCTTCACGCTCGACCGGGAGATCGGCAACTTCATCTTGACCCACCCCAACCTGGCCATCCCCGAGGACACCAGCGAGTTTGCGATCAACACCAGCAACGCCCGCTTCTGGGAGCCACCGGTGCACCGCTACGTCACCGAGTGCCAGGCCGGCCGGGCCGGTGAGCGCGGCCGCGACTTCAACATGCGCTGGATTGCCAGCATGGTGGCCGAGGTGCACCGCATCCTGATGCGCGGCGGCGTGTTCATGTACCCGCGCGACACCAAAGACCCCGGCAAACCGGGCCGGCTGCGGCTGTTGTACGAGGCCAATCCCATCGCCATGCTGATCGAGCAGGCTGGCGGTGCCGCCAGCACCGGCCGGCGCCGGCTGCTCGATCTGCTGCCTGAGCAACTGCACCAGCGCGTGCCGGTGATCCTGGGGTCCAAAAACGAGGTGCTGCGCATCGAGCGCTACCACGCGGCTTATGAGCGCGGTGACGACAAACCGTTTGTCTCACCGCTGTTCAATGAGCGCTCGCTGTTCCGTGCCCAGGAAGCCACTTGAAGCCACTTCAAGCCAATAGCCCCCCGTAGCCCGCCGCCAATTGATCCCGAGGCCCCGCCATGTCCACCCGCCACCCCATCATCGCCGTCACCGGCTCGTCAGGCGCCGGCACCACCACGGTGATGAAGAGCTTTGCCCACATCTTCCGGCGTGAACAAATCAGCGCCCAGGTGATCGAGGGCGACTCGATGCACCGCTTCAACCGGGTTGAGATGCGTGAGCGGGTGCGCCAGGCCGACCATGGCGAGGGCCCGCAGATCAGCCACTTCGGCCCCGAGAGCAATCTGTTGTCTGAGCTGGCCGCCACGTTCAGCGCCTACGGCAAAACCGGCGGCGGCCAGGTGCGGCGTTACGTACACGACGCCGCTGAGGCCAAAGAGCTGGGCGCTGACCCCGGCACCTTCACCCCCTGGCAGCCGATGGCCGAGCGCAGCGATCTGCTGTTCTACGAGGGCTTGCACGGCGGCTTTGTGGCGCCTGACGCTGATGTGGCCAGCCAGGTGGATCTGCTGGTGGGCGTGGTGCCGATCATCAACCTGGAGTGGATTCAAAAACTGCACCGCGACCAAACCCTGCGCGGCTACAGCCAGCAGGCGGTGGTTGACACCATCCTGCGCCGCATGCCCGATTACGTGAACCACATCTGCCCGCAGTTCAGCCGCACCCACGTCAATTTCCAGCGCGTGCCTACGGTGGATACTTCCAATCCCTTTGTCGTGCGCGAGGTGCCGCGGCCGGAGGAAAGTTTCGTCGTCATCAGGCTGTCGAATGCGGAGCATTTGAACGTGCCTTATCTGTTGGCCATGATCGAGGATTCCTTCCTCTCGCGGCAGGACACCATCGTTGTGCCAGGCACGAAAATGGAGTATGCGATGCAGCTCATCCTGACGCCGATGATCCGCGATCTGGTCCATGCCGGCAGAAAGGCGCGCGGCTGACGGGGCAACTGCATTTATAATCCGGGATTGCAACCGCAATCCGCTCCGTATCCCGAATGTTGCTTCTCGAAGGCCTCAATCCGCAGCAACTCGAAGCCGTCACGCTTCCCCACCAGTCGGCGCTGATCCTCGCCGGCGCGGGTTCCGGCAAGACCCGCGTGCTCACCACGCGCATCGCCTGGCTGATCCAGACCGGGCAGGTCAGTCCGCAAGGCCTGCTGGCCGTGACATTCACCAACAAGGCTTCGCGCGAAATGCTGCTGCGCATCTCCGCGATGCTGCCGATCAATACGCGTGGCATGTGGGTGGGTACTTTCCACGGACTGTGTAACCGCATCCTGCGTGCGCACTTCCGCGATGCCGGGTTGCCGCAGACCTTCCAGATTCTGGATTCGGCCGACCAGCTGGCCATGGTCAAGCGCGTCATGAAGTCGATGAACATCGACGACGAGAAATATCCGCCGAAGCAGGCGCAGTATTTCATCAACAACGCCAAGGAACAGGGCCTGCGCGCGGCGAAGGTCGAAGCCTTAGATGATTTTTCTCGCAAGCTGGTGAGCGTTTACGAAACTTACGATGCGCAATGCAACCGCGAAGGCGTGGTGGATTTCGCCGAGCTCCTGCTGCGCTGCTTCGAACTGCTGTCGAAGAACGAGATCCTGCGCGAGCACTATCGCGCGCGTTTCAAACATATCCTGGTGGACGAGTTCCAGGATACCAACCGCCTGCAATACTTCTGGCTCAAACTGCTGGCAGGCCCGAAAAACACCATTTTTGCCGTCGGCGACGACGACCAGTCGATTTATGCCTTCCGCGGCGCGCGCGCCGGCAATATGCTCGATTTCGAGAAGGACTTCCATGTCGAGAAGGTCATCAAGCTCGAACAGAATTATCGCAGCCAGGGCAACATCCTGGATGCGGCCAACGCGCTGATTCGCCACAACCACACGCGGCTGGGCAAGAATCTGTGGACGGCGCAGGGCAGCGGCGAGCCCCTGCGTTTATACGAAGCGATGACCGACTTCGAGGAGGCCGGTTATATCCTGGAAGAAGTGAAACAATTGAAGAACGAGGGCACCGCGCTTTCGGAGATCGCGCTGCTGTATC
>JANLOP010000194.1:0-10092 GCA_031366635.1 Betaproteobacteria bacterium | reverse complement strand
GGCTGAGAGGCTGAGAGTTTTTCGATCATGCCCGCTCATCACGCCAAAAGGCGCCCGCTCGTCGTTGCAAATGCGCGCCATAGCCCGGGCTATGGCTGTGCTTTGCGCCTAGATCGGACACCCTTTGGCGCGCTGCTCGGTCACGCTCGAATTCCTCTCAGCCTCTGAGGGCGAGTGTGCTCAGGTGTTCGGCAAACAGCCGGTCTTCGATCAGGTGCCGGCCGCCGGGTTTGGTCAGGATGCCGGCGCGCTGCAAGCGGTTTAGTGCGGCGCGCACCTTGGCAATCGTTACCGGTGCGCCCACCGCGCTGCCCAGGCTGGCCAGCGTGGCCTGGCCCAGCGGCGGCTGGCCCTGTGCCAGCGCTTGCAGCAGGCCACGCTCCAGCGCCGGCACGCCCGTCAGCAGCGCTTGCCAACCGGCCACTTGACGGTCATCGCGCACCCAGCGCGCCATCGCAGCGTCCACATCAATCACGCCGTCGGCTGACATCGCCTTGACCAGGTCTTTCATCAGCGCCGGCTTGAAGCCGATGCGCTCAAAGGCCCGCCGCAAATCGGCCAGCGCTGGCTGTTTGCCCCGGTGCACCCGGCCAAAGTGAGCGGCCAGCTTTTCAAGATACTCGTCACCGAGCACCGGGAAATCCAGCAACTGGGCAAACTGGTACATCGGCCCGCCGGCTGCCGCCACCATAGCCGCCAGTGCCTGTTGCGATGAGCCGGTGAACACCGCCAGCACCTCACGCTTGCGCTTTTGCAGCACGGCCCGCAAGGTGCCGACGATGGCCGCGCCCTGGGCATGCTCACCCAGCGCCTGGATATCGTCGATCATCAGCAGCACCGGCCGCCCGGCGGCGGCGGCCAGGCGCGCCACCAGCGCGTCCAGCCGCAGCTCGGGCGCGGTGGGCAGGGCGCGGCGCTGGGGCGCGTCGCCCAGCTCCACGCTGGCACCGAGTGCGGCCAGCTTTTTCACCGGCGTGCGGGCGGCGCGCTGCGCCCGGCCGGTGGGCACGGTGGCATCGTCCAGCGCCTCTTCAAGCGCATGGTTGATGGCATCCAGCGGCGCCGTGCGGTGCAGCCAGACATCGGCATACACCGGCAGCAGGCCGTCAGCGCGGGCGGCGGGTGTCAGGTCTTGGTCGAGAAAATAGGTCTTGCCCACCCGGCGCGGCGCAAACAGCGCCAGCGGCCGGCCGGGCTGGCCGCGCAACAGGCCCAGAAAACTGCCAGCCAGGGCCGGGCGGCGGATTTCGATGTCGTCGAAGCTGCCGGTGTCTGCCATGCCGGCGATTGTTGTTCGTTGTTGCTAAAGCAGCAAATGCTTTTTGAACAACCATGAACCGCAATGCCCTGCGCCGAGGGCCTGTCCCGGGCCGACAGACTCCTAAAATCTGGCGCCACCGGGCGGCCTGTGCCGCCAAATCCTCCGCACATCAAGGACGCCCATGACCGACATCGCCGCGATGCAACAGCGCCTCGATTCACTCTTCCCGGGCCTGATGGGCGTGCGCCTCACCGCGCTGGCCGCTGACCGCATCACCGTCGAGCTGCCGGTGCGGCCCGATCTGTGCACGGCGGGCGGCATCTTGCACGGCGGTGCGATCATGGCCTTTGCCGACACGCTGGGCGCGGTGGGCACGCTGCAGAACCTGCCGGCCGGCCGGCGCACCACCACCACCGATTCGAGCACCAAGTTCATCGGCTCGGTCAAGGTGGGCGGCAGCGCCAGCGCCGAGTGCCTGGCGCTGCACCGGGGCCGCACCACCCAGGTCTGGCAAACCTCGATCCGCAACGCCGACGGCAAACTGTGCGCGCTGATCACCCAAACCCAACGGGTGCTTGACTCGGCAGCATGAAGGCCCGCGGCGTCCACCTTCAGTACAGCTTCGAAGCCGACGGCCAGCGCGGCGCGGTGCTGCACAACCCGCTGTTTGATCTGCTCAGCGCCGTGCATGAGCAGGGCTCGATCCAGCATGCGGCCAAGGCGTTGGGCGCCAGCTACCGCCACGTCTGGGGCCAGCTCAAGCACTGGGAGACGGTGATGGGTGAGCCGCTGGTGACCTGGGCGCAGGGCCAGCCGGCGCGGTTGACGCCGTTTGCCGACCGCCTGCTGTGGGCCGAAACCCGCGCCCGCACCCGGGCCACACCGCACATCGAGGCGCTGCGCGCCGAGCTGGAGCGGGTGCTGGCCGACGCGCTGGACGGCAGCCAGCATGTGCTCACGCTGTTTGCCAGCCACGACCCCGCGCTGCCGCTGCTGCAAGCGCTGGCCAGCAGCGCGCACGGCCTGCACATCGCGCTGCGCTTTGCCGGCAGCCTGGACGCGCTGCGCGCGCTGGCCCAGGGCCGGTGCCTGGTGGCCGGCTTCCACGTGCCGCCGTGGCGCAGCCCGGTGCAGGCGGGTGGCGGCGCTACGCCGTTTGCGCTGGCCATGAAGCCGCTGCTCAAACCCGGTGTGCACAAGCTGATCGGCTGCCTGCGCCGCACCCAGGGCCTGATGGTGCGGCCGGGCAATCCGCTCGGCCTGCGCGGCCTGGCCGATCTGCCTGGCCTGGCCGATCTGTCGGACACGACACCCGCCGCGCGCAGCGGCGCCAGCCGGCGATTTGTCAACCGCCAGCCCGGCTCGGGCACGCGGCTGCTGATGGACCACCTGCTGGCCGAGCAAGCCATCGATCCGGCCAGCGTGCCGGGCTACTTTGAGCCGCCGGAGGACAGTCACCTGGCGGTGGCGGCGGCGCTGGCCAGTGGCCTGGGCGATGTCGGGCCGGGCATCGAGGCGGCGGCGGCGCAGTTCGGGCTCGACTTCATCCCGCTGATCGCCGAGGACTATTTTCTTGTCTGCCTGAAAGACGCGCTCGACCACCCGGCCGTGCACAAGCTGCGCCAGGCGCTGGAAAGCCCGACCTGGCCCGGGTTGCTGCACAGCCTGCCCGGCTACGCCCCGGCGCGCAGCGGCCAGGTGCTGTCGCTGGTGCAGGCGCTGCCGTGGTGGCATTTCCGGGCGGTGCGCCCGGCGGCCATCCGTACAGACCCGCAAACCGGTCGTCAGACTGTCGGCACGCCTTGAAAACGCGGCGGGCGGCGTGCACACTCGGCGGCCCGCCAGGCGCTGATGCCGGCGCCGCCCCATCCACCGCCCCTTTCAGCCACCGAAAGACTTGCCATGACCCTCAAATCCAGCCTCGATGACTTGCTGGCCGGCGGCGCCGCCAGCGGGGCCGTGCCCGGTGTGGTGGCGTTGGTCACCGACCGTGAGCGCACGCTCTACGAAGGCGCTTTTGGCCTGCGCACGCTGGGCACCGAGGGCGCGATGACGGTGGACACCGTCGGCTGGATCGCCTCCATGAGCAAGGCCATCACCAGCAGCGCCTGCATGCAGTTGGTCGAGCAGGGCCGGATCGATCTGGACAGCCCGGCCAAGCAGTGGGTGCCCCGGCTCGGCCAGGCCCAGGTGCTGGACGGCTTCGATGCCGCCGGCCAGCCGCGCATGCGCCCGCCGGTACGCGACATCACGCTGCGCCACCTGCTCACGCACAGCGCCGGCTTTGGCTATGAGTTCTGGAGCGCCGAGACCGGCCGCTACCAGGCGGCCACCGGCACGCCCGGCATCATCAGTTGCAGCGAGGCCGCACTGGGCCAGCCGCTGATGTTTGATCCGGGTGAGCGCTGGCTGTACGGCATCAACATCGACTGGGCCGGCAAGATCGTCGAGGCCGTCAGCGGCCAGAAGCTGGGCGCCTACCTGCAAGAAAACCTGCTCGGCCCGCTGGGCATGAACGACACCGCTTTTTTCATCCGCCCCGACATGCAGGCGCGGCTGGCCAAGATCCACCACCGGCAGGACGACGGCTCGCTGGTGGCGGGTGATCTGGTGATCGAGCAGAACCCCGAGAACCAGATGGCCGGCGGCGGGCTGTACGGCACGATGCCCGACTACATCCGGTTCTTGCGCATGATGCTCAATGACGGCTTGGCCGATGGCGACGGCGGCGTGGGTGGCGCCGGCCCCCGGGTGCTGAAGGCCGAGACGGTGCAGCAGATGTGCCGCAACGCGATGGGCGACCTGCGGGTGCAGTTGTTGCCCACCCAGGCCGCCACGCTGACCAATGACGCCGAGTTCTTCCCCGGGGTCGAGAAATCCTGGGGCCTGAGCATGCAGATCAACGAGACCGCCGCGCCCACCGGCCGGCCGGCGGGTGGCCTGATGTGGGCCGGCCTGGCCAATTCCTATTATTGGATCGACCGTCAGACCGGCCTGGGCGGCGCCTACATGACGCAAATCCTGCCGTTTGCCGACAGCCGATCGCTGCCGCTGTACTACGCCTTCGAGACGGCGGTCTACCGCTCGCGGCGCTGATCCGGCGGCCGGCCCGGTCAATCCAGGCCGGGCGGCGCCAGGCGGCGCATCAGGTCGGCCAGGGATCGGCCGGGCTCGTCGCGAAACGTCTTGTCGAGCACCTGCAAGGCGCTGATGCGGTCCACCCGGAAGCTGCGAAAGTCGCCTCGCGTCTCGCACCAGGCCGCCAGCGTCCACACCTGGCCCCAGTAAATACAGGCCAGCGGGCGCACCGTGCGCTGGCTGGCGGTGTTTTTCAAGTCCAGGTAGTCGATAGCCAGCTTGCGCCGCGCGTCAGTGGCCTGGCGCAGCGTGGCCAGCCGGTTGCGGGTGGCGGCATCGGGCCCCACCGGCGGGGCAAATACCGCCAGGCGCTCGGCGGCGGCGCGGGTGGCCACTGGCAGCACGGCCAGTATCTTGCCCAGCGCCATCTCAGCACCGGCTGCCAGCCCGGCGTCCAGCCAGGGCCGGGCAATGCGGATGGCGGCCACCAGGGCCTGGGCTTCTGCGGCGGTGAACATCAGCGGCGGCAAATCAAAGCCGGCCCGCATGCGGTAGCCCACCCCGGCTTCGCCGTCGATCGGCACGCCCTGGTGCTGCAGATCGGCCACATCGCGGTACACCGTGCGCAGCGACACGCCCAGCCGCCCCGCCAGCAGCGCGGCGGTGCTGAGGCGCCGGCCCCGCACCAGTTGCACCAACTGAAACAGCCGGTCAGCGCGCCGCATGCGTGGGTCGCCCGGCCAACCAGTTGCCGTCCCAACCATCCACCTGCTGGCTGGCGCGGCCGACAAAGCGAAACGGCAGCGGCTCGGCACCCGATGCCACCACCACCAGGCCGCAAGCCAGTTTGTGCAGGCCCGGCAGCGCACCCGCCCGGCCCAGCCGGGCGTCGATGCGCTGGGCAGCAGCAGCGGGCGGCAGGTATTCGGGCGGGCGCGATTGCAGCACCGCATCGGCCAGGTTCAGGATTGGGGCGGTCATGCGGGGCTCCGTCGCCCAATCCATCGGTTTTCTTGAGTCGCGCTCAGCGTGCAACATCCCACTAGCGCTGCGCATGCAGGCCGATGCGGTTGCCCTCCACATCCAGCAGGTGCACAAAACTGCCCATGCCGTCGGGCAAGTCCACCCGGGGTGTCACGACCTGGCCACCGGCCGCCAGCGCCCGGGCCAGCGCCGCGTCGAGCGACGGGTTGACGTTGAGGTAGACCAGCGTGCCGGTGCCCGACGGCGCCGGGATGTGCGGCCCCGCGATCAGCGCACCGCCCACCCCCGGCTCGGTGTACGGCAGCACGGCCAGCGTCTGGGGGCCCATCGGCTCACGCCGCAGCGGCTGGCCCAGCACGGCCTCGTAAAACGCCTGGGCCCGGTCGATGTCGGTCACCGGGATTTCAAACCAGTTGATCGCCGGGTGGGCAACGGCTGCGTCGGTGGCCGTGTCGGTGGCGACGGGCGCGGTGGCGGTGGTCATGGAGTCTGTCCTCGATCTGCGTTGCACAAGCCCTGCATGCTGACGGGGGGCTGCTGACAGCGTGCTGTCAGTAGCAGCGGCGCCCGACAATCTTGCAAATGGATGCGCACACCGGCTTCAAAGGCAACCAGCAGGCGCTGCCGCGCAAGCTGTGCACGGCCTGCGGGCGGGAGATGGTCTGGCGCAGCGCCTGGGCACGGCACTGGGTGGAGGTCAAGTTCTGCTCTGACGCCTGCCGGCGCCGCCGCACGGCGGTGCCGGCGCGATGACCCGCCACGCGGTTCGCCACCTCGTGCTGGTGCTGGGCGACCAGCTCGACCCCGGCGCCGCCGCGTTTGACGGCTTCGACGCCGCCTTAGACGTGGTCTGGATGGCCGAGGTGGCCGAAGAATCGACCCAGGTTTGGTCAGCCAAGCAGCGCAGCGTGCTGTTTTTGTCGGCGATGCGCCACTTTGCCGCCGACTTGCGCCAGGCCGGCGTGCCGCTGGACTACCGCCTGCTGGACGACGACGCCAACACCCACACCCTGGCCGGTGAGCTGGCCGGCGCCATCACCCGCCACATGCCCGGCGCGCTGCTGCTGACCGCCCCCGGCGACTGGCGCGTGCTGCAAGCGCTGCGCGCGGTGGCCGCCGCCCACCACGTGCCGCTGCAACTGCGCGACGACCGACACTTTTACAGCACGGTGCGTGATTTTGCGGCCCATGCCCAGGGCCGCAAGCAACTTCGGATGGAGTTCTTCTACCGTGAGCAGCGGCGCCGCCACGCGGTGCTGATGGATGCGGCCGACCCCACCCAGCCCGAGGGCGGGCAGTGGAACTTCGACGCCGAGAACCGCAGCGCCTTTGGCAAGGCCGGCCCCGGCAAGCTGCCGCCGCCCACCCGGTTTGCGCCGGACGCCATCACGGTCGAGGTGATGGCGCTGGTCAAGCGCCGGTTTGCCGGCCACCCCGGCCAGGCTGAGACCTTTGGCTGGCCCGTCAGCCGGGCCCAGGCCTTGCAGGTGCTGGACGACTTCATCACCCAGCGCCTGCCGCACTTCGGCCAGTGGCAAGACGCGATCTGGGAAGGCGAGCCCTGGCTCTACCACGCCCACCTGGCCAGCGCGATGAACCTCAAATTGATCCACCCGCGCGAGGTGGTGGCCCGGGCCGAGGCGGCCTACCGGGCCGGCGCCGTGCCGCTGGCCGCCGCCGAGGGCTTTGTCCGACAGATCCTGGGTTGGCGCGAATATGTGCGCGGCATCTACTGGACCCAGATGCCCGGCTACGCCGAGCGCAATGCGCTGAATGCCAGCGCGCCGCTGCCGGCGTTTTACTGGACCGGCCGCACGCCGATGGCCTGCCTGCGCGACACCATCAGCCAGACGCTGGAGCACGGTTATGCCCACCACATCCAGCGCCTGATGGTCACCGGCCTGTACGCGCTGCTGCTGGGCGTGCGGCCGCAAGACGTGCACCGCTGGTATCTGGCGGTGTAGGTGGACGCGGTGGAATGGGTGGCGCTGCCCAACACCCTGGGCATGGGCCAGTTTGCCGACGGCGGCCCGGCCGCTGGTCTGCCGGACGGCGTGGGGCAGATGGCCAGCAAGCCGTATGTGGCCACCGGCAAGTACATCCAGCGCATGAGCAACCACTGCGCCGGCTGCCGTTTCAAACCCGTCCAGTCCAGCGGCGACGATGCCTGCCCGTTCACCACGCTGTACTGGGATTTCCTGGGCCGGCACCAGGCCAGTCTGGCGCGCAACCCGCGCATGGCGCTGCAAGTCAAAAACCTGGCACGCTTGAGTGACGAGCAAGGTGCAGCCATCAGCGCCCGGGCCGATGCGGTGCGGGCCGGGGCGCTGGACAGCGCGAGTGACGGCGCGCCTGACCGTGTGATCGGCAGCGCGACTTGCAGCGCGACTTGCAGCGCGATCGGCAGCACGTCACCGGGCCGATGAGCGACCTGTTCCCGCCCACGCGAGCCGCCGCACAGGCCCGGCTGGCGGCGGTGCGCCCGTCGGCCTAGGCCAGCAGCCGCAACCACCTTGACGGCGCCGTCACCCGGCTGTCGCCGTATCTGACGCACGGCCTGCTCAGCCTGCCCGAGGTGGCGGCGGCGCTGGCCGCCCGCCACGCGCTGCCGCTGCAACACAAGCTGGTGCAAGCGCTGGGCTGGCGCGAGTTTTTCCACCACGTCTGGCAGCACCGAGGCGACGCCATCCTCGAGTCACTGCACGACGGCCCCCGGCCCGAGGCCGCCTGCCAGCGCCCACTGCCCGACGACATCCGCCAGGCCCGCACCGGCGTGCCGGTGATCGACGCGGCGGTGCGCACGCTGTATGCCACCGGCTGGCTGCACAACCACGCGCGCATGTGGCTGGCCAGCTACGTGGTGCATCTGCGCGGTGTGCACTGGCGCGCTGGCGCTGATTGGCTGGTGGCGCATCTGCTGGACGGTGACCTGGCCAGCAACCACCTGTCGTGGCAATGGATTGCCGGCACTGGCAGTCACAAGCCCTATCTGTTCAATGCCGACAACGTGGCGCGCTACGCCGGCAACCAGCCCGGCTGGCCCAGCCCGGGCAGTGTGATCGACACCGACTACGCCACGCTGGACCGCTGGGCGCGCGGCATGGCGCTGCTGCCGCCCGCACCCGGTGCGGCGGGCGGCACCGGCGTCGATCAGCCCCCGCTGTGGCACGGCTTGCCGCCGGGGTTGCAAGCCGTCGTGTGGCCCGATCCGCAACCCGGCCCGCAACCCGGCCCGCAACCCGCCGGCTGGCCGGCGCCGCCCGCGCTGGCCGGGCGCAGCGTCTGGCTGGCCCACCCCTGGGCGCTGGCCGGACCACCCGCCGGCGCGCCGCCCGGCAGCCTGTGCCTGGGCGTCTGGCCGGCCGAGTTCCATGCCCGCTGGCCGTGGTCGGCGGCGCGCTGGCGTTTTGTCGCCACCGGGATGGCGGCGCTCACGCCGCACACGCTGTGCGCCGACAGCGCCCAACTGCAACAGGCGCTGGCCCAGGCCGCTGCGCTGCACTGCACCGACAACGGCCACCTGCCGGCCGCCTGGCCCGCCGCCTGGCGCCGGCCGGCGCTGCGCCTGCTGGCCGATCCTCCCAGGCTGTGCCATTCGTTCTCGCAGTTCTGGCGCCAGGCCACGCGCGGGGTGGACCGGCTGCCCGATTTGCCTGGCTGGCCGGCCGGTGGCGCCGTTCAGCCCGGGCTGTTTGACGCTTGAGCACCGGCGGCACGCCGCTGCCGCAACCCAACCCGGCGCGCCGCTGGCCATCGGCGATGATCCAACCCCGCGCCTTGATCGAGACCCCGCCATGCCCCCTGTCTTCACCCGCCGCCAGGGCCTGGCCTGGCTGGGCGCCACCGGCCTGCCGGCCTGGGCCGCCGATCTGGTGCCACCGCCCGCTGCGGCCGCCAGCACCCCGCCCCGGCTGGCCGCCCCGCGCATCGTGTTGCCGCCGCTGGCGCTGCGCCAGCGCCGCCTGGCCAATGGCCTGCAAGTGGTCAGCCTGGCCCAGCGCAGCGGTGCCACGGTCAGCGTGCAGGTCTGGTACCGGGTGGGTGGCAAAGACGACCCGGTGGGCAAATCCGGTTTCGCCCATTTGTTTGAGCACATGATGTTCAAGCGCACCCGCCACATGGCCAGCGAGATGTTTGACCGGCTGACCGAGGACGTGGGCGGCCAGAACAACGCCTTCACCGCCGAGGACATGACGGCCTACCAGAGCGAGGTGCCGTCCAACCATCTTGAGCGCCTGCTCTGGGCCGAGGCAGAACGGTTGGCAAACCTGCAGGTGGACCAGGCCAGTTTTGAGTCTGAGCGCAAGGTGGTGATCGAAGAGTTGCGCCAGCGCGTGCTGGCCGATCCCTACGGCCGCCTGTTCAACGCCCTGCCGCAGCAGGCGTTTGAGCGCCACCCTTACCAGCGCCCGGTGATCGGCAGCGAGGCCGACCTGAACGCCGCTACGCTGGACGATGTGCGGCACTTCCACAGCACCTACTACCGGCCCGACAACGCGGTGTTGATCGTCGTCGGTGATTTCGAGCCGGCGCAGCTTGACGGCTGGGTAGACCGCTACTTCGGCCCGCTCATCACGCCGGCGCAGCCTATCCCGCGCGTCACCGTCACCGAGCCGCCGCGGGCACAAGACGCCCGCGTCGAGATCAAAGCGCCCAACGTGCCGCTGCCGGCGGTGGCGCTGGTGTGGAAGGGCCCGTCCGCCGCCCACCCCGACGCCCCGGCGCTGGAGCTGGCCTCGGCCCTGCTGGCATCGGGCGACTCATCGCGG
>JANLOP010000120.1:0-7414 GCA_031366635.1 Betaproteobacteria bacterium | reverse complement strand
CTGCGCCTGAGGCGGGTGGTGGCACTCGCCGAGGCCCACCACGGGCGGGCGCCCGGCAGCGGCCTGGCGGGCCTGCGGCTGCTGGACGTGGGCTGCGGCGCCGGCTTGCTGTGTGAGCCGCTGGCCCGGGCCGGCGCGCAGGTCACCGGCATCGACGCCGCCGAGCGCAGCATTGCGGTGGCGCGGGCGCATGCCGCCGCTGCCGGCCTGGTGCTGGACTACCGCTGCGCTGAGCCGGCGCAGGCGCTGGCCGCCGCCGAGCAATTTGACGTGCTGCTGTGCCTGGAGGTGGTCGAGCATGTGCAGCACATGCCGGCTTTTGTGGCCACCATCGCCGCCCACCTGGCGCCCGGCGGGCTGCTGATCGCGTCCACCATCAACCGCACCTGGCGCAGCTTCTGGCTGGCCATCGTCGGCGCTGAATGGCTGTTGCGGCTGCTGCCGCGCGGCACCCACCACTGGCGCCAGTTCGTCACGCCGGCCGAGCTGGCCGCTGCGATGGCGCAAGCCGGCTTGCAACCGCGCGGCTTGACGGGCCTGCGCTACCTGCCGCTGCTGCACCGGGCCAGTTGGTGTCGCAGCACGGCAGTCAATTACCTGGCCAGCTTTGCACGGCCGGTGGCCGCAGCGGATACGCTCGGCAGCTTTTGCGCCAACCCCCCCAAAAACCCGCTGCCGGCGCCGGACCCGCAGCAGGGCCATTTTCTTGATCCGGCACAGGGACGCTCCTCATGAACAGCCGCCGCCACTTCATCCTCACCCTGGTGCCCGCCGCCGCCAGCGCCACCCTGCTCGGCTCGGCCGGCACCGCGCTGGCCCAGCCGGCCCACGCCGACGAGAACGACGCCACCGCCAAGGCCCTGGGCTATCTGCACGACGCCACCAAGGTGGACGCCGCCAAATACCCCACCTACGCCAAGGGCAAGGTGTGCAGCAATTGCCAGCTCTACCAGGGCAAGGCCGGCGACGCCTGGGGCGTCTGCCCCATCCTGGGCGGCAAGCAGGTCAATGCCAACGGCTGGTGCTCGGCCTGGGCCAAGAAAGCGGGCTGATGGCCCGGCCCGGCATACCGGGCCATCGACGCCGGCACCTGGCTGCGGCAAATGGCCAGCGTGGTCTGGTTCAAGCGCGACCTGCGGCTGCATGACCACGCGCCGCTGGCAGCCGCCGCCCAGCGCGGGCCGGTGCTGGCACTGCACATCACCGAGCCGTCGCTGCTGGCGTCGGATTTGTTCGATGCATCACATGCCGATTTCGTCGAGCAAAGCCTGGCCGCGCTGGCCACTGAACTGGCCCAGCGCGGTGGCCGGCTGGTGCGCCGGTTTGGTGAGGTGGTGCCGGTGTTGCAAGCGCTGCACCGAGCCACCGGCTTCACGCATCTCTACAGCCACGAGGAGACCGGCCAGCGCCTGACCTGGGACCGGGACCGCGCCGTGGCCGCCTGGTGCCGCGCCCACCAGGTGGCCTGGACCGAGCTGCCGCAAAACGGTGTGGTGCGCCGCCTGACCAGCCGCAACGGCTGGGCCCGGCGCTGGGACAGCCGCATGGCCACGCCGCAACGGCCGGCGCCGTTGCACATCGCGCCGGTGCCGGGCGTTGAATCATCGGCGCCACCGGCCGGCCTGGCCGCCCGCCACGGTCAGCGCAAGCCGCTGGCGCAGCGGGGCGGTGAGGCGGCAGGCCAGGCGCTGCTGGCTGATTTTTTGGCCGCGCGCGGGGTGGACTACCGGCGCGGCACGTCCAGCCCGCTCAGCGCCGAGGCGGCCTGCTCGCGGCTGAGCCCGCACCTGGCCTGGGGCACCGTGTCGCTGCGTTGCGTCAGCCACGCCGCCGACGCCCGGGCCGCCGAGTTGCGCGCGCTGCGCAGCGCCGGCGCGCCCATCGACGCGCGCTGGCCGGGGGCGGTGAAGTCGTTTCAAGGTCGGCTGCGCTGGCATTGCCACTTCATGCAGAAGCTCGAAGACGAGCCGGGCATCGAGTTCAACAACTTCTCGCGCGCCTGCGACGGCCTGCGGCCGGACCGGGGCGAGCCGGGCTCTCGCGAAGACTGGCTGGCGGCCTGGGCCGCCGGCCGCACCGGCTACCCGATGATCGACGCCTGCATGCGGGCTTTGCTGGCCAGCGGCTGGATCAACTTCCGCATGCGGGCGATGCTGATGAGTTTTGCCGCCCACCACCTGTGGCTGCACTGGCGCCAACCGGCGCTGCACCTGGCGCGGCAGTTTGTCGATTTCGAGCCCGGCATCCACTTCAGCCAGTGCCAGATGCAATCGGGCACCACCGGCATCAACACGCTGCGCATCTACTCGCCCACCCAGCAGGCCCGGGTGCAAGACCCGGACGGCGATTTCATCCGCCGCTGGGTGCCCGAGCTGGCCCGGGTGCCGGCCGGCTTTGTGCATGAGCCGTGGCGCATGCCCGATGGGCTGCAGCAGCGCAGTGGCTGCCGCATCGGTGGCCCGGATGGGCGCGCGGCCGGAGACGACGGCGCGGCGGACTACCCTGCGCCGCTGGTCGATCACGCCACGGCCTGGCGCGCCGCACGCGAGCGGCTGGGCGCGGTGCGCCGCAGCGACAGCGCGCGCAGCCAGGCCGACGCGATCCAGCAGCGCCACGGCAGCCGCAAGAGCGGCATCACGCCGGTGGCCCGGGCGGGCAAGGCGGCGGGTACGGCGGCGGGCAAGGCGGCGCCGGGTGCGGCCTCGGCCCTGCCCGGGCAACTGTCACTCTGGGATACGGGCGATCCCTGATCCGTCGCGGGCCGGGCCATGCGATAACCCGAGTCGTGCTGCACGCTGGCGCCCCCGCCAGACCGGCCGACCCGGCCCAACCCACCCAGGAGCCCCGCATGATCAAAGTCCACATCCTCTACCCCAACGCGCCCGGCGTGCGCTTTGACATGGCTTACTACACCGACCGCCACATGCCGATGGTGCAAGCCCGCATCGGCGCGGCCTGCACCGGCTTCACGGTGGACGCCGGCCTGGCCAGCGGCGCGCCCGGCCAGCCGGCGCCGTATGTGGCGGTGGGCGCGCTGCTGGTCACGTCGGTCGAAGCCTTTGGCGCGGCGATGGCCCAGCACGGCGCCGAGGTGATGGGCGACATCCCCAACTACACCGACGCCCAGCCGGTGATCCAGATCAGCGAGGTGAAGGTGGCGTGAGCGACCCGCGTGGGCCAGCCTACCCGCCCCCGGCCGCCATCGCCCCGGCCGAGTGAGCGGCCCGGGTGCAACTGGCCGCCTGCTACCGCATCTTTGACCACCTCGGCTGGGCTGAGTTGATCTACAACCACGTCTCGCTGCGGGTGCCCGGTGCGCCCGGGCACATCTTGCTCAACCCCTTCGGCCTGCACTACGCCGAGGTGACGGCCAGCAACCTGGTCAAGGTGGACGCGGCCGGGCGCATCGTGGGTGATTCGCGCTGGCCGATCAACCCGGCCGGCTTCACCTTCCACGGCGCCATCCACGCCAGCCAGCCCGACGCGCACTGTGTGATGCATGTGCACAGCACGCCGACGACGGCGGTGTGCTGCGCCGCCGACGGCTTGCAGTTCACCAACTTTTATGCCGCGCAGCTTTACGGCAAGGTGGCGTACCACGATTTTGAGGGCATCACCGTGCATGCCGACGAGGGCCAGCGCATCCTGGCCAGCGCCGCCGGCAAGCCGGTGTTGCTGCTGCGCAACCACGGGCCGGTGGTCATCGGCCACAGCCTGGCGCAGGCGTTCAGCCTGCTGTGGTTGCTGACGCGCGCCTGCGAGGTGCAACTGGCCAGCGCCGCGCTGGGCCGCATGCAGCCGATTGCCGAGCCGGTGCTGGCCGGCTGCGTGCGCGATTCGCTCAACTTCGACCCGCGTTTTGGCGCCGGCCAGGATGCGTTTGATGCGTTGCAGCGGCTGATAGACCGGCGCGACCCGTCGTACCGCGCTTGAGAAGGTGGGGTCTAAAAAGAGGGGCTTGCTTTGCGGCCAGGCTTCTCTGCACCGCGGCGAGGCCGAGGCCACCGGGTGACCGGATGCCTGCGTGTCACCCGCTGCCGGCCGGGGACGGCCGACAGCTCCTTCTTTACCTCCGGCATCCGGTCACCCGGCGCCCTCGTCCCGGCATCGATGGTGGCGGTCTTTACAACCCGCCCCGGCGCTCACGCGCAGGCCGTCAAGCGCCGGCCTTCTGGTAACGCAACAAAACTGAATCCGCTGGCCAGCCCCGTCACTTCTCGGCCACCGCCTTCATCTTGGCCAGGCCGGCCTCGAAGTCTTTGCCGATCAGGCTGTCCATGCTGACAAACACCTGCATCAGCTTGGACACAAACGGCGTCGGGCCCTGCATCGTCCAGGTGACGTTGGTGGCGTCGCCTTGCGGTGCCAGCGTGAAGTCGGTGGTGTTGTGGCCCTCGAATGGCCGCACAAAATCGAGCTTGATCTTGACGTGCTGCGGCGGCTCGGTGCCCAGCAATTCCATCCGGCCGGCGCCTACCGCCTTGTTGCCGTCCCAGGCGTAGATCGCCCCAGGGCCGCTGGCCGCGCCGCTGTGGTTGCGCTGCACCGCCGGATCGAGCGCCTCCCAGGGCGACCACTCGGGCCAGCGGTGAAAGTCGCTGATCAGCGGGAAGATTTTTTCGGCCGGCGCTTGGATAGTGGTGCTGCGCTGCACCTGGAAGGTGTCGGGCTTGGTGGCGGCCAGCGCCAGCACCGCCAGCACGGCAACAAAAATCACAGCGGCAAAGATTTTCAACACGGCAGGCTCCCAAAGTGGCCACCGATCATCCGCTGTGCGGTGCCACTGTCAACCCGTCGCTGTCAACCCGTCGCTGCCAACCGGGGGCTGTCAACGCGCAGCGGTCCGCCCGCGCCCGGCGCCCGCCACTGCGGGTACGCTTGCACCATCCCCGCATCCAGGAGCCATCGATGGCCGTGCACAAAATCCTCGTCGCCCAGGGCGGCGGCCCCACCGCCGTGATCAACCAGAGCCTGGTGGGCGTGGTGTTGGAGGCGCGCCGCCACAAGGGCATCGACCTGGTGTACGGCGCCCGCCACGGCGTGCGCGGCATCATCCATGAGGATTTTGTCGATCTCACGCAAGAGACCAGCCACAACCTGGAGCTGGTGGCGGGCACGCCGTCGTCGGCGCTGGGCAGCACCCGCGACAAGCCCGACCTGGCGTATTGCCAAAAGATTTTCACGGTGCTGCAAGCGCACGGCATCGGGCACTTTTTCTACATCGGCGGCAATGATTCGTCGGACACGGTGCGCATCGTCAGCGAGCAGGCGCGCGGCGCCGGCTACCCGCTGCGCTGTATCCACATCCCCAAAACCATCGACAACGACCTGGTGGGCAGTGACCACACGCCCGGCTTCCCGTCGGCCGCCCGGTTTGTGGCGCTGGCGTTCTCGGGCGCCAACCTCGACAACGCCGCGCTGCCCGGCGTCTACCTGGGCGTGGTGATGGGCCGGCATGCGGGCTTTTTGACCGCCGCATCGGCGCTGGGCAAGAAGTTTCCGGACGACGGCCCGCATTTGATCTACCTGCCCGAGCGGGTGTTTGTGTTGGACCAGTTTCTGGCCGACGTCAAAGCGGTCTACGCCCGCCACGGCCGCTGCGTGATCGCTGTGAGTGAGGGCATCCACGACGCCAGCGGCGCGCCCATCCTGGCCCAACTGGCCAAAGACCTGGAGCGCGACGACCACGGCAATGTGCAGCTCTCGGGCACCGGCGCGCTGGCCGACCTGCTGTGCGAGGAGATCAAGCGCAAGCTGGGCATCAAGCGGGTGCGCGGCGACACCTTCGGCTACCTGCAGCGCAGCTTCATCGGCTGCGTCAGCGATGTCGACCAGCGCGAGGCCCGCGAGGTGGGCGAGAAAGCGGTGCAGTTCGCGATGTGGGGTGACAACGGTGAACACCGCGACGGCTCGGTGGCCATCCTGCGCACCGGTGACTACTCGGCCGATTTCACGCTGCTGCCGTTGGCGGCGGTGGCCGGCAAGACGCGGGTGATGGAGGACCATTTCATCAACGAGGCCGGCACCGGCGTGACCGACGCCTTCCGCCTCTACCTGCGCCCGCTGCTGGGCTCGGGCCTGCCCGACGCCTACCGCCTGCGGCCGGCGCCGGTGGCCAAGGTGCTGGCGGCCGGCTGATGGCGGGGCCGATGCCGATGCTGACCTGCGCTGGCAGCCAGTGGGGCAGGCCAATCGCCTGCAGCCACTCGCGATGACGCCGCCACCGCCACCGCCACCACTGACCGACCTGGTGCTGCAGGTGCAGGGCCTGTGTTTTTCCTATCCGGGCGCGGCGCCGCTGTTCGACCGCTGGCAGGCCGCGCTGCCGGCCGGCCTGACCTGGCTGGCCGGCGACACCGGCAGCGGCAAGACCACGCTGTTGCGCCTGTTGGCGGGCGATCTGGCCAGCGAGGCGGGCCGGGATGGCCAACGCACGCTGGCCGGCGTGGTGTGCGAGCGCGACCCCGCCGCCTACCGCCGCCAGGTGAGCTGGTTCGACCCGCGCGACCCGGCCTGGGACGGGTTCACGCCGGCCGGCCTGATGGCCGCCCAGCGGCGCCTGCATCCGGGCCTGGACCCGGCGGCATGGCAGCGCCACTTGGTGGGCCTGGCCCTGCTGCCGCACCTGGACAAGCCGCTCTACGCGCTGTCCACCGGCTCGCGCCGCAAGGCCGCGCTGGCGGTGGCGTTGGCCAGTGGCGCACGCCTGACCCTGCTGGACGAGCCCACCGGCGGGCTGGATGCGGCGGCGCTGGCCTACCTTGGGCAGGTGCTGGTCGAAGCCGCTGCGGCGCCGGGCCGCGCGCTGCTGCTGGCCAGCAGCCAGGGCCCGCAGGCGGTGCCGGGGGCGCCGGCGGGCGGGCTGATCACGCTGCCTGAGCGCGGCTTCTGATCGGCCCCAAACATGACGCACACGCTGTCGGTCTGCGGCGTGGGCCTCAAGCTCGCGAGGCCGAGGCCGAAATGGAGGGTTGAAGGCGAGCAGCTGACCAGCAGCGTCAGCCAGCCTCTGTTACCGCTCAGGGCGCCGCTGCTGCGGCCTCGCGTTCGGGATGCCGGTGCCTGCCGAGCGCGGCGATGAAGCCCGCCACTGCCTGGTCCGCTTGGGCAGCAGCGGCCATCAGGATGCCCGGGTCGGCTTGGCCGCCTGCAAGCAGCGCCGCGATGCCGGCCCGCTCCAGCAGCATGCTGGACGCCCCCAGCGCAAGAATGGTTTTGCCGTGCCGGTATTGGTTCGAGATGAAGTCCATCTCCTCAAGCCGGCTGCCGAGCAGCTTCACGCCGCCTGCACCGTCGGGCAGAACCATCCCGTCGAACAGCACCGGGGCTGAGTTTTCCAAGGTGCCGGTGGCCTCGAAGGGCTTGCCATTCACAGTTTGCACCGGCCCCAGGCGCGCTGCGATCAGGTGCACGG
>JANLOP010000090.1:0-28790 GCA_031366635.1 Betaproteobacteria bacterium | reverse complement strand
ATGCGACGAAGGCGTTGAAGGACACGCTCGCGGTCGTTTCCGGAGGAAAGTTACCGTTGGTGCGCGTATTCAGCCTGCGGCATGAGTTCCCGTCGGAGTGGCAACGACTTCTGAATCCGCCGACCGATGTCACCGGCGACTCGACGATGACACTTCAACTCACCCAGAACCGATTTCCGTACCTGTTTCAGGCCAGCACCCTGGCGTTGTCGTTCGACCTGCTGGTGAGCGTGAGCCCGCAGGCTCCCGTCACGCATACCCAAGACACCATCAAACTGTCGTTGAAAGCCGGGACGGTGGCCTCCACCGAGCCCCCCGGGGCTTTGGAGCCATGGGCTGATGCCAAGAACCCATTGCTGCTCCTAAGCAAGACCGTGGCTGCCGGGAAGCCTGGACTTTGGACCCTGGCGGCGTGGCTGAAGAAAGACCCTCCGCCTGGTACTCCGCCTGGTAGTTCACACAGTCGATTGGACCCGGGCGCAATCGAGGACATTCTGCTCGTATGCCGATATCGCTGTACCAGTCTGCCGTGACCGCAGCGCGGTAAACCAGCGGAGCACTATCGCTTTGCATGTGGACGAACTCAAACCCGACACCCTCGGCGGGTCAGCTCGTTCGCCCCCAAAGGCTTCCGCCAAGTGCTTGTACTTCACCCAGTAGCCGCACACCCCGCGAACAAAAAGTTCAAGCGGGGCGCGGGGTTATGTTCTCGGGGTCACCAAAGTTCGCGTTGAATAGGGGTAGGAAACGGCGCTCGCCGTCCCCTCCCTCCGAACGGCTCTATGCCGTTTCGTGTGGAACGCAACGATCTCATTTCGCCATGGCTGGCGCGAAGGGATGAGCCGGTAGATGCTTGAGCTTGGACATGCGCAAATAGGCGATGGCGATGAAGTTGGTCGCCGTGCGGAAGCCGCGTGCGGCGCGCTTGGCCTGCTGCAGCAAACCGTTCATCGCCTCGACGAAGGCGTTGGATCGGTTGTCGATCATTCCCCGCACGACGGCCTCGGCGCGCTCGGTAATCGTCCGAGCCAGCTTCTTGAACGGCTCGAGCCGGCAGCGCTTGGCCCAGCTCAGCCATGCGTTCAAGTCGGCGCGGGCTGCCTGCGGATTGTTGCTGGCCGCAGCGCGCGCATAGACCTCGCGCAGCGCCATCTTCAGCCGCCATGCCCGCGCACTCTTCAGGCTCGAATGCTGCAGCCAGTGCATCGCATTGGTCTGCTTGATCGACCACCCACTGGGGTTCTTGCGCATACCCCAAATCAGGCCCTTGATGGTCTTGCGATCAGTCGTTCCCAGGGCTTTGGCCACCGCACCCGGCTCGTCGCGCATCTCGGCTTGGCGCACCGTGTCCATCGCATCGATGGCCATGGCCACGACATGGAAGCGGTCGTAGCTGATGGCCGCAAAGGGCAGCGCCATGCCCACTCCCTTGGCGTAGGCCGCGCTCATGTCCTGGCAGACATGCTGTATCGCTTCAGGGTCCCCGCCGTGGGCCTTGAGGTCGGCCGCGAAGCCAACCACCGTCTGGTGGTCGCGCCCCTCGGCGGCGAACAGCAGCCGCTTGGCGTCCAGGTCGTGCACGACGGTGATGTAGCTCTGCCCTTTGTGCAGGCTGGTGTCGTCGATGCCCACGATCTTCACCGTGCTCATGTCGTCCAAGGCGCGAGCCTGCTCGACGTAGTGCTCGATGCGCCGCCACAACTGCTTGTCGGCGCAGCGCAGCAGCGCCGCAGCCTGCTTGACGGGAAGCTCCCGGCACAGCGCCAGCGCAAGTGCTTCAAACAGCGCAGTGAAGCCCGAGCCTTCGCGCGCCCAGGGCACGCCCACCTGGCTGGTCTTGGCGCAGCCGGCGCAGGCCACCCGCGGCACATCGGCGTGCAGCCAGGCCTCGAACTGGAAGAAGTCCAGGTGTCGCCACGAGCGGCGCAGCCGGTCATGGATGCGTTGATCGGCCGCGCCGCAGTGCGGGCAGCTCAGCGTCTTGGCCGAGCAGCGCACCTCGAAGTCGATGCGCCGCCGCGCGGTGTCGAGTTCAACCTTGTCTACCTCCCACGGCGGAACAAGACCCAATGCGCTCGTGAACAACCCCTCGATGCCAACGCTCATGCAACCCTCGACCTCGTCAACTCAATACCGACCGGTGGACCAGTGGTCAAGCCGCGTGGCGCCGTGGCCCCATGCCCACCCGCCCCCACAACGACCAACCATTGTGATTGTTGCGTTCCACACTAAACGACGAGGGGCCCTGGAGCCGCAGTACCGCGCGCTCATGGGCGTGGCGCCAGCGCCCGCCCCGGTGGTGCTCGACATCGCCCAAGGTCTGGATGAAGCCCAGTGGGCCGAGCACGAGTTCGGTGGCGCCGAGCTTGGCGACCAGCGCCTCAATGGTCGGCTGGTTCAGAGTGCGCGCGCGCTGGCGGCCATGCCTGGACGCGCGTTCAGCGGTGTGGCGCAAGGCGACAAGGCCGCCGTCAAAGGCTACTACCGACTGATCGACAAGCCCGACGACTCGCAGGTCGACATGCAGGCGATCCTTGCGCCGCACCACGAGCGCACCGTGCAACGCATGCGGGCACTTCCCACGGTGCTGTGCATTCAGGACGGCAGCGATTTGAATTACTCCGGGCTTGCGCAATGCCAGGGGCTGGGCTCCATCGGCACCAACCAGACCGGCGCGCGCAGTCCGGGGCTGCACCTGCATTCGACCCTGGCGGTCAGCACCGAAGGCCTGCCGCTGGGGGTTCTGGGCGCCCAGTGCGGGGCGCCCATTGTCAGGCCCGAGCACGATGCGCGGGCCGCGTGCGACGTCCCCGTCGAAGAGAAGAAGACGTACTCGTGGATCCAGGGGCTGCGCGAGTGCATCGAGGTGGCCAGGCAATTGCCCGATACGCGCCTGGTGTGCGTGATGGACCGGGAGGCCGACTTCTTCGAGCTGTTCGACGAGCAGCGCAACACCGTCGGCAACACCACCAGCAAGAGCGGCGGGCGCGTCGATCTGCTGGTGCGCGCCAAGCACGACCGCGCCACCACTGGTGAGTCCCACCTGTTCGACAGCGTCAGAGGCAGCACCGAGCGGGCCCGCATGCGCATTGCCGTGCCGCGCCAGAGTGCACGACCAAAGAGAGCCAAGCAAAAGGCCCGGGTCGGACACCCCCGACGAATGGCCGAGGTGGCGCTGCGCTACCGTGAGGTCGAGTTGCGCGCCCCTGCGCAACACAGCACCAAGCCGCCGATCAAGCTGTGGGCGGTACACGTCAGTGAGATGGGCTCGCCACACGATGCCCAGCCGGTCGAATGGTTCTTGCTGAGTACACGCCCCATCACGTGCGTTGAGCAGGCGCAGGAATGCTTGCGCTGGTATTGCCTGAGGTGGCGCATCGAAGACTGGCATCGGGTGCTCAAAAGCGGCTGTCGCATCGAGGCGCTGCAACACAAGACGGCTGAACGCCTCAAGCGCGCCATCGCCATCAATCTCGTCATCGCATGGCCAATCATGCTGATGACGCTGCTGGGCAGACAATGCCCAGACCTGCCGGCAGACGTGCTGTTCTCGGACCTCGAAGTTGAGGTGCTGGGGGCGTATGCAAAAAAAACGGTGTCCGCTCCCCCACTCTGCTCGGCGATGCAGTACGCCTGACCGCACGTTTGGGCGGCTATCTCGGCCGCCTCAATGATCCACCGCCCGGCCACCAATTGATGTGGCACGGCTACAGCCTGCTCCAGGCAATGTGTCAGGGCTATTCACTCAGACAATGACATTCGAACTGACATTTGTGGGGCAAGGGCAGGGCTAGCCGCCCACCTCCCGGGCGCTGGCTGCGGCGGCCCAGGCATGGCCGGCCAAGTCAGCCTTTTTCACTCGACAGCGGCACCCGCACCTCGCAGCGGATGCCGCGCTCGGCCTGCTCGACCCAGCTCACCTGGCCGCCCAGCAGCTTGACGCGCTTGCGCACGCCGCCCAGCCCCAGGCCGTGCGACCAGGTCTCGGGTGCACGGCCGATGCCGTCGTCGCTGACCAGCAGCGTCAGCCGGCCCCGGTCAAAGTGGGCGCTGATGTCGACTTGCGTGGCCTGGGCATGCGAGATGATGTTGTTCACCAATTCACGCAGCACGCGCGTCAGGCCCGACCATTGCACCACCGACAGCAGCAGGTCGCGGTCGGCGGAGAAGCTCCAGTGCAGGTCGCAGCCGGTGATCGCCAGGCGCTGGGTGATGTCGGATTTCCACTCGGCGGCGGCATGCGACAGGCGCTGGTTGGCGGCGGCCAGGCCGCGCGTCAAGGTCTTCAGGTCTTGCAGCGTGTGGCGGATGTATTCCTCGATCTCCGGGTTCGGCGCCTTGTACATCAGCGTCAGCAGGCGGGCGCCGATGTCGTCGTGCAGGTCTTGCGCGATGCGGCTGCGCTCTTCCACCCGGCCGTGCTCCACCGCCCGGTCATAGGCCACGGCGCGGCGCAATTGTTCGATCAGGCGCTCGGCCAGCGAGATGTCCTCTTGATTGAACAAGCGCCGGCCGCGCCTGGCAAAGCGCAGCACGATGGCACCGGGCGACCCGACGGCCGGCCCCGCGCCGGGCATGGTGGGGATCGGTACAACCAGGGTCGAGCCGTCGTCGGCCACCCGGGTGCGCGACACGGCTTGGTCGGTGCGCGCCATTTCCAGCGGATCAAACACCTCGCGCAGCAGGCCGCTCAAGTGGCGCCCGGCTTGCTCGGGCGCCTGCTCCAGCTCACGCGCCACGCGGTACAGGCTGTCGAACATGCGCTCGGTGCTCATCACGCCCGAGCCGGCCAACTGGCCCAGGATCCAGGTGCGCAGCGCCAGGTAGAGCAGCAGCGACGCGGCCAGCGCCAGCAGCAGCGACAGCAACGGGCTGAACGAGAACACCGCCTCCAGCAGCAAATCGAGTGAGCTGGCCACGGTGCTGACGCCGGCCAGCACCGCCAGCTCACGCAGCACCTGGCGCGAGCGCGACAAAAACGGCGCCAGCATCAGCAGCAGCGCAAAAAAGATGTACCAGACCACCGATCCCACGGTGGCCACGGTGTACGGGTCCAGCCCCTCGTGGCTGGCGCTGGCCATCGCCAGGCTGAACAGCAGCAGCGTGCCGGTGCCGGCAGCCGCCAGCCGCTGCAACAGCGCCGCCAGTGGGCTGCCCTGGCGCCGCCGTGAGGCCCGCAGCACCGCCACCGCCGCCGCGCCGTAGCCGATGGCCAGCGCCTGGGCCCACCACCACAGGCCCGCCGGCGGCCACAGCAAAGCCCAGGCCACGGCCAGCAATGCCCCGCCCCACACCGGTACGGCCAGCCAGCGCGCCAGTGGCAGGCGGGTGGGGTAGAGCGCCACCACATGCAGCACGGCGGCCACGGCGGTGGCATCGGCCAGCAGGCGCAGCGCAAGGTCATGGCGGATCAGCTCGGCCGGCAGGCCCATGCCAGGCAGCAGCTCGGCGCCGATCAGCAGCAGGTTGACGCTTTGCGCCAGCGCCACCACCGCAAACAGCGCTGAGGCCAGGCTGGGCGCGGCCAGCACCACCACGGCGGCCACCAACGCCAGCGCCAGCGCCAGCGCGCCCATCAGCCAGCACATGGCGCCCAGCCCGCCCAGGCCGCGCGGGCGCGGCGCCAGGCTCAGTACCAGGTCGGGCTCAAACAGCAAGCTGATCCGGGGCTGGCGTGCCGCATCGCCCACCAGCGCGCGCAGCGCCTGGTACCGGCTGCGGTCGGCGTCATCGACGATCCAGCGCGGTGAGCGGGGCAGCAGCGCGGTGCTGGCGTCGATGCGCCGGCCGTCGGCCAGCAGCAGCGCCTGCAGGCGGTGGCCGATGGCCGGTTGCAGGGCGGGGTCGGTGCTGGCGTCGAGCGTGACGCCGCCTGCGGCCGCCGCCCGCCAGACCAGCGGCAGGTGCGGCTCAGCGGCCAGCAGGCGCAGCCACAGCACCACCACCGCCGCACCCAGCAGGCCCAGCAGCAACAGGCCACGGGCGCGGTCTACCGGCAGCCGGGGGTGCGGCGGGCGGTCGGCGCCCAGCGCTTTGTCCACCCAGCGAGAATCGATGGTGGTCTCGGCCACTCAACGTGCACCGATGGGGGTGTCTGTGCCGGCCGGGCCGGCAGCGGGCGCCGGGGCCGGCATCGTCAGGCCGCCGCCGGCCCGGTCAGACCAGGCCCTGCTTGGTGGCCAGCACCGCAGCTTCAGCCCGGCTGGACACATTCAGCTTCTTGTAAATCGATTTGATGTGGTCGTTGACGGTGAACCACTTGATGCCCATCAGGCTGGCGATCTCTTTGATCGTGAAGCCCTTGCTGAGGTAGGTCAGCACCTCGCTCTCGCGCGGCGTCAGGCGCTCATGGTCGGGCACTTTCTCGATCGGCACCGGCGCGCTGGTGGTGGTGACAAAGTCTTGCGGCATCGAGAAGCCCGATTCCATCGCCCGCCCGCCGGTGCTGCCACTGCCGCCCCGGCTGCCGTGGCGGAAGTGGGTGAGCAGGCGCCGGGCAATTGCCGGTGACAGCGGCGGCTGGCCTCGGACGATTTTTTGCAGCTCTTCGACCAGCACCTCGAAGCGGTCTTCTTTCAGCAAATAACCATCGGCGCCGCATTGCAAAGCGGGGAACAGGTGGTCGTCGTCAGAGTAAAGCGTGGTGACGATCTTGGTGGCCGGGTAGACCGTCAGCTCGGCCAGCAGCTCCATGCCGTTGCCGTCGGGCAGCTCCAGATCGACCAGGATCAGCTTGAACGGATCGACCCCGTGCATGCCACTCGACCCACCGGTCAGGCTGATGTGGGCGCGCGCCGACTCCAGATCACCGGCCTCGGTGATGTTGATGGTGTCGCTGAAGCTTTCGCGCACCACACGGCACAAAAAGCTGCGCGCCACCGGGTTGTCTTCAAGGATCAGCACCTTCACAGCCATTTCAATTTCTCCTCGGCGCATGCTAGCGCAGTTGACCTCGTGTTTGGCAGTGGCACAGCCCCCGACCCAGGCGCTGCGGCGCGCCGCCATACCGCCGTTTGTGGGCGGGCGCTGCCGGCAATCGGCGTCCCTACAATCCCGGCCTCATGCGAATCCTGATTGCCAACGACGACGGCTACCTGGCCCCCGGGCTGGCCGCGCTGGTGGCGGCGGTGCAGGGGCTGGGCCAGATTGAGGTGATCGCGCCCGAGCAAAACGCCAGTGGCACGTCCAACGCGCTGACGCTGAACCGGCCGCTGCAGGTGTTTGCCGCCGGCGCCGCCCAGCCGGGGGTGCGCTTTGTCAACGGCACGCCGTCGGATTGTGTGCACGTCGCACTCACCGGCCTGCTGGGCTACCGGCCTGATCTGGTGCTGTCAGGCATCAACCAGGGCGCCAATATGGGCGACGACACGCTGTATTCCGGCACCGTGGCGGCGGCGATGGAGGGCTACCTGTTCGGCATCCCGGCCATCGCCTTCTCGCAGGTCGACAAAGGCTGGGCCCATCTGGACGCCGCCGGCCGGGTGGTGCGCTCGGTGGTGCAGCAGGTGCTGGCCCAGGGCCTGCCGGCGCTGCCGTTTTTGCTCAATATCAACATCCCCAACCGGCCCGATGCCGACGCGCTGGCGCGCCTGGTTACCCGGTTGGGCCGGCGCCATGCCAGTGAGGGGGTGATCCGCCAGACCAACCCGCGCGGTGAGCCGATCTACTGGATCGGCCCGGCCGGCGATGCGCGGGAGGCCGGCCAGGGCACGGATTTCCATGCCGCTGCCAGCGGTTGTGTCTCGATCACCCCGCTGCAGGTGGATTTGACCGACCACGCCCGGCTGCCCGACTGGCGGGCCCGCCTTGAAACTGGGTTGCAAGTCGGGCTGAAAACCGGGCTTGATACCGGCCAGGAAACCGCGCCGCCAGAAACACCGCAGCCGGGCGCCGCCGCATGAGCGCTGGCGACGCGCCGCGCCGTGCGCCCCGGTTTCCGATGGCGCTGGAGCGGGTGGGCCTGGCCGGCACGCCGGTGAAGACCCGCGCCACGTTGCGGCCGCAGCGCCCGCTGCACGAGGCCGCGCGCGACGCCACCCGCCAGACCGGGCCCCAGGCCACGCCGCAGGGCCTGGGCCTGGACTCGGCCCAGGTGCGCCAGCGCATGGTGCAGCGGCTGCGCGCCGACGGCGTGCGCTGTGAGCCGTTGCTGGCGGCAATGGGGCGGGTGCCGCGCCACCTGTTTGTCGATACCGCGCTGGTGATCCAGGCTTATGAGGACACCAGCCTGCCGATCGGCCACGGCCAGACGATCTCCAAGCCGTCGGTGGTGGCGCGCATGATTGAGCTGCTGTTTGACGGCGTATCGGCGCGGGCCAGCGGCCACCTGGGCCGCACGCTGGAGGTGGGCACCGGCTGCGGCTACCAGACCGCGCTGCTGGCGCAACTGGCGCGCCGGGTGGTGTCGATCGAGCGGCTGCGCCCGCTGTTCGACAAGGCCACCCAGCACCTGGCGCCCTGGCGGCTGGACGACGTGCGGCTGGTTTACGCTGACGGCATGCTGGGCCACGGCCCGAACGCGCCGTACGACAGCATCATCGCCGCCGCCGGCGGGGATGATCTGCCGCCGGCCTGGCTCGACCAACTGGCGGTGGGTGGCCGGCTGGTGGCGCCGATGCGCCGGCCCGGCGGGCACGGTCAGGTGCTGATGGTGGTGGATCGCCACGACGCCGGCTGGGCGCGTTGCGAGCATGAAGCGGTGCATTTCGTCCCTTTAAAATCGGGCACCGTTTGAGCCAGCAGCGGGCCCGGCTTGCCGGCCCGCCGGTTTGCCCGGCGCCTGCCGACCCCTGCCCACCCCCGCAACTGCCACTGTGGCCACCATGCTCCCATCCTGTTTGAAGCGGCGTCTGTTGTGGACGGTGTTGCTGGCCACCACGCTGGCCGGCTGTGCAACACCGCCGAACAAGGCGCCGGTGGAAGACCGCGCGCCGAGCAAGCTTGCCGCCCGCGCGCCGGCCGTGTCGGCACCGCTGCCGCCGGTGGCCGAGCCGGGCAACGGCGCACCGGCCGACGCCGCCAAGCCACTGCCGGGCGCTGAAAACGCCGGCAAGCCGGGTTATTACACCGTCAAGCCGGGCGACACGATGATCCGCATCGGGCTGGACAACGGCCAGAACTGGCGCGACGTGGTGCGCTGGAACGCGATTGAAAACCCCAACGTGATCGAGGTGGGCCAGGTGCTGCGCGTGGTGCCACCGGGGGTGGACCCCAGCACGGTGTCCAGCCGGGGTGTGGCCGCCGCCAAGGTGGACGCTCGGCCGCTGGACGGCAAGCCGGCGGCGCTGCCGGCGGGTGCGGCGTCGGCACCCGGGGCCACGGTTGCGGCTGCCCCAGCGCCGCCAGCCGCACCGGGCGCCGCCACCTCAGCCACCACGTCGACCGCCGCGTCGGCTGCAACGTCAGCCACAACGGCGGCCGCAACGTCAGCCGCCGATGACGATCTGGCCTGGGCCTGGCCGGCCACCGGCCCGGTGCTGACGGCATTCGAAGAGGGCCGCCACAAAGGCCTGGTCATCACCGGCAAGGCGGGTGATCCGGTGCTGGCTGCCGCCGACGGCCGGGTGGTGTATGCCGGCTCGGGCCTGCGTGGTTACGGCAATCTGGTGATCGTCAAGCACAACGGCACCTACCTGACGGCCTACGCCCACAATCAGGCGCTGCTGGTCAAAGAGGACCAGGCGGTGCGGCGCGGCCAGAAGATCGCCGAAATGGGGTCCAGTGACGCCGACCGGGTGCAACTGCACTTCGAGATCCGGCGCCAGGGCAAGCCGATCGATCCGGCCCGGCTGCTGCCCACGCGCTGACGGTCTGGTCAGGCCCGCGCCGGCCCTGCGCCGTTCCGCAGATCAGCGTTTCCATGAGGGTGCCGGGGCGGGCCTGGCCGCTAGCATGGCTTGAATGCTTGCCGTCGGCGGCCCGACCCGGAGACAACCCCTCATGAAACTTGCTTCTCTCACCGCAGCCGTGCTGGTGTCGGCAACCCTCGGTGCCATGCCCACTGCCGTGCTGGCCCAGACCCAGGGCGTCAGCAAGACGGAGATCCTGATCGGCTCGATCCAGGACTTGTCGGGCCCGATTGCCGCCTTCGGCAAGCAATCCCGCTTCGGCATGCAGTTGCGGGTGGACGAGATCAATGAGCAGGGCGGAATCCACGGCCGCAAGCTCAAATTGCTGGTGGAAGACTCGGGCTACGACCCGAAGCGGGCGGTGCTGGCGGCGCAAAAACTGGTCAACCAGGACAAGATTTTCTTGCTGGCCGGCCACCTTGGCACCGCGCACAACAACGCGGCCATGCCGGTGCAGTTTGAGAAAAACGTCATCAATTTCTTGCCGATCACCGCCGCGCGCGAGATGTACGAGCCCTTTCACAAGCTCAAATATTCATTCGCCGCCACCTACTTTGACCAAATCCGCATGGCGCTGCCCAAGCTGGTGAAGGAGAAAGGCGCAAAAAAATTTGCACCCTGTACCAGGACGATGAGTTTGGCCTGGAGGTGATGCGCGGTGCCTAGGCCGCGCTCAAGACGATGAATATGGAACTGGTCGAGAAAACCAGCTACAAGCGCGGCGCCACT
The DNA here is from genome assembly GCA_031366635.1 of Betaproteobacteria bacterium. Lineage (GTDB taxonomy): Bacteria > Pseudomonadota > Gammaproteobacteria > Burkholderiales > Burkholderiaceae_C > Pseudaquabacterium. Next base: position 18,213 of record JANLOP010000090.1, on the reverse strand, counting down.
GATTTTTCGTCCCAGGTGGCCAAAATGAAGGCCGGCGGCTGTGACATGGTGGTGCTGTGCACCATCATCCGCGAGACGATTGGCGCCATCGCTGAATCACGCAAGACCGGTTTCTCACCCACCTTTTTGGGGTCGAGCGCCAGCGACACCGATTTGATCCACAAGTTGGGCGGCAAGCCGATGGACGGCCTGTACGCCACGATGACCGCGCAGCAGCCGTATCTGGATGAAGCCTCGCAGCCCATCCGCTTCTGGGCCACCAAGTACAAGACCAAGTTCAGTGAAGACCCGACCGTGTTCTCGGTCTACGGTTACACCATCGTCGATGTATTTGCCAGGGCGGCGCAAAAGGCGGGCAGCAACCTCAGTACCGAGTCGTTCATCAAGGCGATGGACACGATGACCATCGAGCCCGACATGTTTGGCGCGCCGCTGGTCACCTACACCGCCACCAAACGGCTGGGCAATGATTTGTCGCGCCTGTCGCAAATCGTCGATGGCCGCTGGAAGGTGGTGTCCGACTACATCAAGCCCTGACCCTCCGGCTGCTGTCGGCGCCCGGAAAGCCGCCTGCGGGCGGCTTTTTTCGGCCCGGATAATCCCAGGCCATGACAACAAGCAGCGAATGGTTGAGCGTCGAATCCATCGACCTCGAAGCCCAGGGCGTGGCCCACAACGCCGACGGCAAGGTGGTGTTCATCGAGGGCGCCTTGCCCGGCGAACAAGTGCAGGTGCAGGTGGGCCGCAAGAAAAACGCCTGGGAGCAAGGCACGATGATCGCGATGCGGCGTGAAAGCACACTGCGGGTGCGGCCGGGCTGCCCGCACTTCGGCCTGCACCCAGGCGCCTGCGGTGGCTGCAAGATGCAGCACGTTGATGCCAGCGCCCAGGTGGCCGTCAAACAGCGGGTGCTGGAGGACAACCTGCTGCACCTGGCCAGGATCAAGCCCGAATTGATGCTGCGACCGATCGAGGGCCCGACCTGGGGCTACCGTTACCGGGCCCGGCTGTCGGTGCGCCATGTGGCCAAAAAGGGCACGGTGCTGGTTGGTTTTCATGAGCGCAAGAGCCGCTACCTGGCCGACATGCGGGTCTGCCCGGTGCTGCCGGCCAAGATGAGCCGCATGCTGCTGCCGCTGCGCGCGCTGATCGGCGCGATGGACCAGCGTGACACGCTGCCGCAGATCGAACTGGCGATTGGCGAACTGGCGATGGGCGAGTTGGCAACTGGCGCGTTGGCAACTGGCGAGTCAGCGCGAGGGGAATCCGGCGCGGGTGACAAGATCGACCGCACGGTGATCGCGCTGGTGCTGCGCCACCTGGCGCCGGTCAGCCCCGCCGACGCCCACCGGCTGCGCGCCTTTGCCGCCCAGCACGGCGTGCAGTGGTGGCTGCAACCCAAAGGCCCGGACACGGTGCACCTGCTGGACGACGGCGGGCCCGAGCTGACGTACGGCCTGCCCGAGTTCGGCATCACGATGCCGTTCAAGCCCACCGATTTCACCCAGGTCAACCATGCCATCAACACCATGCTGGTGGGCCGGGCGCTGCGCCTGCTGGCGCCGCTGGCCACCGAGCGGGTGATCGACTGGTTCTGCGGCCTGGGCAACTTCACGCTGCCCATTGCCACCCGGGCCGGCACCGTGCTGGGCATCGAGGGCAGCCCGACGCTGGTGCAGCGCGCCCGCGACAACGCCCAGCGCAACGGCCTGGCCGGGCGGGCCACTTTTGCCGCGCGCAACCTGTTTGAGCTGTCCGCCGACGACCTGGTGGCCTTGGGCGCCGCCGACAAATGGCTGGTCGATCCGCCGCGCGAGGGTGCTTTTGCGCTGGCCAAAGCGCTGGTGGACCTGAACGCCGCGCCGCGCGACGGCTGGCTGCCGCCGCAGCGCATTGTTTACGTGAGTTGCAACCCGTCCACCCTGGCCCGCGACGCCGGCCTGCTGGTGCACCAGGCCGGCTACCGCTGTGTGGCGGCGGGGGCGGTCAACATGTTCCCGCACACGGCGCATGTGGAAAGCATGGCGGTGTTTGAGCGGGGCTGAAAGGCGGGGTTGCAACTGAAAAGGGCTCCCGAAAGAGCCCTTTTGGTTCAAGCCGACAATATTCAGTCGCGTTCGCCGCCCACGATCCCGAGGATGGCCAGCAGGCTCTGGAACACGTTGTAGATATCCAGGTAAATCGCCAGCGTGGCGCTGATGTAGTTGGTCTCGCCGCCGTCGATCACGCGCTTGATGTCAAACAGCATGAAGCCGGAGAACACCACGATGGCCAGCACCGACAAGGTCATCATCAGCGCGGTGGACTGCATGAAGATATTGACGATGCCGGCGGCCAGCAGGATCAGCGCGCCGACAAACAAGAACTTGCCCATGCTCGACAAGTCGCGTTTGATCACCGTGGCCAGCGTGGCCATGCCGAAAAACACCGCCGCCGTGCCGCCGAAGGCCGTCATGATCAGCGACGAGCCGTTTTTGAAGCCCAGCACCATCGACAACATGCGCGCCAGCATCAGCCCCATGAAAAAGGTGAAGCCCAGCAGCACATAGACACCGGTGGACGACTCTTTCGTCTTCTCGATCGCGTACATGAAGCCAAAAGCGCCGGCCAGAAACACGATGGTGCTGATGCCGTTGCCCAACATCGCCGTGATGCCGGTGCTCACGCCCACCCAGGCGCCCAGCACCGTGGGCACCATCGACAGCGCCAGCAACCAGTAGGTGTTGCGCAGAACGCGGTTGCGATCAGCGGCCGGCGTGCCCAAACCGGAGAATCCGGGAGAGGTTTGCAGTCGTTGTTCGATCATGTGATCTCCAAAAGGGTAGGTCGAGATGAAATGTCATCCGTGCGCTTGAGAGGCAGGAGGCGCATTGTAAGTTCCGCAGCACGGCGCAATCGACGCCGTTGGCCAGCGCCCAAGCCCGGTGAGGCACACTCCACCACGACATTTTTCCGAGAAGCTTCATGCAAACAAAATCCGTGTTGACCCTGATCGATTTGCGGGCCATTGCCCAGGCCGCCGAGGCCGAGGCGCTGGCCCACCAGTGGGCGGTGACGATTGCCATCGTCGATGACGGCGGCCACCTGCTGTGGTTGCAGCGGCTGGACGGCGCGGCGCCGATCTCTGCCCACATCGCCCCGGCCAAGGCCCGCACGGCCGCGCTGGGCCGGCGTCACAGCAAGGAGTATGAGGACATGGTCAACCAGGGCCGGGTGGCCTTCTTGAGCGCGCCCACGCTGGACGGCCTGCTCGAAGGCGGCGTGCCGGTGATGGTGGCCGGCCAGTGCGTGGGCGCGGTGGGGGTGTCGGGCGCCAAGTCGAGCGAGGATGTGCAGATCGCCCAGGCCGGCATCGCCGTGCTCAGTTGAGCTGAGCACCTCAGGGCAAACCCGGTTCTGCGGTGCCCGACGGCTACAATCTGCGGGTTTACCTGCCACCACCGCAGCCTGGCGAACCCCCCCCCCCCCTTTGAAGTCTGCCCACCGGACTTCCCGCTCAAGACCTTGATGACACCCTCGACATCCTGGAAATCACACCAGGCTTTTCGGGGTATTGACAGGCGTTGATCGGCGGCGCTGGGCAGGCCAGACTTTCGGAGCCCTCTCTTGCTGCCCAATTTGCCCCCCGCTCTTCTCGCCCTTGCGGACGGCACGGTTTTTCAGGGCATTTCCATCGGCGCTGCCGGTTTCACCGTGGGCGAGGTGGTGTTCAACACCGCCCTCACCGGCTACCAGGAAATCCTTACCGACCCCAGCTACTGCCGCCAGATCGTCACCCTGACGTATCCGCACATCGGCAACACGGGTATCAATGCCGAGGATGTGGAAGCCGGCAAAGTATTCGCAGCCGGGCTGGTGATCAAGGATTTGCCGCTGCGCATGTCCAATTTCAGGGCTTCGATGGCGCTGGATGGCTATCTGCAGCGCGAGGGCACGGTGGCCATTGCCGGCATCGACACGCGACGCCTGACCCGGCGGCTGCGCAGCACCGGCGCACAAAACGGCTGCATCGTTACCTTCGATGTGGGCTCTGTGGTCACGCCCGCCGATATCGCGCAAGCCGTTGCCCGCGCCCGGGCCGCCCCCAGCATGGCCGGGCTCGACCTGGCCAAAGTGGTGTGCACCGCCCAGCCCTACCCCTGGGCCGAAACCGAATGGCAGCTTGGGGGCGGCTACGGCCGGCTGACCGACGCCCGGTTTCACGTCGTGGCCTATGACTTTGGCGTCAAGCACAACATCCTGCGCTTGCTGGCCAGCCGGGGTTGCCGGCTCACCGTGGTGCCGGCCCAAACCCCGGCTGCGGAGGTGTTGCAACTGCGACCCGACGGCATTTTCTTGAGCAACGGCCCGGGCGACCCCGGGCCTTGCGACTACGCCATCGCCGCCACTGCCACATTGATCGACAGCGGCACGCCCACTTTCGGCATCTGCCTGGGCCACCAGATCATGGCGCTGGCCTCGGGCGCCAAAACTTTCAAAATGAAATTCGGCCACCACGGCGCCAATCACCCGGTGAAAGACCTGGACACCGGCCGGGTCTCGATCACCAGCCAGAACCACGGTTTTGCGGTGGACGCCGCCTCACTGCCCGCCAACCTGCGGCCCACGCACGTCAGCTTGTTTGACGGCACGCTGCAAGGTCTGGCGCGCACCGACCAACCGGCGTTCTGCTTCCAGGGCCACCCCGAGGCATCGCCCGGCCCGCACGACATCGCCTATCTTTTTGACCGTTTCACAGCGCTGATGGCAGCCAGCCAGACGGAGAAAACCAATGCCTAAGCGCACGGATCTGCACAGCATCCTCATCATCGGCGCCGGCCCGATCATCATCGGCCAGGCTTGTGAGTTTGATTACTCGGGCGCCCAGGCCTGCAAGGCGCTGCGCGAGGAGGGCTACAAAGTCATCCTGGTCAACAGCAACCCGGCCACGATCATGACCGACCCCGACACGGCGGACGTCACCTACATCGAGCCGATCACCTGGCAGGTGGTGGAAAAAATCATCGCCAAAGAGCGCTTGGCCTTCCCCAGCCAGACGATGGCGCTGTTGCCAACGATGGGTGGCCAGACCGCGTTGAACTGCGCGCTCGACCTGCACAAACACGGCGTGCTGGCGCAGCACGGCGTCGAGATGATCGGCGCCAACGAGCAGGCCATCGAGAAGGCCGAAGACCGGCTGAAGTTCAAGGATGCGATGACGTCGATCGGCCTGGGCTCGGCGCGCAGCGGCATCGCGCACTCGCTGGACGAGGCATGGGGCGTGCAAAAGCGCATCACCGCCGAGCTGGCGACCGGTGCCAACCCGGCCGGCTTCCCGATGGTCATCCGCCCCAGCTTCACGCTCGGCGGCACTGGCGGCGGCATTGCCTACAACCCGGAAGAGTTTGAAGAAATCTGCAAGCGCGGGCTGGATTTGTCGCCCACCAAAGAGCTGCTGATCGAAGAAAGCTTGATCGGCTGGAAAGAATATGAGATGGAGGTGGTACGCGACAAGGCGGACAACTGCATCATCGTCTGCGCGATCGAGAACCTCGACCCGATGGGCATCCACACCGGCGACTCGATCACCGTGGCCCCGGCGCAGACCCTGACCGACAAAGAGTACCAACTGCTGCGCAATGCCAGCATTGCGATCCTGCGTGAGATCGGCGTGGACACCGGTGGCAGCAATGTGCAGTTTGCGATCAACCCGGCCGATGGCCGCATGGTGGTGATTGAGATGAACCCGCGGGTTTCGCGCTCATCGGCGCTGGCGTCCAAGGCCACAGGGTTCCCGATTGCCAAGATCGCCGCCAAGCTGGCGGTGGGCTACACGCTGGACGAGTTGCGCAATGACATCACCGGTGGTGCGAATGGTCACGCGCTACCGGCGTCGTTTGAGCCGTCCATCGACTACGTCGTCACCAAAATCCCGCGCTTCGCGTTCGAGAAGTTCCCGGCCGCCGATGCGCGCCTGACGACGCAGATGAAATCGGTGGGTGAGGTGATGGCCATGGGCCGCACCTTTCAGGAGAGCTTTCAAAAGGCGCTGCGCGGGCTGGAGACCGGCATCGACGGCCTGACCGAGCGCGAGACCGACCGCGAGGAAATCATTGAGGCCATCGGCAATGCCGGGCCCGAGCGCATCCTGTACGTGGCGGATGCTTTCCGCATCGGCATGTCACTGGACGAGATTTTTGATGAAACCGCCATCGACCCGTGGTTTCTGGCCCAGATTGAAGACCTGATCGCCACTGAAGCCCAGCTCAAGGCCCGGTCGTTGGCCAGCCTGTCGGCCGCCGAGCTGCGTTTCGTCAAGCAAAAAGGCTTCTCTGACAAGCGCATCGGCAAGCTGATGGCCACGAACCAGCATGCCGTGCGGCGCGCCCGCCACGCGCTGGGCGTGCGGCCGGTTTACAAGCGGGTGGACACCTGCGCGGCTGAATTTGCCACCCAGACCGCTTATCTGTATTCGTGCTACGAGACGGTGGACGGTGAATGCGAAGCTGAGCCGACGCAGAACAAAAAAATCATCGTGCTCGGCGGTGGCCCCAACCGCATCGGCCAGGGCATCGAGTTTGACTACTGCTGCGTACACGCGGCCCTGGCGCTGCGCGAGGACGGTTACGAGACCATCATGGTCAATTGCAACCCAGAGACGGTGTCTACCGACTACGACACCTCTGACCGGCTGTACTTTGAGCCGGTGACGCTGGAAGACGTGCTGGAGATCGTGGACAAAGAGCGCCCGGTCGGCGTGATCGTGCAGTACGGTGGCCAGACGCCGCTGAAGCTGGCGCTGGAACTTGAAGCCAACGGCGTGCCCATCATCGGCACCTCACCTGATTCCATCGACATGGCCGAAGACCGTGAGCGCTTTCAGCAACTGCTCAACACCCTGGGCCTGAAGCAGCCGCCGAACCGGATTGCCCGCACCGAAGAATCGGCCATCGCGCTGGCGCATGAGATCGGCTATCCGCTGGTGGTGCGGCCCAGTTATGTGTTGGGCGGCCGGGCGATGGAAATCGTGCACGGCGACAAAGACCTGGAGCGCTACATGCGCGAGGCGGTGCGCGTCAGCGACAAATCGCCGGTGCTGCTGGACCGCTTTCTCGACGACGCCATTGAGGTGGATGTGGACTGCATCAGCGACGGCGAGGCGGTGATGATCGGCGGCATCATGGAGCACATCGAGCAGGCGGGAGTGCACTCGGGTGACTCGGCCTGCTCACTGCCGCCCTACACCTTGCCCCGCGCGCTGCAAGACGAATTGCGCCGCCAGACCACCGTGATGGCACTGTCGCTGAAGGTGGTGGGGCTGATGAATGTGCAGTTTGCGATCCAGGGTGATGTCTCGGGCGACGGCGCCAACGCGGTGGTTTATGTGCTGGAAGTCAACCCGCGGGCCTCACGCACCGTGCCGTATGTGAGCAAGGCAACAGGCCAACAACTGGCCAAGATTGCGGCCCGCTGCATGGCCGGGCAGAAATTGACCGACCAACGCAGCCGCAACGGCCAGCCGCCGCGCGAGGTGATTCCGCCGTACTTCAGCATCAAGGAAGCGGTGTTTCCGTTCAACAAGTTTCCGGGCGTGGACAGCATCCTCGGGCCGGAAATGCGGTCCACCGGCGAGGTGATGGGCGTGGGCGTCACCTTTGGCGAGGCGATGCTGAAAAGCCAGCTCGGCGCCGGCTCCCGCCTGCCCACCAAAGGCACGGTGGTGATCACCGTCAAGAACGGTGACAAGGGCCGGGCCGTGGGCGTGGCGCGTGACTTGGTGGCGCTGGGCTTTGCGGTGGTGGCCACCAAAGGCACGGCCGCGGCAATTGCAGCGGCCGGCATTGCGGTGAAGGTGGTGAACAAGGTGATGGATGGCCGGCCGCACATTGCCGATCTGATCAAGGGCGGTGAAATCCAGTTGGTGTTCACCACCGTGGACGAAACCCGGACCGCGATTGCCGACTCGCGCTACATCCGCACGGCGGCACTGGCCAACCGGGTGACTTACTACACCACGATGGCCGGCTGTGAGGCCGCCACCGAGGCGATGAAGCACCGCAGCGACATCAGCGTGCGCAGCCTGCAAGAACTGCATGCCGAGTTGACTTAAACTCCATCAGCGTCTTCGTTTTTTCCGTTCCGCCGCCTTCGCGCCCCACTTGCCGGGTGCCCAGCGCGGCGGATTTGTTTTGTCTGCCTGCCCTCAGGAGGCCCGCATGGCCACCATCCCCATCACCCGGCGCGGCGCCGAAAAACTCAAGACAGAACTGCACCAGCTCAAGACGGTGGAGCGCCATGCGGTGATCCGGGCCATCTCCGAAGCCCGGGCCCAGGGCGATTTGTCAGAGAACGCCGAATACGAGGCTGCCAAAGACAAGCAAGGCTTCATCGAAGGCCGCATCCTGGAGGTGGAAAGCAAGCTGGCGGCCGCGCAAATCATCGATCCGTCGTCGCTGGACGCTGGCGGCCGGGTGGTGTTTGGCGCCACCGTCGATCTTGAGGAAGAGGCCAGCGGCCAGGAAGTGACTTACCAGATCGTCGGCGATGACGAAGCCGACCTGAAAAAGGGGCTGATCTCGATCAGCTCACCGATTGCCCGCTCAATGATCGGCAAAGAGGCCGGTGATGTGGCCGAGGTGCATGCGCCGGGTGGCGTGAAACGCTATGAAATCGTGGAAGTGCGCTACGTTTGAGTGCCGGCTCAAAGCCGAGTTTGCGCTTGGCTGATCGCCTGCGCCGCCTGTTGCCCGCGCTGTGGGCTGGCGCGCTGCTGTGCATTGCGCTGATCGCCACCCCGGCGCCGTTTGCGCTGCTTGACCGGGCCGAAGCCGGCCGGGTGGTGGCGCGCATCTTTGTGCAAGAGGCGTGGCTCAGCCTGGTGCTGGCTGGGCTGCTGCTGGCGCTGGTGCGGTGGCGGGCGCTGGGGGCGGTGTTATCCGGCCGGGGCTCGGTGTTGAGCCCCGAGATGCTGCTGCTGCTGGGCACGGTGTTTTGCACCGTGGCCGGCTACTTTGGCGTGCAGACCCTAATGCCGGCGGCACGTGCAGGGCAGGGCGCTTTCAGCTTTGGCCAGTTGCATGCGCTCAGTTTTGGCCTTTTCGGGCTGAAAACCGCGCTGGTGCTGCTACTGGCCTGGCGGGCAACCCAGCCGGCCAGGCTGGCCAATGTCAGCCCTGCGCCTTCTTCTTGACGCTGGTCACCCGCACCCGGGCCCGTTTGATCTCACCAGCCGCCGTCACCCGCTGGTTGCCAAAAACGGTGATTTTCTTGATCTGCGCCCGGTGGTTGCCGCTTTTGGAAAATTTCAGGATCTTCACCACCCGGGGCCCGGCCGGTCCGCCGTCGCGCTCGACCTTGGCCTTCTCGGGCATCGGCCGCCACAGCACCAGCAGCTTGCCGATGTGCTGCACCGGTGCAGCGCCCAGCTTGTCGGCCAGCGCGGCCAGCGCGGCGTCACGGTCAAGCCGGGAATCGGAAAACATGCGCACCTTGATCAGGCCGTGGGCGCGCAAGGCCAGATCGGCCTCTTTGAAAATGGCATCGCTCAAACCCTCGGCGCCGATGGTCACCACCGGGTCAAGGTGATGGGCATCGCCACGCTTGTTTTTGCGTTCGGCGGGCGTTAAATGAAGTGCAGACATCCCCGTATTATCCCCCGGCCATGAAGATCAATTCCAAAAGCAAAAAGCTCAACAAGGCGTGGCTGCACGACTACATCAACGACCCGTATGTCAAGCAATCCAAACGTGAGGGCTACCGCTCGCGTGCCGCCTACAAACTGAAAGAAATCGACGAGCTGCTGGGCTTGATCAAGCCCGGCCAGGTGGTCGTCGATCTGGGCTCGGCGCCCGGTGCCTGGAGCCAGTACCTGCGGCGCCGGTTTGCGCCCAAGGTGGTGGGCGCGGGCGGCGCGGCGGTGGGTGAGTTGTTGGGCACCATCATCTCGCTCGACATTCTGCCGATGGAGGCCATTGAGGGCGTGCAGTTCATCCAGGGTGATTTTCGCGAAGAGGCGGTGTTGGCTCAACTGCACGACATGGTGGCCGGCCGGGCGGTGGATGTGGTGGTGTCGGATCTGGCGCCCAATCTGTCGGGCATCGAGGCGTCAGATGCCGCCCGCATTGAGCACTTGGTCGAGCTGGCGCTCGACTTTGCGCAAAGCCACCTCAAACCCGGCGGCGCGCTGGTGGCCAAGGTGTTCCACGGCAGCGGCTACAGCCCCTTGGTTGAGCGCTTCAAGGCGCAGTTTCGGGTGGTCAAGCCGATCAAGCCGAAATCGTCACGCGACAAATCGGCTGAAACCTATTTGGTGGGGCTCGGTCTGAGAAGCGGGTGAGGTAAAGATGGCGCGGCATTGACTCGGGGTGAATTGCGCCGCAATTCACCCCTTTCACCGCGTGCCAGCCCGCCGGTTGCGGGGGCTTGACTGGTCTAGAATTGACCTCATATCACGTTGAAGCGGGGCACCTGCGGTGCCATGTTGCAAAGCTGCGAGATGCGCCGCGACAAGCCATCCGGTTTGGCGGAATTTGAAGAATTTAGGCTGAAGGAGCCGCAGTGAACAATCAATGGTTCTCGAAGGTCGCTGTTTGGCTGGTGATTGCACTCGTGCTGTTCACCGTGTTCAAGCAGTTTGACCGCGGGGTGTCTTCGGGCTCGATGGTCGGGTATTCCGATTTCCTCGAAGAGGTGCGTGCCAAGCGCATCAAGGTTGTCACCTTGCAAGAGGGCAATGGCGGCACCGAGATTTTGGCCGTCACCAATGACGACAAGCGCATCCGGTCCACCGCCACGTATCTTGATCGCGGGCTGGTGGGCGACCTGATTGCCAGCGGCGTCAAGTTTGACGTCAAACCGCGTGAAGAGCCGTCGCTGCTGGTCAGCCTGCTCGTCAGTTGGGGGCCGATGTTGCTGTTGATCGGCGTCTGGGTGTACTTCATGCGCCAGATGCAGGGCGGGGGCAAAGGCGGCGCGTTCAGCTTTGGCAAGAGCAAGGCCCGCATGCTGGACGAGGCCAACAACTCCACCACCTTTGCCGATGTGGCCGGATGCGACGAGGCCAAAGAAGAAGTCAAGGAGTTGGTTGATTTCTTGAAAGACCCGCAAAAATTCCAGAAGCTGGGTGGCCGTATCCCGCGCGGTGTGCTGTTGGTCGGCCCTCCTGGCACCGGCAAGACCTTGCTGGCCAAAGCCATTGCCGGTGAGGCCAAAGTGCCGTTTTTCTCGATTTCGGGCTCTGACTTTGTTGAAATGTTTGTCGGCGTGGGTGCGGCCCGGGTGCGCGACATGTTTGAGCAGGCCAAGAAAAGCGCGCCCTGCATCATCTTTATCGACGAAATCGACGCCGTGGGCCGGCATCGCGGCGCTGGTCTGGGCGGCGGCAATGACGAGCGTGAGCAAACACTCAACCAGATGTTGGTCGAGATGGACGGTTTCGAGACCAACGTCGGCGTCATCGTGATGGCGGCCACCAACCGGCCCGACATTCTTGACCCGGCGCTGCTGCGCCCGGGCCGCTTTGACCGCCAGGTTTATGTCACGCTGCCCGATGTGCGCGGCCGTGAGCAGATTTTGAATGTGCACATGCGCAAGGTGCCCATCGGCCAAGACATCCGGGCCGATTTGCTGGCCCGTGGCACGCCGGGTTTCTCGGGCGCTGATCTGGCCAACCTGGTGAATGAAGCGGCGCTGTTTGCCGCGCGTCGCAGTGGCCGGGTGGTCGAAATGGTCGATTTCGAGAAGGCCAAAGACAAGATCATGATGGGCCCCGAGCGCAAGAGCATGGTCATGCCCGAGGACGAGCGGCGCAACACCGCCTACCACGAGGCCGGCCACGCGCTGGTGGCGCGGCTGATGCCCAAGACCGACCCGGTGCACAAAGTCACCGTGATCCCGCGCGGCCGGGCATTGGGCGTGACGATGCAATTGCCCGAGGGCGACCGCTACAGCCTTGACAAAGAGCGCATGCTGTCCACCATTTCTGTGCTGTTTGGTGGCCGTATTGCTGAAGAAGTGTTCATGCACCAGATGACTACTGGCGCCAGCAACGACTTCGAGCGCGCCACGCAAATTGCCCGCGACATGGTCACCCGCTACGGCATGACCGACGAGTTGGGCCCGATGGTCTATGCCGAGAACGAGGGCGAAGTGTTTCTCGGCCGCTCGGTGACCAAAACCACCAATATGTCGGAGGAGACGATGCGCAAGGTGGACGCGGTGATCCGCCGCATCATCGATGAGCAGTACACCATCGCCCGCAAGCACATCGAGGGCAACCAGGACAAGATGCACTCGCTGGCCAAGGCCCTGCTGGAGTGGGAAACCATCGATGCCGAGCAGATCGAAGACATCATGACCGGCAAGCAACCGCGCCCGCCGAAGGACTGGACGCCGAACGACCGCACCCGCAGTACCGGCTCTGGCCCGGCCAGCGGCAGCGGGCCGGTCAGCGCCGACGCTGCGCCGGCCACTGTCGTCTGACGGCATCGTTTTCATCGTGCAACACGGGGCCCTCGGGCCCCGTTCTCTTGGTTGATTGACAAGCCGGGTTCATCGTTTGACGCACTGGCAGACCAGCCGTTTTCTGATCGATCTGCGCCGGCCGCAGGTGATGGGCATCGTCAACGTCACGCCCGATTCGTTTTCCGACGGCGGCCAGCACGGCAGCGCCGACGCGGCCAAGGCGCACTGCGACCAGTTGCTGCGCGACGGCGCTGACTTGCTGGACATCGGCGGTGAATCCACCCGCCCCGGTGCCCGTCAGCCGGATTTGCAAGAAGAGCTGGCCCGGGTGTTGCCGGTGCTGCGCCATGCCGTGACTTTGGGCATCGCGGTGTCGGTGGACTCCAGCCGGCCCGAGGTGATGCAGGCGGCCCTCGATCTGGGCGCCGACGTCGTCAACGATGTGCGCGCATTGGCCCGGCCGGGTGCGCTGGCGGTGGTGGCGGCGCACCCGACGTGTGGCGTCTGTCTGATGCACATGCAAGGTGAGCCGGGCACGATGCAGCAATTCACCCACTACGCCGGTGATGTGGTGATTGAGGTGGCCGCCTGGCTGGCCCGGCGCCTGGCGCAAGTGCACGGCGCTGGGGTGGCGCTCAACCGCATCACGCTCGACCCCGGGATTGGCTTTGGCAAAACGCCTGCCCACAACTGGGCCCTGCTGCAACGCCAGGCCGAGTTGCTGGCGCTGGGCCAGCCACTGCTGCTGGGCTGGTCGAGAAAATCGACGCTGGGTGCGTTGACGGGCCGGCCGGTGGCCGACCGGCTGGTGCCCAGCGTGGTAGCCGCGCTGGCCAGTGTGCAGCGGGGCGGCCAGGTGCTGCGGGTGCATGACGTGGCCGCCACGGTGGACGCGCTCAAGGTTTGGTCCGCAGCAGGCTTGCTGCCGCCAATGACAGCAGGCTTGCTGCCGCCATTGACCGCAGGCTTGCTGCCGCCGACGAGCGCGGGCCCGCTGCCGGATTGATTTCTTTTTTTTGCAAACAGGGACCTCCAAAAATGACAAGACAATTTTTCGGCACCGACGGCATTCGCGGCACCGTGGGCCAGGCGCCGATCACGCCCGATTTCATGCTGCGGCTGGGCCATGCGGTGGGCCGGGTGCTGCGCCGCAACAGCAGCCGGCCCACGGCGCTGATTGGCAAGGACACCCGGATATCGGGCTACATGATCGAGTCGTCACTGGAGGCCGGCCTGTCTTCGGCCGGGGTGGACACCCTGCTCACCGGCCCGCTGCCCACGCCGGGTGTGGCCTACCTGACGCGGGCGCTGCGGCTCGATCTGGGCGTGGTGATCAGCGCCTCACACAACGCCTACCCCGACAACGGCGTCAAGTTTTTCTCGGCCAAAGGCGAAAAACTGCCCGACGAATGGGAGTTGGCGGTCGAGGCCGCGCTGGCTGAGCCGCCGCAGTGGGTGGATTCGGCCACGCTGGGCAAAGCCCGCCGGCTGGACGATGCACGCGGCCGCTACATCGAGTTCTGCAAGGGCACGGTGGGCAAAGACCTGTCGCTGCGCGGCCTGAAGGTGGTGATCGACGCGGCCCATGGCGCGGCCTACCAAGTGGCGCCCGAGGTGTTCCATGAGCTGGGCGCCGAAGTGGTGGCCATCGGCTGCCAGCCCGACGGCATCAACATCAACGCCGGTTTTGGCGCCACTGCGCCGCAGGCCCTGGTGGCTGCGGTGGCCGAGCACGGCGCCGACTACGGCGTGGCACTCGATGGTGATGCTGACCGCCTGCAACTGGTTGACCGCACCGGCCGGTTGTTCAACGGCGATGAATTGCTGTACGCGATGGTGCTGGACCGGCTGGCCCAGGGCCACGCCGTGCCGGGCGCGGTGGGCACGCTGATGACCAATATGGCGGTGGAGCTGGCGCTCAAGGCCCGGGGCGTCGCGCTGGTGCGGGCCAAGGTGGGCGACCGCTACGTGCTTGAAGAGCTGGCCGCCCGCGGCTGGCTGCTGGGCGGTGAGGGCTCGGGCCACCTGCTGGCGCTGGACAAGCACACCACCGGCGATGGCATCGTCAGCGCGTTGCAGGTGTTGCAGGCCACCCAGCGCGCCAAAGCCTCGCTGGCCGACATGCTCAGTGAGGTGACGCTGTTCCCGCAGACCTTGCTCAATGTGCGGCTGGCCAGCCTGGCCGATCTGGCAAATTGGCAACAAAACAACCAACTCGCGGCTGAAACCCGGGCGGTCGAGGCCGAACTGGCGGGCCTGGGGCGAGTGCTGATCCGCGCCTCGGGCACCGAGCCGGTGCTGCGCGTGATGGTCGAGGCACGTGATGCGGGCCAGGGCCGGCGCCTTGCCGAGCGGCTGGTGGCGGCGGCAAAAGCCTGAGCCTGGGTTGGGGTGGGGCATTGGCTGGCTGTTCGGCCCTGTCAAATGACAGTGTCGTGACACTGGTTTGAAATATGACAGCCGGTCACGCCGTTGTCACAAGCGCTGCCTAGAGTGCGGTTCTGGCGCATTTTTGCCCACCCCACAAGCTGAAAGGCGTTTGTCCGTGACCACCCCCGTGACCCTGCCCATGACCTCAATGTTGTTCCGTGCCGCGCTGGCCGCCGTCGCTTTGGCCCCGCTGCTGGCCAGCGCCCAGGACGTCACCGGCGCCGGCGCCACCTTTCCGGCGCCGATCTATGCCAAATGGGCCGATGCCTACCACAAGGCCAGCGGTGCCCGCATCAACTACCAGTCGGTGGGCTCGGGCGCTGGCATCAAGCAGATCAAGTCAAAAACTGTCGATTTTGGCGCGTCCGACATGCCGCTGCCCGATGACGAGCTGGCCAAAGACGGCCTGATCCAGTTCCCCACGGTGATCGGCGGTGTGGTGCCGGTGATCAACATCGCCGGCATCACGCCGGGCCAGATCAAGCTCACCGGCACGGTGCTGGGCGATATCTATCTTGGCAAGATCACCAAATGGAACGACGCCGCGCTCACCGCGCTGAACCCCGGCGTGCCGCTGCCGGCGGCCGACATCTCGGTGGTGCGCCGGGCCGATGGCTCCGGCACCAGCTTCATTTTCACCAACTACCTGTCAAAGGTGAATCCCGAGTGGAAGGCCAAAGTGGGTGAGGGCACGGCGGTGAACTGGCCGTTGGGTGTCGGCGGCAAGGGCAATGAGGGCGTGGCGGCCTATGTGCAGCGCCTGCCCAATTCGATCGGCTACCTTGAATATGCTTACGTCAAGCAAAACAAGATGACCTACACCTTGCTGCGCAACAAGGACGGCAATTTCGTCAAGCCCAGCGACGACGCTTTCAAGGCCGCTGCGGCCGGCGCCGACTGGACCAAGACCTTCTTCCAGATCACCACCGACCAGCCCGGCAAAGACGCCTGGCCGATCACCAACCCGACCTACATCCTGATGTACAAAACCCAGGACAAGCCGGTGAACGCCAGTAACGCGCTGAAGTTTTTTGACTGGGCCTACGGCAACGGCGACCAGACCGCCGATGATCTGGATTACGTGCCGCTGCCGGCAGCCGTGAAAGAACTGGTGCGCAAGCATTGGGCCGCCAACATCAAAGACGCTGCGGGCAAAGCCATCGCCTACAAATGATGCTGGCGGGCGCGGCAAACCGTGCTGGCGGGTGCAATGTCGCCCTCGTCCGGGCGTTCGTCCCCGCATTCATTCCAGCGTTCATCCCTGCGTTCATTCATGCCCAGCGGAGGCCTTGTGGCCGCAACCCTTCCTGCCAGCCCCTACCCGTCGTCTGACCGCGCTGCCACGCAGCAAAAGCTGCCCGAGCGGCGCCGCATCGCGCCGTGGGCCGACAAGGTGTTCTCGCTGCTGGCGCACGGCGCGGCCTGGCTCACGCTGTCGCTGCTGGCCGGCATCATCGTCTCGCTGCTGATTGGCGCCGCCCCGGCGATCCAGCACTTCGGTCTGGGCTTTTTGTGGTCCACCGAGTGGGACCCGGTCAAAGAGAACTTTGGCGGCCTGGTGATGATTTACGGCACGTTGATGAGCTCGTTCATCGCGTTGCTGATCGCCGTGCCGGTGAGCTTCGGTATCGCGATCTTCCTCACCGAGATGGCGCCCGGTTGGCTGAAACGCCCGCTGGGCATCGCCATCGAGCTGCTGGCGGCGGTGCCGTCCATCGTCTACGGCATGTGGGGCTTGCTGGTGTTCAGCCCGATCTTGTCCACCTACGTGCAGCAGCCGCTGCAAGCCGCGTTCAAGGGCGTGCCGGTGCTGGGCGCATTCGTCTCGGGCGCGCCGGTGGGCATCGGCCTGCTGTCGGCCGGCATCATCCTGGCCATCATGGTCATCCCCTTCATCGCCTCGGTCATGCGCGATGTGTTTGAGGTGACGCCGCCGATGCTCAAAGAGTCGGCCTACGGCCTGGGCGCCACCACGTGGGAGGTGGTCTCCAAAGTGGTGTTGCCCTACACCAAGGCCGGGGTGGTGGGCGGCATCATGCTGGGCCTGGGCCGGGCGCTGGGCGAGACGATGGCCGTGACGTTTGTCATCGGCAACTTCAACCAGCTCAATTCGCTGTCGCTGTTTGAGGCCGCCAACAGCATCACCTCGGCGCTGGCGAATGAGTTTGCCGAGGCCGGCGAGGGCTTGCACCAGGCGTCGTTGATCTACCTCGGGCTGGTGTTGTTCTTCATCACGTTTGTGGTGCTGACGCTGTCCAAGCTGCTGCTGTCGCAGTTGCGCAAAAGCGAAGGAACCCGGACGTGAGCGGCGCGCCAACCCTAACCGCCTTGGCCGCCACGCCCGCCGTTGGCTTTACCGCCGCCCAGCAGGCGGGCCGGCAGGCCAAGCACCGCCGCCGCAAAATCGTCAATGCCGTGGCGTTGACGCTGGCCATTGGCGCGATGGCGTTTGGCCTGTTCTGGCTGCTGTGGATATTGTTTGAGACCTTCCGGCTTGGCCTGGGCGGGTTGAACCTGATGGTCTTCACCGAGATGACGCCGCCGCCCCAGGCCGAGACGGGCGGGCTGGCGAATGCGATCTTCGGCTCGGTGGTGATGGCCGGGCTGGCCACGCTGCTGGGCACGCCCATCGGCGTGATGGCCGGCATCTACCTGGCGGAATACGGCCAGAAAACCTGGCTCGGCAGCGTGACGCGCTTTATCAACGACATCCTGCTGTCGGCCCCGTCCATCGTGATCGGGCTGTTCATCTACTCGGTGGTGGTGGCTCAGCTCAAAAGCTTCTCCGGTTTTGCGGGGGTGCTGGCGCTGGCGCTGATAGTGATCCCGGTCGTCATCCGCACCACCGAGAACAAGCTCAGCCTGATACCGAATGCGCTGCGCGAAGCGGCCTATGCATTGGGCACGCCCAAATGGATTGTCATCTCGTCGGTGACGTTGAAGGCGGCGCGCGCCGGTGTGCTCACCGGCATTCTGCTGGCCATTGCGCGCATCTCGGGTGAGACGGCGCCGCTGCTGTTCACCGCGCTGTCCAACCAGTTCTGGACCAGTGACCTGACCCAGCCGATGGCCAGCCTGCCGGTGACGATCTTCAAATTCGCCATGAGCCCGTACGAGAACTGGCAGAAGCTGGCCTGGGCGGGGGTGTTCTTGATCACGATCGGGGTGCTGGCGCTCAACATCGCCGCCCGGGTGTTCTTCCGCAACAAGCATTGAGGATTTCGACATGGACGCCCGCGTGGACACCAAAATCACCGAGAAAGCCAAGATTTCGGTGCGTGATCTCAATTTTTATTACGGCGGCTTCCATGCGTTGAAGAAGATCAACCTCAGCCTGCCGGC
>JANLOP010000079.1:0-6627 GCA_031366635.1 Betaproteobacteria bacterium | reverse complement strand
GGCCGCCGGATTCAGCCGCCCAATAGCCGGGCCGCAGCGCTGGCTGTCGGGCGGCACTGGCGCCCGGGCCGTCGGGCGGGGGCATGATGCGGGCGCGGCCACCGCTGCCCCCACCCGAGGAAACCCCCCGATGCCCAGCTTGAACGTCAACGGCCGCGCCCGGCAACACGATGCCGACGCCGACACGCCGCTGCTGTGGGTGCTGCGCGAGCAGCTCGGCCTGACCGGCACCAAATACGGCTGCGGCATCGCCCAGTGTGGCGCCTGCACGGTGCACATCGACGGCGTGGCCATCCGCTCTTGCGTGCGGCCGGCGGCCAGCGTCGGGCCGGGCGAGAAGATCGTCACCATCGAGGGCCTGTCGCCCAACGGCCAGCACCCGCTGCAAAAAGCCTGGGTGACGCTGGATGTGCCGCAGTGCGGCTTCTGCCAGTCGGGCATGTTGATGGCGGCGGCCGCGCTGCTCCAGGCCAAGCCCAATCCCAGCGTGGCCGATATCCGCGAGGCGATGACCAATATCTGCCGCTGCGGCACCTACAACCGGGTGCAGGCCGGCATCCTGCTGGTGGCCCGGGCCGGCCAGGCTTGACGGGGCGGATGATGAAAAACACCGCGGCTGCCAGCAAGACTACCGCCAGCACTGCTGACACCCTCGATACCGCCAGCACCGCCGGCGCCGCCCGCACGACCGGCGCCGCGCTCACCCGCCGCCACTTCATCGCCACCAGCGCCGCCAGCGCGGGCGGGCTGATGCTCAGTTTTCACCTGCCGGCGGCACGGGCGCAAGTCAACACGCAGGCCAACGCACAGGTCAACGCGCCGGCCGGCGCCACCCCCGAGATCAACTGCTGGGTGCTGATCAAGCCCGACGACACGGTGGTGGTGCGCATCGCCCGCAGCGAAATGGGCCAGGGCACGCTCACCGGCCTGGCCCAACTGGTGGCCGAAGAGCTGGATTGCGACTGGTCGAAGGTGAGCACCGAATACCCCACGCCCGGCCAGAACCTGGCGCGCAAGCGCATCTGGGGCAATTTCTCCACCGGCGGCAGCCGGGGCATCCGCGAGTCGCACGATTACGTTCGCAAAGGCGGCGCGGCCGCCCGCATGATGCTGGTGCAGGCGGCGGCCGACGCCTGGGCCGTGCCGGTGGCCGACTGCCGGGCGGCGGCCAGCGTCATCACGCACGGCCCCAGCGGCCGGCAAGTGCGCTACGGCCAGGTGGCGGCCGCGGCGGCCCAGCTCAAAGCGCCCACCGAGGTGGCGCTGAAAAACCCGAAAGACTGGACGATTGCCGGCCAACCCCTGCCCCGGCTCGACACGCTGGCCAAAACCACCGGCGCCCAGGTCTACGGCATGGACCTGCAATTGCCCGGCATGCTGAACGCCGCGATCCGCGATTGCCCGGTGGTGGGCGGCAAGGTGCGGCGTTTTGATGCCGCCAGCATCAGCGGCCGGCGCGGCGTCAAGGCCGTGCTGGCAGTGGGCGACAGCGCGGTGGCGGTGGTGGCCGACACCTGGTGGCGGGCCAAGACCGCGCTCGACGCACTGACCATCGAGTGGGACGAGGGCCCGAACGCCCAACTCAACAGCGCGGACATCGCCGCTCAACTGAAGGCCGGTCTGGACGCAGCGGATGCCTTTGTCGGCACCTTGGCCGGCCAGCCCAGACAGGCCCTGGCCGGCGCGGCCCGTACGATTGAAGCGGTGTACAGCTACCCATACCAGAACCACGCCACGATGGAGGTGATGAACGCCACCGCCCGATTCACGCCGGGCACGGCGCGGCCCGCCGCCGGCACCGCGTTGGCGGCTGACGCGCGCTGCGAGGTCTGGACCCCCACCCAAAACGGCGAGGCCGCACTGGCCGCCACGGCGGAGGCGTCGGGCCTGCCGGCCGCGCAGTGCGAGGTCTACAAAATCCACCTCGGCGGTGGCTTTGGCCGGCGCGGCGCCACCGACTGGGTGCGGCAAGCGGTGCTGATTGCCAAGGCGCTGCCGGGCACGCCCGTCAAGCTGATCTGGAGCCGGGAGGAGGACATGCAGCACGGCTTCTACCACCCGGTGACGCAGTGCAAATTGCGCGCCGGGCTCGATGGCCAGGGCCGGCTCACGGCGCTGCACATGCGGCTGTCGGGCCAGTCCATCGTGGCCGCGCTGCTGCCGCAGTTGCTGCAAGACGGCAAAGACCCGGTGGCGTTCCAGGGCCTGTCGGCGGGTGGTGCCGAGGGCGCTTTGGGCTACGCCATCCCCCACCTGCTGATCGACCACGCGATGCGCAACCCGCCGCTGCGGCCGGGCTTCTGGCGCGGCGTCAACTTGAACCACAACGCGATCTACCTCGAATGCTTTATCGACGAGATTGCCCACGCCACGAAGCAAGACCCGCTGGCGCTGCGCCGGCAGTTGCTGGCCGGCTCACCCAAACACCTGGCGGTGCTGGACGCGGTGGCCCAGCGCGCCGGCTGGGGCCAGCCGGCCGCGCCGATCCACGGCCAAACGGTGCACCGCGGCCTGGCCCAGATCATGGGCTTTGGCAGCTATGTGGCGGCTTGCGCCGAGGTCTCGGTCAGCGCCGACGGTGCGCTGACGGTGCACCGCATCGTCGCCGCCACCGACTGTGGCCACGCCGTCAACCCGCAGCAGATCCAGGCCCAGGTGGAGGGCTCGTTTGCCTACGGCTTGTCGGCCGCGCTGTTTGGCGAGATCACGCTGGACAAAGGCCGCGTCCAGCAAAGCAACTTCCACGATTACCCGGCCTTGCAGATGGCGCAAATGCCTTCGGTGGAAACCATCGTCATGCCGTCGGGCGGCTTTTGGGGCGGCGTCGGTGAGCCGACGATTGCGGTCGCCGCCCCGGCGGTGCTGAATGCGATTTTTGCCGCCACCGGCCAGCGCATCCGCAGCCTGCCGATCAAAAACCAAAACCTGAGGCAGGCGTGAGGGCCGCCGGGTTAACGCTGTTGCTGATGCTGGCCAGCACGCCCGTGCTGGCCCAGACCCAGACAGCGGCCGCGCCGGCCAAAACCCCGGCCAGCAGTGGCGCGGGCAACCCGGCGCGCGGCGCCCTGCTGGTGGCCAGCCGCCAGCAGGGCCTGTGCGGGCTGTGCCACGCGCTGCCCGGCCAGCCCGACCACCTTCAAGGCACGCTGGGCCCGCCGCTGGCGGGGGTGGGCATGCGCTACAGCGCCGATGACTTGCGCCAGCATCTGCTGACGCCCGAGCGCTTCAACCCCGACAGCGTGATGCCGGCCTACGGCCGCAGCGCCGGGTTGACGCGGGTCGCATCGGCTCTGCAAGGCCGTGCCCTGCTGGCACCGGCGCAGATCGACGACGTGGTGGCCTACCTGGCCAGCCTGCGATGAGCCGCCCGCCACGCCACGCTGGGGATCACCCGGCACGCCCGGCACGCCCGGCAGATACCGCACATACGGCAGATACCGCAGATGCGGCAGACCCGGCAGACCCAGCACATCCGCCACGCCCGGCGCGCCGGCGCTGGCTGGGCGCCGCTGCCGGCGGCCTGGTCTTGCTGCTGCCCGGCCGGGCCGCGCACGCCGTCTCGGCCGCCAGCACGCTGGACGAGATGCAGCGGCACTGGGCTGGCGGCCTGCCGGTGACCGAGGGCCGCGTCACCCTCGACATTGCCCCGCTGGTGGAAAACGGCAACGCCGTGCCGATCACCGTGCGCATGGCCAGCCCGATGAGCGCCACCGACCGGGTGCAAGAGATCATCGTCTTCAACCAGCGCAACCCGCAGCGCGACGTGGTGCGCTTCACCTTCGGGCCGGCCAGCGCCCGGGCCGAGGGCAGCGCGCGCATCCGGCTGGCCACATCGCAGCAACTGGTGGCGCTGGCCCGGCTGGCCGACGGCAGCCTGTGGTCGCACCATGTGGACGTGGTCGTCACGCTGGCCGCCTGTGTTGAAAGCTGATTGGAGGGCTGACCCGCGATGGCCGACGCTGCAAAACCCCGCGCACTGATCCACCTGCCCGCCAGCGTGCGCCGGGGTGAGGCTTTTGAGGTGCGCGCCCTGCTCGGCCATGCGATGGAGAACGGCCTGCGGCCGGACGGCTTTGGCAATGTCGTGCCGCGCAGCCTGGTCACGCGCTTCGAGTGCCAACTCGACGGGGTGCTGGTGTGCGCGGTGGACCTGTACCCGGCGATTGCCGCCAACCCGTATCTGGCGTTTTGGGCGCGGGCCGATGGGCCGGGCAGCCTGCGCTTTGAGTGGCTGGGCGACAACGGCTTTGGGCATGTGGAGACGCGGGCGCTGGTGGTGCTGGCATGAGCGGGCTGGTTTTGCCGGGCCGGCCCGGCCGCCAGCCCCGCCACCGCCACCGCCACCGCCTCTGGCTCGCCCTCGCGCTGCTGCCGCTGGCCCTGGCCGCCCAGCCGGCAGCCCACCCGGCCGCCAGCCCCGACCCCCGCCACTCCGGCCTGGACGACATGAGCCCGGCGCTGCAAGCCCTGCAGCGCGACGACCGGCAGAACCCGGCGCTGCTGTGGGTGCAGGACGGCGCAGCGCTGTGGCGCACGGCCACCGGCAGCGCCGGTAAAAGCTGCGCCGACTGCCACGGCGACCCGGCCCAGACCCTGCCCGGCGTGGCCGCCCGCTACCCGGCCTGGAGTGCAGCCGCGAACGTTGCCGAAAACGTTGCCGCAAACGCTGCCGCAAACCCCGCCGAAAGCGCGGCCCCGACCGCCGCCGGCCCGTCTTCCAACCCATCCGCCCACCCGCCCCGCCCCGCCACCGACGCGCAGCCGATCAACCTGGCCGGCCGCATCAACGCCTGCCGCCAGCGCCACCAGCAAGCCGCGCCGCTGGCCACCGAGCATGCCGACCTGCTGGCGCTCACTGCCTACCTGGGCTTTCAATCGCGCGGCTTCCCGGTCGCACCGCCCGCCGACGCCCGGCTGGCGCCGCTGCGCGCCCAGGGCCAGGCGCTGTGGGGCCAGCGGCTGGGCCAGCTCAACCTCGCCTGCGCCCACTGCCATGACCAGCGCGCAGGCCAGCGGCTGGGCGGCGCCACCATCCCGCAGGGGCACGCCACCGGCTACCCCACCTACCGGCTGGAATGGCAGGGCCTGGGCAGCCTGCAGCGCCGGCTGCGCGGCTGCGTGGTGGGCGTGCGGGCCGAGCCGTTTGCCCCCGACGCGCCCGAGTGGCTGGCGCTGGAGGCGTATCTGGCGCAGCGCGCCGCCGGCCTGCTGGTGGAAACCCCGGCCGTGCGCCCTTGAACCCGCCGTCGGCGACGCCGCCCAGCCGAGGCAAGATAGCGCATGGCCGACACCCCCTGCGTTGAATGCCCGCTGCGGCGCCTGCCGCTGTTCATCGAGCAAAGCGCCGACGAGACGGCGCTGGTGCAATCACTGAAGCGGCGCGAGCTGCGCCTGCCCGCCGACACCGCGCTGATCCACGAGGGCCAGACCGACGCGCCGCTGTACACCCTGCTCAGCGGCTGGGCCTTCCGCTACAAGACGCTGAGCGACGGCCGGCGCCAGATACTGAACTTCTTGCTGGCCGGCGATTTCATCGGTGTGCAGCAAAAAATGGGCGACGCTGCCACGCACGGCGTTGTCACCCTCACCGACAGCGTGCTGTGCGTCTTCCAGCGCGATGCGCTGTGGCAATTGCACCGGCAGTCGCCCAGCATGGGCTTCAACATCACCTGGTTGACGGCGCATGAAGAGTCACTCGTCGATGACACCTTGCTGTCGGTGGGCCGGCGCAGCGCCGAAGAGCGCATCGCCACCTTGCTGATCGTGTTGTACAAGCGGGTCGCGGCCTTGCTGCCCGACGGTGGTTCAGCGCGCGGCGTGCCGTTCCCGCTCACGCAGCAACACATTGCCGACGGCCTCGGCCTGTCGCTGGTGCACACCAACAAGACCTTGCGCAAGCTGGCGCGGCGCGGCTTGCACCGCATCGAGGACGGCCGCCTGCAGTTGCTCGACGTGAAGGCGCTCGCGAAGCTGGCCGACCTGTACGGCGATGGTCGGCCGGCGCAGCGCCCGCTGATCTGATGCTCGACGACACCCGGAGGAACTGCACGCCGCGATAAACGGCTGAATTCGTCAGTGAACGATGTTGCGCTCCATGGTGTCGGGCGCCTGCATCGTGACCACCGGGTCGTGCGCGGCCGCGGCCGGGTGGCCGAGTTCCACCGCCAGCGCCGCGCCCAGCAGGAAGATCTGGCTCGACCAGTAGACCCACACCAGCAGCGCCGCGAACGAGCCCGCCGCACCCAAAGCCGATTGGGTGGCCGTGGTCGCGATGTACAGGCTGATGCCGTAGCGGCCGACCATGAAGAGCCCGGCCGCCACCGCTGCACCGGCCAGTGCGTGGCGCATCGGCAGCCGGCGATTTGGCAGCCAGCGGATCATCAGTGCGAACAGCAGCGCGATCACCGCACCGGACCACAGCGTCTCGACCGCGGCGAGCAGTGGCGCAAGCAGCGGCCAGGCGCCGGCGACCCAGCGCAACGCGAACAGCGACGCGGCCTGCGCCAGCATCGCCACCGACAGCAGGAAGCCACAGCCGAGCACCACGCCGATGGCCAGCAGGCGCACCCGCACCAGTTGCCACCAACTGAAGGCGCCGTCGTTTTCGCCCAGCATCGCCTGCACCGC